>NZ_SOAO01000004.1:0-427220 GCF_004364755.1 Rahnella sp. BIGb0236
TCGACTTGCATGTGTTAGGCCTGCCGCCAGCGTTCAATCTGAGCCATGATCAAACTCTTCAATTAAAAGTTCGATTTGCTTCAACAAGTGAAGCGATGCTCAAAAATTAACTTTCGTAATAATTCAACTAAATGAATTACTGCTTGGTCACTCTTTAAGACTTGATATTTTTTGCCACCGAAGTGGCTGATATCGTCTTGTGAGTGCCCACACAGATTGTCTGATAAATTGTTAAAGAGCATGCCGCGGTTCGCAAGGAATCTTATGCGGCGCGGGAGGCGTATATTACGTTTTCCCGCTGAAGAGTCAAGAGATTATTCATTCGAACATTCTTCTTTTTCTCTTCCTGTCCGGGCGACTTGTCAGTCGTTGTTCCCAGTCAGTGGAGGCGCATTATAGGGAGTTCTCAGAAGGCCGCAACCCCTAATTTCACTTTTTTTATCAACCGTTCACAAAATCATCATTTTTGCCCAAAGTGAGTAAATAGACACCGTTTTCCGCTCAATACACGCCAGTTTTCCGCCAGAGGCTGGAGTAAACTCTGCTTATATAATAAGAGAAAGACATTCAGGAATACCTTACATGCTACTTAATGCGCATCAACAAGCGGCTCAGCGGAACCTTTCTTATCTGCTGGCAGAGAAAATTGCACAACGCGTTTTATCTGGTGAGTACCCGGAAGGCGCCATTCTTCCGGGAGAGAATGAGTTAGGGGAGATTTTTGGGGTCAGCCGGACCGCCGTCCGTGAAGCCGTCAAGACGCTGGCAGCTAAAGGGATGCTCTTACCGCGCCCGCGCATCGGCACACGGGTAATGCCACAATCGAGCTGGAACTTTCTTGATCAGGAATTGCTGACCTGGTGGATGACCCGTGAAAACTTCGATCAGGTGATGGCGCATTTTATTGTGCTGCGCCGGGCGCTCGAACCTCAGGCTTGTGCGTTGGCTGCGCTTTCTGCCAGTAAAGAGCAAAAGCATCAGCTCTCTCTCTATATGTATGAAATGCGCCAGCTGCATAACAACTTTGACCGGGAACGCTGGATAACGGTCGATACCCAGTTTCATCAGCTTATCTATGAAGCGGGGAAAAACCCTTTCCTGACATCGTTCTCGAATTTATTCAGTTCGGTCTATCAGAGTTACTTCCGGGCAATTACCGGTAATGAAGTGATCAAGCTGGAACATCATCAGCGGCTGACCGATGCGATTCTTGCCAGTGATGCGAATGCCGCAATGCTGGAATGCCAGAGCCTGTTACTTGCCGACGAATGATCCCACCGACTGACGCACCACCAGTTCCGGTGTCAGCACCAGAACCTGCGGTTCTGAATCCGGGTCCTGCAGACGATGCAATAAGGCATCCACTGCCAGTTCTCCCAGCGAGTCTTTAGGCTGATGGATAGTAGTCAGCGGCGGCATCATATATTGCGCCAGCTGGATATCGTCATACCCCATCACGGCAACATCATCAGGAACAGACAATCCACGCTGATAAAGTGCCTGATAAACCCCCACGGCCATGGCGTCGTTACCGGCAAACACCGCATGAGGCGGTTCGGGCAGCGCCAGCAACTGTTCCATCGCGGCTAATCCACCCTCGAATTCAAAATCGCCGCTGACTTCATAACCGGGGAAAATCTTCAGACCGGCTTTTTCCATCGCCTGGCGATAACCACTCAGCCGTTCCTGCGCGGTGGTTTTATCAAGAGGCCCGGTGATGCAGGCAATACGCTGATAGCCTTGCCGGATTAAAAATGTCGTCGCCATTTCGCCACCCAGCAACGCGTTATCCTGAATAATATCTATCGCGCCATCAAAGGGTGACCAGTCCATCATCACTATCGGCAGTGACGGATAGCGGCTGATAGCCTCTTTCGAAGGCCGGTGGTTTTCCGTGCACATGATCAGCAGCCCGTCGACCCGTTTCTGTAACAGGGTTTCCAGACTCCGGTTCATGCGTTCCGCATCATTATCGGTGTTGCACAAGATGAGGCTGTATCCGCGCTCATAGCAGCTGCGCTCGACGCCACGGACCACTTCCGAATAGAAAGGGTTGCTGCTGGCCGTCAGTAACATACCAAGCGTGCGGGTCTGGTTCAGTTTCAGGCTGCGGGCTAACGCGGAAGGAGCATAGTTGAGCTGCTCAACGGCGGCATTCACTTTCTCAGCAATGGATTCACTGACAAAACGATTTTTGTTGATGACATGAGAAACGGTGGAGGTTGAAACGCCCGCCAGGCGGGCGACATCTTTCATGGTGGCCAATCAGGCCTCCTGTTGTGCGAGGAAATCGTCTATTTCATTGCGCCACGGAACAGAAGGCTGAGCGCCAGGGCGTGTCACGGCGATCGCCGCCGCTGCATGCGCGAACCGGACTGCGCTGTCCATCGGCTTGCCTTCCAGTAATGCCGTGACGAGTGCGCCGTTGAAGGTGTCCCCGGCCGCAATGGTATCGACGGCTTTCACCCGGAATCCCGCCACCAACTTTCCTTCACCGTTCTGGCTCAGCCAGACACCCTTACTGCCTAATGTAATGATGACCGTTGCGATGCCTTTGTCATGCAGAGCATTAGCGGCACGCGCGGCATCCTCATTATTATCCACTTTAATTCCCGTCAGCTTTTCAGCTTCGGTTTCGTTCGGGGTGATCATATCCACCCGCGCCAGCAATTCATCGGGCAATTCACACGCCGGAGCCGGATTGAGGATCACCTGCGTGTCGTTGTCTTTGGCGATCTTCGCTGCCGCAATCACCGTTTCGAGCGGCGATTCCAGCTGCATTAATAAAGCAGAAGCAGCAATGACCTGCTGTTTATAGCGATCCAGATATTCCGGGGTCACCGCTTTATTCGCCCCCGCATCAATACCAATAACGTTCTCACCTTCCGCATTCACGAAAATCAGTGCGACGCCGGTGGTGGTGTCTTTAATGGCTTCGACAGGGTACGTATCGATATGGTCACTTGCCAGTTGCTTACGCACCCGCTCGCCAATATCGTCATCCCCCACACAGGCAATAAAAGAAATATCAGCACCGCTGCGACCGGCAGCAACCGCCTGGTTCGCACCTTTACCGCCAAAGGCGACGGTGTATTGCTTACCGATAACCGTTTCGCCCGGTTGCGGGAAGTGGTTGATATTCAGAATGTGGTCGGCATTGATACTGCCAAGCACTACCAGTTTGCCTGTCTTCATGTGGAGATCCCTGCGTTAAATAGCGCCTCCGGAAAGAGGCGCGGTGACATCTGGAGAAAGAGGGTATTACGGCTGAGCAACCAGTTTCAAATCAACAGGGATAACAGCGGGTACTTTTTCGCCTTTCAGGACTTTATCTGCCGTCTGAACGCCGATCACGCCGATTTGCTCAGGACGTTGTGCCACGGTCGCGCCCATCTTGCCACTGTTAACCGCTTTGATACCGTCTTCGGTGCCGTCAAAGCCGACGACCAGCACATCCGTTTTACCGGCAGTCTGCAGGGCACGCAATGCGCCGAGCGCCATTTCGTCATTCTGAGCAAATACCGCCTGCACATCCTGATGCGCAGTCAGCAGGTTTTGCATGACGTTCAGACCTTTGGTGCGGTCAAAATCAGCTGGCTGGCTGGCGAGGATCTGGAAGTGGTGTTTTTCAGCCGCCTGGGCGAAACCTTTACCACGTTCGCGGGCAACGGATGTCCCGGCGATACCTTCCAGTTCGATCACTTTGGCATTTTCGCCCAGTTTCTTCGCAATGTAATCGCCGGCCATTTTACCGCCGAAGGCGTTATCGGATGCAACGTGGCTGGCAACCACACCTTTGGTCGCCTGACGGTCAAGGGTGATCACCGGGATCTTCGCCTGGTTTGCCATGGCGACGGCATTGCCGACTGCGTCAGAATCGGTTGGGTTGATCAGCACCAGTTTGGTGCCGCGAACCGTCAGGTCCTGCACGTTTGCCAGCTCTTTGGCCGGGTTGTTCTGAGAATCGAGAACAATCAGGTTATAGCCCAGTTTGTCCGCTTCTTTTTGCGCGCCGTCTTTCATGGAAACGAAGAATGGGTTGTTCAGTGTGGAAACGACCAGCGCAATGGTGTCTTTCGCCAGAACGTTAGCACTGAAAGAAGCGGTGATCGCTGCGGCGGAAACCCAGACAGCCAGTTTTTTCATATTCATGGTCATAAGTCCTGTAGGAGAGTTTATTTGTTGCTTTTGTTATCCACCAGAACCGCCAGCAGAATGACGACTGCTTTTACGATCATCTGGTAGTAGGAAGAAACACCTAATAAGTTCAAACCGTTATTCAGGAAGCCAAGGATCAGTGCACCGATCAGCGTTCCAACAATGCGTCCTTTACCCCCGGACAGGCTGGTTCCCCCTAATACCACTGCGGCAATCGCATCCAGCTCATATCCTGTACCAGCGTTAGGCTGCGCAGAAGACAGGCGCGCCACTTCGATGATACTGGCCAGAGCCGCTAACAAACCACACAGGGAGTAGACGATAATTTTAACTTTATCGACGCTGATACCTGACAGCCGCGTCGCGGATTCGTTACCGCCCAGCGCGTAGATATAACGTCCTAAGCGGGTGTGATGCAGCATGTACCACGCCGCAATAAACACCACCGCCATCAGCCAGACCGGTGTCGGGATGCCCAGTGGGCGGCCGATACCAAACCAGCCAAATACATCGGCCACATCATTAAAACCGGTGCTGATCGGGCTGCCATTGGTGTACACCATCGTGATGCCACGCAGCAGCAACATCATGACCAGCGTGGCGATAAACGCCTGGACTTTGCCTTTGGCCACAATCATGCCGGTCACACCGCCCACGGCAGCGCCCAGCGCCAGTGCGGCACCCACGGCGACAAAGGCGTTCACTTCCAGCCCGACAATTGAGGCAGCGACGGCACCCGTCAGCGCCAGCAGCGAACCGACGGACAAATCGATACCGGAGGTCAGGATCACCAGCGTCATGCCGACCGCCATAATGGCGTTGACCGACGTTTGCTGGAGGATGTTAAACAGGTTATTAACGGTAAAGAAGTTCGGGCTCATGGAAGAGACCACGGCAATCAACACCAGCAGCGCAATCAGAGACTTTTGCTCCAACAACCACTCTTTACTGATCCAGCGCTTTTGGGCTGGCAATGTCTGAGAACTCATATCTGATTACTCCTGCGTCACGCCGTATTGCTTGCCGACAGCGGCTGCCATCAACACTTCCTGCGTAGCCTGTTCTATCGGGAATTCACCGCTTAAATGACCTTCGTGCATCACCAAAACCCGGTCACTCATGCCGATCACTTCCGGCATTTCTGAGGAAACCAAAATGATGCTCAGCCCTTCGCGCTTGAACTGGTTTATAAGCTGGTAAATCTCTTTTTTGGCACCGACGTCAACGCCGCGCGTCGGTTCGTCGAGGATCAGGACTTTCGGCCGCGTCATTAACCCGCGGGCAATCGCCACTTTTTGCTGATTGCCGCCGGAAAGCAGGCCGATGGTCTGCATCATCGACGGCGTTTTAATATTGAACAGGCGGATGAAATCACCGACAGCCTGCTGTTCGTCGGCATGCTTCAGGCGACCGCCGCCGTGGCTGAAATAGCGCAGCGCGGTCAGCGACATATTTTCTTTCACCGACATGCCGAGCACTAACCCATCGCGCTTACGGTCTTCGGAGATATACACAATGCCGTTTGCCAGCCCGTCCTGCGGTGAGTGTGTCACCACTTCGCGGCCATCCAGCGCCACATAACCACTTTTACGCGGCAGTGCGCCGTAGAGTATTTTCATCAGTTCGGTGCGGCCTGCGCCCATCAAACCGGAAATCCCGAGGATTTCGCCACTGTGCAAATCAAAGCTGACGTTATCGACGCCCGGCCCGCTGACATCGCGAACCTGTAAACGCAGCGCGCCACGCTCATGATTAATACGCGGATACTGTTCCTCGAGGCGGCGACCGACCATCATTTCAATCAGCGTGTCTTCTTCCAGCTCGCTGACCGGACGTTCTGCGATGAACTGCCCGTCACGGAACACTGTCACGTCATCGCAGATTTCGAAGATTTCTTTCATACGGTGGGAGATATACACCACTCCGCAACCTGCGGCTTTCAGTTCGCGGATCACGCTAAATAAAGAAGCCGTCTCGGTATCGGTCAGGGCATCCGTCGGTTCATCCATAATGATGACTTTGGATTCGAAGCTCAGAACTTTGGCAATCTCGACCATCTGCTGGTCGCCAATCGATAATTCACCGACCAGACGATCGCTTTTGTAACGCAGATTCAGACGCGCCAGGAGCTTGTCGGCTTCGGCATACATCTTTTTCCAGTTGATGCGGCCAAAACCGTTCACAAACTCACGGCCGAGGAAGATGTTTTCAGCAATCGTCAGTTGAGGGATCAGGTTTAATTCCTGATGGATGATGCCAATCCCGGCTTCCTGAGACGCTTTCGGTCCATTGAACGCCGCTTCCTTACCGAGGAAATGGACTGAACCGGCATCTTTCTGGTAGATGCCGGTCAGCACTTTCATCATGGTGGACTTGCCCGCGCCGTTTTCTCCCACCAGCGCCATCACACGTCCCGGATAGACGCTGAGCGCCGCGCCGGAAAGTGCTTTAACGCCGGGAAAGGCTTTATCAATGCCTGTCAGTTGCAGCAAAGGTTGCATAAAGGCCTCAGAAGGTTACGCCGGCACACAGAATAACGTTCGCGTAAGGCGAACATTCCCCGCTGCGGATCACAGCCCGACTTTTTTCGCTTTGCGCTTTGAATGCCTCATGACTGACGTAATCCAAAGCAATGGTGTTTCCCTGGTGTTGTTCGAGTTGTGTCAATTGGGCGAGCAACGCTTCATGGAGTTGAGGATTTTTAGTGAGGATTTCCTCGGCGAGGATAGCCCGCTCAACCTGCATCTCATGTGTCACTACCTCTAAGACTTGTAAAAAGGTGGGGACTCCCTGGGTCAGAGCCAGATCGATGCGTTGGCAAGCTGCTGGCACCGGAAGACCGGCATCGCCAATAACCAGCTGATCGGTGTGACCTAACCGGGCAATAACATGTGAGATTTCGGCATTTAATAGCGGTGACTTCTTCATTGTGAACTCCTACAGCGAAACGTTTCGCTCACGGAGGAGTTTATAAAGTTAACCGTACATGGCAACGGGGTTGTGATGAAATTGTGATCAACGTCGAAACGTTTCGCTGAATGATTCAGAAACCGCAGAGAAATTTGAGTTAGTCGTTTCAGAAAGGGGAAAGCAGAAATAAAACAGGGCACCCGAAGGTGCCCTGTGACCGGCAGAAATGAGGATCAGATTTCTACCTGCGTGCCGAGTTCGATCACCCTGTTCGGCGGGATTTCAAACTGATCCGGCGCGCGCAGGGCGTTACGGCTGAGCGCCATAAAGAGTTTGCCACGGAAATAGAGATACCACGGGCGTTTGGTCAGGATCAGCGATTCGTGCGACATAAAGAACGACGTTTCCATCATCCGGCACGGCAGGCCTTCCAGACCACAACGGTGGAACACTTCTTCCACATTCGGGGTTTCTTTAAATCCGTAACTGGCGACCACACGCCAGAACGTCGGCGAAAGCTGCTCGATAGTGACGCGCCGGACGTTATGCACATAAGGCGCATCTTCCGTACGTAACGTCAGCAGCACCACGCGCTCATGCAACACTTTGTTGTGTTTGAGGTTATGCAGTAAGGCAAACGGAATAACGTTGATGGCGCGCGACATATACACCGCAGTTCCCGGCACGCGAACCGGCGGGGATTTCTCCAGTGAAGCAATCATCGCTTCCAGGGAATTCCCGTGCTCGTTCATGCGGCGCATAAGGCGGAAACGTTCGCTTTTCCAGGTAGTCATGACGATAAACATGCACAGACCCAGCGTCAGCGGCAACCAGCCGCCGGAGAACAGTTTCGTGGCATTCGCCGCAAACAGCGGAATATCCATAAACAGCAGGCCGATCAGCAAAAGCCCGACCAGGAAAGGTTTCCAGTGCCAGTTCTTGAGCGCAACCGTACACGACAGAATGCTGGTCAGCACCATCGTACCGGTCACGGCAATACCGTAAGCCGCCGCCAGATTGCTTGAATGCTCGAAGCTGGCGATAACGATAACCACCGCAAAATACAGCAGCCAGTTAATCGCCGGGATGTAAATCTGACCGGCTTCCATTTCTGACGTATGGATAATGCGCATTGGCGGTAAATAGCCCAGACGCACAGCCTGACGCGTCAGGGAGAACACACCGGAGATAACAGCCTGAGAGGCGATAATGGTCGCCAGCGTCGCCAGCACAAGAAGCGGAATCAATGCCCAGTCAGGCGCCAGCAGGAAGAACGGGTTCTTAATCGACTCAGGGTCTTTCAGCAGTAACGCACCCTGCCCGAAGTAGTTCAGCACCAGAGAAGGCAGCACGACGGTGAACCAGGCCAGACGGATCGGGAATTTCCCGAAGTGGCCCATATCGGCATATAACGCTTCCACGCCGGTGATCGACAACACCACGGCGCCGAGTGCCAGGAAGGAGAACGACTTGTGCTCAATAAAGAAGTTAACCGCCCACATGGGATTCATGGCGCGCAGCACTTCAGGATTCTGCATGATGCTGTTCACACCGAGAACCGCCAGCGTCAGGAACCACAACAACATCACCGGCGCAAAGAGTTTGCCCACGATGCCGGTGCCGTGTTTCTGAATAATGAAAAGCAGCGTCAGAACAGTAATGGACAGGGGGACGATATAAGGATCGAGTGAAGGAGCTGCGATTTCGAGACCTTCCATCGCGGAAAGGACGGAAATTGCCGGTGTGATGACCACTTCACCATAGAAGAAACTTCCGCCGATCAGGCCAAGAATGACCAGAACCGCAGTGGTACGAGCCGACGTATTCCTGCCCGCCAGAGACATCAGCGTCAGAATACCGCCTTCGCCTGCGTTGTCCGCCCGCATCACGTAAGTGAGGTACTTGAGCGAAACAATGAGGATTAGCATCCAGAAAATCAGAGAAAGAAAACCAAAAACGACGCTGGGTTCAACGTTGAAACCATAGTGACCAGAAAAACACTCTCTTAAGGTATAGAGAGGACTGGTACCAATGTCGCCATAGACCACACCAATGGCGGCCAGGGTTACTGCTGGGAGTGACCGTTTATGTTCAGTGCTCATATTTCGTTTCTTTTTTGCTCGAACATCCGCAAGCGATGCGTGCGCTCAGACTTATGATGCCCACTAAAAGGCGCACAGTATGCACGAATAAATGGGATTGCCTACCCTTAAATGTGCAGCTAAACCGGCGTTCCTATGAACGAGGTCACATTTTTGATCATAGAAAATTTTTAGTAATCAACAAGCTATAACGATAAAAATAAACGTGGCATATCGTTACCAGCCAGTACACTATTCAACAACTAAATGGAAACCGGAAGAGACAGTATGGCGCAATCTCCCCTTCTGGCAGAACGGATCGCCCGTCTTGCTAACGCATTAGAACATGGCCTGTACGAGCGGCAGGATGCCATACGACTTTGCCTGCTGGCAGCCCTTTGTGGCGAAAGCGTTTTTTTGCTCGGCCCGCCGGGTATCGCAAAAAGTCTGATTGCCCGTCGCCTTAAATTTGCTTTCCGCCATGCCCGCGCATTTGAATATCTTATGACGCGCTTTTCCACACCGGAAGAGGTCTTTGGTCCGTTGTCGATTCAGGCCCTGAAAGATGAAGGCCGGTATCTGCGTCTGACCGAAGGTTATCTGCCGGAAGCTGAAATTGTTTTCCTGGATGAAATCTGGAAAGCAGGCCCTGCCATCCTCAATACGTTGCTGACCGCCATCAACGAACGCCGGTTCCGTAATGGCGAGCGCGAAGAAGCGATCCCGATGCGTCTGCTGGTCAGCGCCTCCAACGAATTGCCCGAAGCCGATGGCGGCCTGGAAGCGCTCTACGACCGCATGCTGATCCGTCTGTGGCTGGATAAAGTGCAGGATAAGCAGAATTTCCGCTCCCTGCTGACCAGCCGTAATAATGAAAGCAGCAATCCGGTGTCGGAATCCCTGAGCATCAGCGATGAAGAATACCAGCAATGGCAGCCGGAGATCGACAAAGTCACTCTTCCGGACAGCAGCTTCGAGCTGATTTTCCAGTTGCGCCAGCGTCTTGATGCTCTCGATACCGCGCCTTATGTTTCCGACCGGCGCTGGAAAAAAGCCCTGCGCCTGTTGCAGGCCTGTGCCTTCTTCAGCGGGAGAACCTCTGTCATGCAGGTCGACCTGATCCTGCTGAAAGACTGTTTATGGCATGACCTCAACACGTATAACCTCTTGCATACCCAGATTGAACAGCTGATCACCGAACAGGCTTATCAGCAGCAGACGCTGTTGATGAAAATCCAGCAACTCAATCAGCAATGGATGCAGCATCAGCAACAACAGAGTTCACGTCAGTCGATTAAGCTTGGCAAAAAAGCCGGGATCTTCAGCCGTAAGCCGCAATACAGCCTGCCGGATACCCTGACAGCCAGCAGCCTGACGTTACTCTTACAGACACCTTTGCATCTGCATGAAATCAAAGTCACCCATCTGCTGTTCGAACGTCACATTCTCGAGGAATGGCTTAATAAAGGCGGCGTCCTGAAAGCCAAACTCAATGGCATCGGCTTTGCCCAGACCGTGGATTTGGAAATCGATGATAAACAGCAACTGCTGGCGCTGGATGTCAGTCGTTTGAGCACGCCGCTGACCCTGCCGGGCAATGAACATATCGCCGTTCCCGATGAGATGAAAAATACGCTCAGTGATCTGACGGCGAAACTGGCGCAACAGAGACATGAATTCAGCCAGCAGCAACACTGTCTGTTTGTTCCGGCAGAATGGATGGCCAAAATCGAAGCCAGCCTGCTGCAGGTGGCTGAGCAGTTGCGCCATCAGCAACAGACATTCAGCGGTCACTGATCATGTTCAGCCTGGAATCTTTGGATCTTCTGCTGGCGATCAGCGAAGCCGAACTGATCGAAGAACTGATCGTCGGCTTGCTGGCGGCGCCGGCACTCGCCGTTTTCTTCGAGAAATTCCCCCGTCTGAAGCGCGCACTGACCAAAGATCTTCCGGAGTGGAAATTACGCCTGCGCCAGAGGATCCACGAAACCCCCGTGCCGCCGGATCTGGCGAAAGAATTCTATCTCTATCAGCATTGCCAGCAGATCGACGCCGTGGCTTTTCAGGCCGGTCTGCCTTCCCTTATTGATGAACTGGTGCAACTCAACTCTCCTTTTGTCACAGAAGCCCGCACGCTGCTGGAAAACAATGAAACCTCGCGGACGGCGAAAACCGGTGGCAGCTTTCATACCTTGTTCCTTCAGCGCTGGCGCCTTAACCTGACTTTCCAGACGGTGAACGTTCATCAGCAGTTACTTGAGCAGGAACAGGAGCAGTTGCAGGAAGAATTGCTGCAACGTCTGGAGCTGAGCAGCGAGTTGTC
This sequence comes from Rahnella sp. BIGb0236, assembly GCF_004364755.1. Taxonomy (NCBI): domain Bacteria; kingdom Pseudomonadati; phylum Pseudomonadota; class Gammaproteobacteria; order Enterobacterales; family Yersiniaceae; genus Rahnella; species Rahnella sp. BIGb0236. Next base: position 11,473 of record NZ_SOAO01000004.1, read on the forward strand.
TCCTTTATTAGCCGAGAACGACACGGCCGCAGGCCGTTTGTGGGATATGAGTAAAGGAAAGCGGATGCGGGGCGATATTCAGTCGCTGGCGCGCTTTGGTGCTTTTCTGCAACAGCAGCCCGAGCTGATGCATCTGGCCGAACAACTGGGCCGCAGCCAGACGGTCAAAACCAGTCCGCATGAAGATGCCAAAATGGAAACGCACCGGCTAATGGTGCGTGAACCCGCGACGGTGCCGGAAGAAGTGAATGGCATACACCAGAGCGATGATATTTTGCGCCTGATGCCGACCGAGCTGGTGACGCTGGGGTTGCCTGAGCTGGAATACGAATTTTACCGCCGCCTGCTGGAAAAGCGGCTGATGACCTATCGCCTGCAAGGGGACGTGTGGCGGGAAAAAGTGGTCAAACGGCCGGTGGTTTATCAGCAACAGGAACCGCAACCGCGCGGGCCGTTTGTGGTATGCGTCGATACGTCCGGTTCCATGGGCGGCTTTAACGAACAATGCGCCAAAGCTTTCTGTCTGGCATTGCTGAAAATCGCCCTGGCGGATAACCGGCGCTGTTACATCATGCTGTTCGCCAGTGAAGTGATCCATTATGAGCTGACCTCAAATGGCGGTCTGGATCAGGCATTGCGCTTTCTGGGTCAGCATTTTCGTGGCGGTACCGATCTCGCAGCCTGTCTGAATGCCACACTGGATAAACTCGCGTCTCCGCAGTGGGAAGATGCCGATGCCGTGGTGATCTCGGACTTTATCGCCCAGCGGTTGCCGGATGAGGTACAAAAGAAGGTCAGAGCGCTGCAAAAGGAAAAACACCACCGCTTTCATGCCCTGGCGATGTCACACTATGGCAAACCCGGTATTCTGCGCATCTTCGATCACATCTGGCGCTTTGATACCGGAATTAAAAGCCGTGCTCAGCGACGCTGGCAGAGAAACTAAGCTTAAAGAGACAGGTAACCATGACTGAAATTTATCAGCTCGATGAGCTGGATCGCGGGATCCTCAATGCGTTGATGGAAAATGCCCGTACGCCTTATGCTGAACTGGCAAAAGTCTTCACCGTCAGTCCGGGGACGATCCATGTCCGGGTAGAGAAAATGAAGCAGGCGGGTATCATCACCGGCGCGCATATCACCGTGAATCCAAAACAACTGGGTTATGACGTGTGCTGTTTTATTGGCATCATTTTAAAAAGTGCCAAAGATTATCCGTCAGCGCTGAAAAAGCTCGAAAGCATAGAAGAAGTGGTCGAAGCCTATTACACCACCGGCCATTACAGTATTTTCATTAAGATCATGTGCCGCTCAATAGATTCCCTTCAGCACGTACTTATCAACAAGATCCAGACAATTGATGAGATCCAGTCAACGGAGACCCTGATCTCCCTGCAAAACCCCATCACACGCACCATCCAGCCCTGACGCCTGATTTCTATACCCCTATTATCCACAGGTAGATCCCAGCTGATTCACAGCGTACAATAGCCTCCTTTTCCCGGGTGAGAGCATTATGTCTGACATTACCCTGATCAGTGGCAGTACGCTTGGCAGCGCCGAATATGTAGCAGAACACGTGGCAGAGAAACTGGAAGAAGCCGGTTTTTCCACCCAGATGTTTCATGGCCCGGAGCTGTATGAAGTCCCGCAGGAAGGGATCTGGCTGGTTGTGTGTTCTACACACGGTGCAGGTGAATTGCCCGACAACCTGCAACCTTTTATGGAGCAGCTGGAAGAACAGCAACCTGATCTGTCGAAAGTGCGCTTTGGTGCATTAGGTTTAGGCAGCAGTGAATATGACACCTTTTGTGGCGCGATCAGTTCTCTGGATCAAAAACTGACGTCATTAGGGGCAAAACGGATCGGTGATCGTCTTGAGATCGACGTGACTCAACACGAAATTCCTGAGGATCCCGCAGAGGTTTGGGTGATCAACTGGATTAATTTGATCAAATAAGTGTAAATTTCAGGCGATCAGATGTGGATAACTAAGCTTATAAGCAGGGTAAAACCCGTAGTTATCCCTCTAACAACCCCTGTACGCTTTTCATGCTGTGCATAACTCTCCATTCTGATCCCAGCTTATACTGGCCAGGATCACCGATCATTCACAGCATTCGAGCCTTCTTAGCATCTTGATCTTCATGAACAAAAAAGACTTATGCACAGAGGATCGCGATCCTAATAGAAATATTAATAAGAGATCTTTAAATAAAAAAGATCTTCTTTTAATTAGTGAAGATCCCCGGGGACTTGTGGAAGCTCAAAACTTGAGTAGAATCCCTCCTCCCAACGCCATACAAAGAAAGTTCGCTTGAACGCCGAGGTGCAGTCGCATGTTTTATCCGGATCAATTTGACGTCATCATCATAGGTGGTGGTCATGCAGGTACTGAAGCCGCAATGGCTTCTGCACGCATGGGACGTCAGACCTTATTATTAACCCACAATATCGACACGCTGGGACAGATGTCGTGTAACCCGGCTATTGGCGGGATCGGGAAAGGACATCTGGTAAAAGAAGTGGACGCTCTGGGCGGTCTGATGGCTACAGCTATCGATCATGCGGGCATTCAGTTTAGGATACTAAACGCAAGCAAAGGCCCTGCTGTCAGGGCTACCCGTGCACAGGCTGACCGCGTTCTCTATCGCCAGGCCGTTCGTACCGCACTGGAAAACCAGCCAAACCTGATGATCTTCCAGCAACCGGTAGAAGATCTGATCGTGGAAAACGATCGCGTCGTGGGTGCTGTGACCAAAATGGGGCTGAAATTCCGCGCCAAAGCGGTAGTACTGACCGTGGGCACCTTCCTTGACGGAAAGATCCACATCGGTCTGGAAAACTACAGCGGTGGCCGTGCTGGCGATCCTCCGGCGATCTCCTTGTCTCAGAGACTGCGCGAATTACCTTTACGCGTTAACCGTCTTAAAACCGGGACACCTCCGCGTATCGATGCACGCACCATTGATTTCAGCGTGCTGGCACAACAACACGGTGATAATCCGGCACCGGTATTCTCATTCATGGGCAACGCGTCGCAACATCCGCGCCAGATCCCGTGTTACATGACCTATACCAACGAAAAAACCCATGACGTGATCCGTAATAATCTGGATCGCAGCCCGATGTATGCCGGGATCATCGAAGGGATCGGCCCGCGTTACTGCCCGTCGATCGAAGATAAAGTCATGCGTTTTGCCGATCGTAATTCTCATCAGATCTTCCTTGAACCTGAAGGCCTGACCAGCAACGAAGTTTATCCGAACGGGATTTCAACCAGCCTGCCATTCGATGTACAGATGCAGATCGTCCGCTCAATGCAGGGGATGGAAAATGCGGTGATCGTTCGCCCTGGTTATGCCATCGAATACGATTTCTTCGATCCGCGTGATTTGAAACCTACGCTGGAAAGCAAATTTATCGCCGGTTTGTTCTTTGCAGGACAAATCAACGGCACAACAGGATACGAAGAAGCTGCCGCACAGGGCTTGCTGGCCGGGCTGAATGCCGCCCGTAGCGCCAGCGAAGAAGAGGGCTGGGCGCCACGTCGCGATCAGGCTTATCTCGGCGTACTGGTCGACGACCTGTGTACCCTGGGGACCAAAGAACCGTACCGTATGTTCACCTCGCGTGCCGAATATCGACTGATGCTGCGTGAAGATAACGCCGACTTGCGTCTGACTGAAAAAGGCCGTGAGTTAGGTCTGGTTGACGATGCCCGCTGGGCACGTTTCAACGAAAAGCTGGAAATGATCGAGCAGGAACGTCAGCGTCTGCGTGGCATCTGGGTCAATCCTCACCACGCCCAGGTGGACGAAATCAACGCGCATCTTTCTGCTCCACTTTCCAAAGAAGCCAGTGCGGAAGAGTTACTGCGTCGTCCTGAAATGACTTATGAGCTGATCACCCGCCTTTCACCGTTTGCGCCTGCCGTACCGGATGTGCAGGCGGCAGAACAGGTTGAAATCCAGATCAAATACGAAGGGTATATCGCCCGTCAGCAGGAAGAAATTGAAAAACAACAGCGTAACGAAAACACCGTGTTACCTGTTGATCTCGACTACCGCCAGGTCAATGGCCTGTCAAACGAAGTGATCGCCAAACTCAATGATCACAAGCCGACATCCATTGGTCAGGCATCGCGGATCTCCGGGATTACCCCGGCGGCGATCTCAATTTTGCTGATCTGGCTTAAAAAACAAGGTTTACTGCGCCGCAGCGCATAAACCGCCTGTCTGATGACCGCCCTTTGCTTCCAAAGCGGCGGTCAATTCTTACTTTTCCCGTCTTTCTGAGTGTTTTATCATTTCCCCTCCGGGCTGTTCCCGGAATACCGACTCTGTCTGAGGATTCACTGTGCAAAAGAAACTGGACTCGCTGCTTGCTGCGGCAGGAATAGCGTTACCCGATCAGCAAAAACAGCAACTGATTGGCTATGTTGAACTGCTGCATAAGTGGAACAAGGCTTATAACCTGACGTCTGTGCGTGACCCGATGCAAATGCTGGTGCGTCATATCATGGACAGCATCGTGGTGAATGAGCATTTGCAAGGCAGCCGTTTCATTGATGTCGGTACCGGACCGGGCCTGCCGGGCATTCCTCTTGCCATTGTTCGCCCCGAATCACACTTCACGCTGCTGGACAGCCTGGGGAAGCGGGTACGCTTCCTGCGTCAGGTCCAGCACGAACTGGGTCTGAAAAATATCGAGCCGGTACAAAGCCGTGTGGAGGAGTTTCAGCCGGAGCCACCGTTTGATGGCGTGATCAGCCGTGCCTTTGCCTCAATGCAGGACATGTTGTCCTGGTGTCATCATTTGCCGGAGAAAGGGCAGGGGCGTTTTTATGCCCTGAAGGGTGTGCGTCCTGATGATGAACTGGCTGTGTTGCCGGAAGGTATCACTCTGGAATCCGTGATTAAGTTGCAGGTACCGGAACTTGACGGGGAACGTCATTTGATCATTCTCAGCGCCAACTAAAGTTGAGATTTATCAAATAATATTTAAAAAATGCATGTGTTATCGGGGTTAAAATGAGCAGGCTAATTATATAACTGTGAGAACGTCCTCATCACCGCATTTTTACAGACTGATAGCATTTTGGAGATGTTTTTATTTTAATCCTGACTGTAATAGTCACTTTTGAAATTGAAGCCCCATCAAGCCGCTGATATTCAACTTGTAATGAAAATGTTGTTATTTGTTGGGTTGTTGTGTAAATAAATCGAGTCTATTTTTAAATAAGTTGGATATTCGAACAATATTCCATTAACAATTTGATTTATATAGCTTTTAAAAGGCCTGATTAGCTAAAGACATTCAAACCGCGCTGGGTATATAAAGGGACCCGGGTTAATTATGTGATCCAGTGCACGCTTCCTTGTCGGGTGATGAAATAACCGAATCAAAGTAAAAAGGGCAAATTCAGCTATAGTTTGGTTGTCAAAATAGTGATGAAGAGGAAAATTTAAATAATTGTTCACCTTTTCGCTACTTATCCATTGAATTCGTTCCTGTGCCCCGTATAATTTGCTCGGTTTTTGCTGCTTGACTCAAAACAGTAAAGGCAGTGATATACGGCATTCAGTATACCTCCAGCTAGGTACTCGATACGGAGAGAACAAACGTCATGTCTGTATCCGGTATTTTACACAGTACACATAGTGTGAAGGTTGCCAGAAAGCTGTTGATACTGCAGTTATTGACCTTTGTTCTGCTCAGTGCAGTATTTGGCTTCAAAAGCCTGGAATGGACCACATCGGCTCTTATGGGTGGGTTGGCCGCCTGGGTGCCAAATGTACTGTTCATGCTGTTTGCATGGCGCCATCAGGCGCAAACAACGGTCTCTGGACGGGTTGCCTGGTCCTTTGCAATCGGGGAAGCGCTGAAGGTGCTGGTTACGGTGATCTTAATGGTTATCGCACTTGGCCTGTTTAAGGCGGCTTTTGCTCCGTTGGGGTTGGCCTATTTATCGGTGTTGATGACTCAGATTTTGGCACCGGCCGTCATTAACAGTTACCGTACTTAACTACTAAAGGGTAAGAGGCATCATGTCTGCATCAGGAGAAATCTCTACTCCACAAGAGTATATCGGTCACCATCTGACTCAGCTTCAGATCGGGACGGGATTCTGGTCGATTAACATCGATTCGATGTTTTTCTCCGTGTTCCTCGGAGTACTCTTTCTGGTTATTTTCCATCGCGTAGCCAAAAACGCCACCAGCGGTGTACCGGGTAAACTGCAAACTGCAGTTGAACTGGTCGTTGGTTTCGTCGACAGCAGCGTGCGTGACATGTATCACGGCAAAAGCAAAGTGATTGCACCTCTCGCGCTGACCGTCTTCGTCTGGGTGTTTATGATGAACCTGATGGATTTGCTGCCAATCGATTTGCTGCCATTCATTGGCGAGCACATCTTTGGTCTGCCAGCGTTGCGTGTGGTCCCTACGGCTGACGTGAACATCACGTTGTCCATGGCACTTGGCGTATTCATTCTGATTCTTTTCTATAGCATTAAGATGAAAGGCTTTGGCGGTTTCATTAAAGAACTGACAATGCAGCCATTCAATCATCCGGTTTTCATTCCGATTAACCTGATTCTTGAAGGTGTCAGCCTGCTGTCTAAACCAGTTTCACTGGGTCTGCGACTGTTTGGCAATATGTATGCGGGTGAGTTGATCTTCATCCTTATTGCTGGCCTGTTGCCGTGGTGGTCACAGTGGGTTCTGAATGTGCCTTGGGCCATTTTCCACATCCTGATCATTACGCTACAAGCCTTTATTTTCATGGTTCTGACGATCGTCTATCTCTCGATGGCATCTGAAAAACACTGATTTTCTTTCAACACTACTGCGTTTTAACTGAAACAAACTGGAGACTGTCATGGAAAACCTGAGTATGGATCTGCTGTACATGGCTGCCGCTGTGATGATGGGCCTGGCGGCAATCGGTGCTGCGATCGGTATCGGCATCTTGGGTGGTAAATTCTTGGAAGGTGCTGCACGTCAGCCTGACCTGATCCCTCTGTTGCGTACACAGTTCTTTATCGTTATGGGTCTGGTCGATGCAATCCCAATGATTGCGGTTGGTCTGGGTCTGTACGTGATGTTTGCTGTCGCCTAACACTGAGTTCGCTCAGCGTTAATCGAACTACATCAAATAATTCACTTTGAAAGAGGCATTGTGCTGTGAATCTTAACGCAACAATCCTCGGCCAGGCTATCGCGTTCGTCCTGTTTGTCTGGTTCTGCATGAAGTACGTATGGCCGCCAATTATGGCTGCCATCGAAAAACGTCAGAAAGAAATTTCTGAAGGTTTATCTTCCGCAGAACGTGCCAAAAAAGAGCTGGACTTAGCGCAAGCCGATGCGACCGACCAACTGAAGAAAGCCAAAGCTGAAGCTCAGGTAATCATCGATCAGGCGAACAAGCGTAAAGCTCAAATCGTCGACGAAGCAAAAGCTGAAGCCGAGCAGGAACGTAACAAGATCGTGACGCAAGCCAAGGCAGAGATCGACGCCGAACGCCAACGCGCCCGTGAAGAGTTGCGTAAGCAAGTCGGGATTTTGGCCATTGCTGGCGCCGAGAAGATCATCGAACGTTCCGTGGATGAAGCTGCTAACAGCGACATCGTTGATAAACTGGTCGCTGAACTGTAAGGAGGGAGGGGCTGATGTCTGAATTTGTAACTGTAGCTCGCCCCTACGCCAAAGCAGCTTTTGACTTTGCCGTTGAGCACCAAAGCTTAGACCGCTGGCAGTCCATGTTAGCGTTCACGGCTGAAGTCACGCGCAATGAACAAATTGAAGAACTGCTTTCCGGTGCTAGCGCGCCAGAAACTTTGTCTAACACGTTTATTGCCGTATGTGGTGAACAACTCGACGACGCAGGCCAAAACCTGATTAAGGTAATGGCCGAAAATGGACGTTTACGCGTTCTTCCGGAAGTGCTGGAGCAGTTTATTGAACTGCGCGCCTCTCTCGAGGCTGTTGCTGAGGTTGAAGTAACCTCAGCCAATCCGCTTTCGGAAGAACAGCAGGCAAAAATTGCTGCTGCGATGGAAAAACGTCTGTCTCGCAAAGTTAAGCTGAATTGCAAAATTGACAAGTCTGTTCTTGCCGGTGTCGTAATCCGTGCAGGTGATATGGTGATTGATGGCAGCGTTCGCAGTCGTCTTGAACGCCTGGCAGACGTCTTGCAGTCTTAAGGGGACTGGAGCATGCAACTGAATTCCACCGAAATCAGCGAACTGATCAAGCAGCGCATTGCTCAGTTCAATGTGGTGAGCGAAGCTCACAATGAAGGTACTATCGTTTCCGTCAGTGACGGGATCATCCGCGTGCACGGCTTAGCCGATGTCATGCAAGGCGAAATGATTGCGCTGCCGGGTAACCGCTACGCTATCGCCCTGAACCTGGAGCGCGACTCCGTAGGTGCCGTTGTCATGGGCCCTTACGCTGACCTCGCCGAAGGTATGAAAGTAAAATGTACTGGCCGTATCCTGGAAGTTCCAGTTGGCCGTGGCCTGCTGGGTCGCGTTGTTAACACCCTGGGTGCGCCAATTGACGGTAAAGGTCCGGTAGAGCACGACGGCTTCTCAGCTGTTGAAGCAATCGCACCTGGCGTTATCGAACGTCAATCCGTCGATGAACCTGTGCAGACAGGTTATAAGTCCGTTGATGCCATGATCCCAATCGGTCGTGGTCAGCGTGAACTGGTCATCGGCGACCGTCAAACCGGTAAAACAGCTCTGGCGATCGATGCGATCATCAACCAGCGCGATTCCGGCATCAAATGTATCTATGTGGCTATCGGCCAGAAAGCGTCCACCATTTCTAACGTGGTTCGTAAACTGGAAGAGCACGGCGCACTGGCAAACACCATCGTTGTTGTTGCAACTGCATCAGAATCTGCTGCACTGCAATACCTGGCACCGTACTCCGGTTGCGCAATGGGTGAATACTTCCGTGACCGCGGCGAAGACGCACTGATCGTTTATGATGACCTGTCTAAACAGGCTGTTGCTTACCGTCAGATTTCCCTGCTGCTTCGTCGTCCACCAGGTCGTGAAGCTTACCCAGGCGACGTTTTCTATCTCCACTCCCGTCTGCTGGAACGTGCTGCGCGTGTTAACGCCGAGTATGTTGAAGCATTCACCAAGGGTGAAGTGAAAGGCAAAACCGGTTCCCTGACTGCGCTTCCGATCATCGAAACGCAAGCGGGTGACGTTTCCGCGTTCGTTCCGACCAACGTAATCTCGATTACCGATGGTCAGATCTTCCTGGAATCCAACCTGTTCAACGCCGGTATTCGTCCTGCGGTTAACCCGGGTATTTCGGTATCCCGTGTTGGTGGTGCTGCTCAGACTAAGATCATGAAGAAACTGTCCGGTGGTATTCGTACCGCTCTGGCACAGTATCGTGAGCTGGCTGCGTTCTCGCAGTTCGCTTCTGATCTGGATGAGGCAACCCGTAAACAGCTGAACCACGGTCAGAAAGTGACTGAGCTGCTGAAACAGAAACAATACGCTCCGATGTCAATCGTTGCGCAGTCTCTGATCATCTTCGCAGCAGAACGTGGTTATCTGGAAGACGTTGAGTTGTCTAAAGTCGGTAGCTTCGAAGCGGCACTGTTGGCTTACGCCGACCGTGAGCACGGCGAGCTTCTGCAGCAAATCAACCAAACTGGTGCGTATAACGATGAGATCGAGGGTAAATTCAAAAATATCCTCGATACCTTCAAAGCAACCCAGTCCTGGTAATACCTGGCGGCCTTGCTGCCCTGCCTCTGGCAGATAAGCAGCAGGCCGTTTGGTCATGAGGAGAAGCAGAGATGGCCGGCGGAAAAGAGATACGTAGTAAGATCAGCAGCGTGCAAAACACGCAAAAGATCACTAAAGCGATGGAAATGGTCGCCGCCTCCAAAATGCGTAAAACGCAGGATCGCATGGCGGCCAGCCGTCCTTATGCAGAAACCATCCGTGAAGTGATTGGTCACCTTGCGCTTGGGAATCTGGAATACAAGCACCCGTACCTGGATGAGCGCGAAATTAAGCGCGTCGGGTATCTGGTGGTGTCTACCGACCGTGGTCTTTGTGGTGGTCTGAACATTAACCTGTTCAAAAAACTGCTGTCAGAGATGAAAGGCTGGTCCGAAAAAGGTGTTGAAGTTGATCTCGCCCTGATCGGTTCCAAAGCAGCCTCTTTCTTCGGCTCCGTTGGGGGCAACGTTGTTGCTCAGGTGACTGGCATGGGGGATAACCCTTCTCTGTCAGAACTGATCGGACCGGTGAAAGTGATGTTGCAGGCTTTCGACGAAGGTCGTTTAGACAAGTTATGCGTTGTTAGCAATAAATTCGTCAATACCATGTCTCAGGAACCACGCATCGTTCAGTTGTTGCCTCTGCCACCGGCAGAAGACGGCGAACTGGCGAAAAAATCCTGGGATTACCTGTATGAGCCGGACCCTAAAGCACTGCTGGATACCCTCCTGCGTCGCTATGTGGAATCTCAGGTTTATCAGGGCGTCGTAGAAAACCTGGCCAGCGAACAGGCCGCGCGAATGGTAGCGATGAAAGCCGCAACCGATAACGGCGGCAGCCTGATCAAAGAGCTGCAGTTGGTATACAACAAAGCTCGTCAGGCCAGCATCACTCAGGAACTCACCGAGATCGTCGGGGGAGCCTCCGCGGTTTAAGCTAGGTTTACGAATTACGTAGAGGATTCAAGATGGCTACTGGAAAGATTATCCAGGTAATCGGCGCCGTGGTGGACGTCGAGTTCCCTCAGGATGCAGTACCGAACGTGTACAATGCTCTTGAGGTAGAAAACGGTACCTCCAAACTGGTGCTGGAAGTACAGCAACAGTTAGGCGGCGGCGTTGTTCGTTGTATCGCAATGGGTACCTCAGACGGCCTGCGTCGCGGTCTGAAAGTGAACAACCTGGAACACCCAATCGAAGTACCGGTGGGTGTTGCAACACTGGGCCGTATCATGAACGTATTGGGTGAACCAATCGACATGAAAGGTGCAATCGGCGAAGAAGAACGTCGTGCGATTCACCGTGCTGCGCCTTCTTATGAAGAGCTGGCAAACTCCCAGGAACTGCTGGAAACCGGCATCAAAGTTATGGACCTGATGTGTCCGTTCGCTAAGGGCGGTAAAGTCGGTCTGTTCGGTGGTGCGGGTGTTGGTAAAACTGTAAACATGATGGAGCTGATCCGTAACATCGCGATTGAGCACTCCGGTTATTCTGTGTTTGCAGGCGTGGGTGAGCGTACTCGTGAGGGTAACGACTTCTACCACGAAATGACCGAGTCCAACGTTATCGACAAAGTTTCCCTGGTGTATGGCCAGATGAATGAGCCACCAGGTAACCGTCTGCGCGTTGCACTGACCGGCCTGACCATGGCGGAAAAATTCCGTGATGAAGGTCGTGACGTACTGCTGTTCGTTGACAACATTTACCGTTATACCCTGGCCGGTACCGAAGTGTCCGCACTTCTGGGCCGTATGCCATCGGCGGTAGGTTATCAGCCAACGCTGGCGGAAGAGATGGGCGCTCTGCAAGAACGTATCACCTCAACCAAAAGTGGTTCTATCACCTCCGTACAGGCCGTTTACGTCCCTGCGGATGACTTGACTGACCCATCCCCAGCCACCACCTTCGCTCACTTAGATGCGACCGTGGTACTGAGCCGTCAGATCGCGTCACTGGGTATCTACCCGGCGGTTGACCCACTGGATTCTACCAGCCGTCAGCTGGATCCACTGGTTGTTGGTCAGGAACACTATGATGTGGCTCGTGGCGTGCAGTCTATTCTGCAACGTTACAAGGAACTGAAAGATATCATCGCGATCCTCGGTATGGATGAGCTGTCAGAAGATGACAAGCTGGCTGTATCCCGTGCGCGTAAGATCGAACGTTTCCTTTCCCAGCCATTCTTCGTGGCCGAAGTCTTCACCGGTTCTCCGGGCAAGTTCGTATCGCTGAAAGATACCATTCGTGGTTTCAAAGGCATTATGGACGGCGACTACGATCACCTGCCGGAACAAGCGTTCTACATGGTTGGCACCATTGATGAAGCAGTGGAAAAAGCCAAGAAACTGTAACGCTAGCTTGTTGTGAGAGAGGATGACATGGCTGAAAAAGCTTACCATCTGGATGTTGTCAGTGCCGAAAAACGTATGTTTGAAGGCATGGTACAAAAGATCCAGGTGACGGGTAGCGAAGGCGAACTGGGTATTTTCCCGGGGCATGCTCCGCTGCTCACCGCCATCAAGCCTGGCATGGTGCGCATTGTTAAAGAACACGGTGAAGAAGAGTATATCTATCTTTCCGGTGGCATCCTTGAGGTGCAACCGAATGCAACGACCGTGTTGGCTGATACTGCAATCCGTGGGCAAGACCTCGACGAAGCGCGCGCGCTTGAAGCTAAGCGCAAAGCGGAAGAACACATTAGTGGTTCTCACGGCGACGTTGATTACGCTCAGGCGTCAGCGGAACTGGCTAAGGCGATCGCGAAACTTCGCGTTATCGAACTGACCAGAAAAGCGATGTAACGACATCTGTTTAAAAAGCGACCTTCGGGTCGCTTTTTTTTTGCTTTTAAAAAAGCCGTTTTTCAGTGTTTTTCCCAAGGCTAATTTCTGTTTTTAATGGAATACTTGGGTGATTACCGGACACTTTACCCTCAGATTTTTTGGTGTAGTCTATACCTTGTTCAACCCTTGCAGGCTGCGGCTTGCCGGTGGTTTTAGAAGCGAAATATGTAGTAATCCGTGCAGCGAACGGGTTACTTTTGTCACTCAAATTGGATTTGTCAGGTTACCTATGTCGAACAGCACACTGAGTGTGGTGATCCTTGCCGCGGGCAAGGGAACACGCATGTACTCCAACCTTCCTAAAGTTCTTCACCCCCTGGCGGGCAAGCCAATGGTTCAGCACGTCATTGATGCGGCCACGCAGGTGGGCGCCCGCAACGTGCATCTGGTCTATGGTCACGGTGGTGATTTGCTGAAGAAAAATCTGGCAGGCAGTGATCTGAACTGGGTATTGCAGGCGGAGCAACTGGGTACCGGTCATGCGATGCAGCAGGCGGCACCTTACTTTGCCGATGACGAAGATGTGCTGATGCTGTACGGCGATGTTCCGCTGATTTCCGTCGATACGCTGAATAATTTACTGCAAGCCAAACCGGAAGGTGGCATTGGTTTGCTGACTGTCGTACTCGATGATCCCACCGGTTATGGCCGTATTGTCCGCGACAACGGTATTGTTACCGGCATCATTGAGCAGAAAGACGCCAGCGAAGAACAGCTGAAAATCCGCGAAATTAACACCGGTATTCTGGTGGCCAATGGCGCGTCATTCAAACGCTGGCTGAGCCAGCTGAATAACAACAATGCGCAGGGTGAATATTACATCACCGATATCATTGCGATGGCGCATGCCGAAGGGCATGTCATCGCCACGGTTCATCCGGCGCGTAACAGTGAAGTGGATGGCGTGAATAACCGTCTGCAACTGTCCCGTCTTGAGCGCGTATACCAGAGTGAGCAGGCAGAGCGCCTGTTACTCGAAGGCGTCATGCTGATGGATCCTGCCCGGTTTGATTTGCGTGGTGAACTGGCCCACGGTATCGATGTGCTGATCGACACGAATGTCATTATCGAAGGTCACGTCAAACTGGGTGATCGCGTCAAAATCGGCACCGGCTGTGTTCTGAAAAACTGCGTGATTGGCGATGACTGTGAAGTCAGCCCGTACAGCGTTTTCGAAGATGCCGTGCTGGAAAGCGGCTGCACTGTCGGTCCGTTCGCCCGTCTGCGTCCCGGCGCGGAGCTGGCGGAAGGCGCACATGTCGGCAATTTCGTGGAAATCAAAAAAGCGCGTCTGGGCAAAGGCTCCAAAGCCGGCCATCTTTCCTACCTCGGCGATGCTGAAATCGGGGATAACGTGAACATCGGCGCAGGCACCATCACCTGCAACTATGATGGTGTGAACAAGCATAAAACCATCATCGGTCACGATGTCTTTGTCGGTTCAGATTCACAACTGGTTGCGCCTGTCACCGTGGGTAATAACGTGACGATCGCTGCCGGTACTACGGTCACGCGCGACGTGCCGGACAATGGTTTACTGTTAAGCCGGGTGCCGCAGGTGCATAAACCTGACTGGCAGAAACCGGTAAAGAAAAAATAAGCTGTTCATAATAATCCCCAACTCTCTACAAGGCTCGGGGAACCGCAAGTACACCGGAAAACGGGGCTTGCGGATAAATCAGGTCAGGCATCAAAAAAGGTCCCGAAAGACCTTCAATAGGAATAAAACTGATGTGTGGAATTGTAGGCGCAGTAGCGCAACGCGATATTGCTGAAATTCTGTTAGAAGGTTTACGCCGTCTCGAATACCGCGGGTATGACTCTGCCGGTCTGGCTGTCATCGATGCTGACGGGAAAATGGGGCGCTTGCGTCGTCTGGGTAAAGTCCAGATGCTGGCTGATGCACTGGATCAACATCCTTTGCATGGCGGCACCGGGATTGCTCACACCCGCTGGGCAACACACGGCGAACCTTCTGAAGCGAACGCTCATCCGCATGTATCTGATTACATTGCCGTGGTGCATAACGGCATTATCGAAAACCACGAACCTCTGCGTGAATTACTGATTGAACGCGGCTACCGTTTTGATTCCGAAACGGATACCGAAGTGATCGCGCATCTGGTGCATTGGGAACAACTTCAGGGCGGCACGCTGCTGGAAGTGGTTCAGCGGGTGATCCCGCAACTGCGTGGCGCATACGGCACCGTAGTGATGGACCGGCGTGATCCGTCCGTTCTGGTCGCCGCCCGTTCCGGCAGCCCGCTGGTGATTGGCCGTGGCGTCGGAGAAAACTTCATTGCTTCCGATCAGCTGGCGCTGCTGCCGGTGACCCGTCGCTTCCTGTTCCTGGAAGAAGGCGATGTGGCCGAAGTGAAACGTCGTTCCGTCAGCGTATATGACAAAAATGGTCATGCCGTTGAGCGTGTGGAAATCGAATCCAAAGTGCAGTACGACGCCGGTGATAAAGGCGTTTACCGTCACTACATGCAAAAAGAGATTTACGAACAACCGCTGGCGGTCAAAAACACTCTGGAAGGGCGTTTCAGTCACGGCGAAGTGAACCTGAGCGAGCTGGGTGAAAAAGCTGACGACATTCTCTCCCGTGTTCAGCACGTGCAGATTATCGCCTGCGGCACCTCATACAACTCCGGTATGGTGGCGCGTTACTGGTTCGAGTCGCTGGCGGGGATGCCGTGTGACGTCGAAATCGCCTCAGAATTCCGCTATCGCAAATCCGCCGTGCGTCCGGGCAGCCTGATCATCACGCTGTCTCAGTCTGGCGAAACGGCTGATACGCTGGCAGCACTGCGTCTGTCGAAAGAACTGGGTTATCTCGGATCTCTGGCAGTGTGTAACGTGGCCGGTTCTTCTCTGGTGCGTGAATCCGATCTGGCGCTGATGACCAAAGCCGGTACCGAAATCGGTGTGGCCTCAACCAAAGCGTTCACCACGCAGCTGACCGTTCTGCTGATGCTGGTGGCGCGTATGGGCCGCCTGAAAGGTATGGATCCTCAGGTCGAGCACGACATCGTTCACGCGCTTCAGGCGTTACCTGCGCGTATTGAACAAATGCTGTCGCTGGATAAAACCATCGAAACGCTGGCAGAAGGTTTCTCTGATAAGCATCACGCGCTGTTCCTTGGCCGTGGCGATCAGTACCCGATCGCGATGGAAGGTGCGCTGAAGCTGAAAGAGATTTCGTATATTCATGCGGAAGCCTATGCGGCGGGCGAGCTGAAACATGGCCCGCTGGCGCTGATCGATGCAGATATGCCGGTGATCGTCGTTGCGCCGAACAATGAGCTGCTGGAAAAACTGAAATCGAATATCGAAGAAGTGCGCGCCCGTGGCGGGTTGTTGTACGTCTTTGCCGATCAGGACGCCGGTTTCACCGACAGCGAAGGCATGAAGATTATCCAGTTGCCACACGTTGAAGAGATCGCCGCACCGATTTTCTACACCGTGCCGTTACAGCTGCTGTCTTACTATGTTGCCCTGATTAAAGGGACTGACGTGGATCAGCCGCGTAACCTGGCGAAATCTGTGACCGTCGAATAAAACCGACCGGTTTCAGTCATGGAATGTCTAAGCGCCTCCCGGGGCGCTTTTTTTTCATTACCGGCTTTTTTCTTTGTCAGCCGCGGTCACGATTCTGTGTCACGGACTTCGTAACCCGCGCCGGATAAGGTATAGTTCGCGTTTTTTACGAAGGTGCTTTGCTGAATGCTGAACAACTCCTCCATTCGTCTTAACAAATACATTAGCGAGAGCGGTATCTGCTCGCGCCGCGATGCCGATCGTTACATCGAACAGGGAAATGTTTTTATCAACGGCAGGCGTGCCGCGGTAGGTGCTCAGGTATTTGCCGGCGATGTGGTGAAAGTTAACGGTCAGCTTATCGAGCCGCGTGATGAAGAAGATCTGGTGCTTATCGCGCTGAACAAGCCGGTCGGTATTATCACGACAATGGAAGAAGGTGAACGGGACAACATCCGTGATTTCGTTAACCACAGCAAACGTGTCTTCCCGATTGGCCGTCTGGACAAAGATTCGCAGGGACTGATTTTACTGACCAACCACGGCGATCTGGTCAACAAAATCCTGCGCGCCGGTAACGACCACGAAAAAGAATACGTCGTGACCGTCAACAAACCGATCACTGATGAGTTTATTGCCGGTATGGGCGCGGGTGTGCCGATGCTCGGAACCGTGACCAAAAAATGCAAAGTGAAGAAAGAAGCACCGATGGTGTTTCGTATTACGCTGGTGCAGGGGCTTAACCGCCAGATCCGCCGTATGACCAAGCATTTCGGTTACGAAGTCACGAAGCTTGAGCGCGTGCGTATCATGAACATCAATCTGAAAGGATTGCCGCTGGGCGAATGGCGCGACCTGAACGATGATGAACTGATTGAGTTATTTAAACTGATTGAAAACTCCTCATCAGAAGAAAAACCGACCAAAAAAGCGCCAGCCAAACCTGCTCAGGCGAAAAAAACCGCTGTCACAAAACCGAAAAATACGGAAAAGCCAGACGCTAACGCTGCGTCCCGTAAGCGTTTTGCACAGCCGGGACGGAAGAAGAAAGGGCGATAATCTGACCGTTTTTTGTCTTCAGCCGGTGTCAAAACCGGCATTTCCCTCCTAAAACCCCCGCTTTTTGCCCGTAACGTTCGAATTGTGACCAGTGTCATAAAACTGTCATATTACGTACATTTTACTGTCACTAAACTGTCCTATTTTCCTCCTGTGCCAAACACTTTAATTAACGTCGACATCAGTCGGGAAGTTTAAAACCACCAGGAGTGGAACATGAAATTGATGCGTAACACCGTCGCCGGTCTTGTAGCAGCGACTTTCTCCCTCACAGCAATGTCTGCTTTCGCTGCCACTAACCTGACTGGCGCTGGCGGTACTTTCCCTGCCCCTGTCTACGCGAAATGGGCAGACGCTTATCAGAAAGCCACCGGTACTCAGGTTAACTATCAGGGCATCGGTTCTTCCGGCGGCGTGAAACAAATCATCGCCAAAACGGTGGATTTCGGCGCATCTGATGCACCGATGAAACAAGAAGATCTCGACAAAAATGGCCTGTTCCAGTTCCCTACCGTGATCGGTGGCGTGGTACTGGCGGTGAACATCCCGGGCATCAAATCTGGTCAGCTGACGCTGGATGGCGCGACGCTGGGTGACATCTACCTCGGCAAAATTAAAAAGTGGAACGACGCGGCGATCACTAAGCTGAACCCGGGCGTGACACTGCCAGACACCAATATCGCGGTGGTTCGCCGTGCGGATGGTTCCGGTACTTCCTTCGTGTTCACTAGCTATCTGGCGAAAGTGAACAGCGAGTGGAAAGACAAAATCGGTTCAGGTTCTACGGTTAACTGGCCTACCGGTCTGGGCGGCAAAGGTAACGACGGCGTGGCCGCTTTCGTACAGCGTCTGCCGGGTTCAATCGGTTACGTAGAATATGCCTACGCCAAACAAAACAACCTGGCTTACACCAAACTGGTGGATGCCGATGGTAAAGCGATCAGCCCGACTGAAGAATCCTTCAGTGCAGCCGCCAAAGGCGCTGACTGGAGCAAAACCTTCGCTCAGGACCTGACCAATCAGAAAGGTGATAACGCGTGGCCAATCAGTTCCACCACCTTTATCCTGATTTACAAAGACCAGCAAAATGCAGAGAAAGGCACTGAAGTGCTGAAGTTCTTCGACTGGGCTTACAAAAACGGCAACAAACTGACCACCGATTTGGATTACGCCGCACTGCCTGATTCTGTTGTTGAGCAGATCCGCGCAGCCTGGAAAACCAATATCAAAGACAGCAGCGGTAAAGCACTTTACTAGGATCTGGCCTCGGGTCTGATATAGAGTACAAGTCTTCTGCTTCATTCCCTCTCCGGCCGGGGAGGGAATTAAATCTGAATTAAAAGAGAGTGGTATGGCTGAATACAAGCCGGCTATTAAGGCACCCAGCAAAAACGGTGACATCCTCTTCGGCGCGCTGGTCAAACTGGCTGCGCTGATTGTGCTATTTATGCTGGGCGGTATTATCGTCTCGCTGTTTATCGCGTCGTTACCCAGCATTGAAAAGTTCGGGCTGTCTTTCCTGTGGACGAAAACCTGGGATGCGCCGAACGAGCAATTCGGTGCGCTGGTGCCGATTTACGGCACGGTCGTGACCTCCGTGATTGCCCTGCTGATTGCGGTTCCGGTCAGCTTTGGTATCGCATTATTCCTCACCGAGCTGGCGCCGAACTGGATGAAACGCCCGCTGGGTATCGCGATTGAACTGCTGGCGGCCATCCCCAGTATTGTTTACGGCATGTGGGGTCTGTTCGTTTTCGCCCCGCTGTTTGCGCAGTACTTCCAGACACCGGTGGGCGACGTCCTTTCCGGTATCCCGATTGTCGGCGCACTGTTCGCCGGGCCGGGGTTTGGTATCGGCATTCTGGCAGCAGGCGTCATTCTTGCCATCATGATCATCCCGTACATTGCCTCCGTCATGCGCGACGTGTTCGAGCAAACGCCGGTGATGATGAAAGAATCCGCTTACGGTATTGGCTGCACCACGTGGGAAGTGATCTGGCGCATCGTGCTGCCGTTCACCAAAAACGGCGTGATTGGCGGCGTTATGCTTGGCCTTGGCCGCGCGCTGGGCGAAACCATGGCGGTAACCTTCATCATTGGTAACACCTACCAGCTCGACAGCGTCTCACTGTACGCGCCGGGCAACAGTATCACTTCGGCGCTGGCCAACGAATTCGCCGAAGCGGAAGCCGGTCTGCACACCGCTGCACTGATGGAACTGGGCCTGATCCTGTTCGTCATCACCTTTATTGTTCTGGCGCTGTCAAAAGTCATGATCCTGCGTCTGGCTAAGAAAGAGGGCCGTTAAGATGACGACACTCGAAATGCAAAGTAACGCAGCATTACTGGAATCGCGTCGTAAACGTCAGGCATGGCGTCGTCAGAAAAACCGTCTGGCGCTGATGGTCTCCATGATGACCATGGCGTTTGGCCTGTTCTGGCTGGTGTGGATCCTGTTTACCACCGTTGTTAAAGGCGTTGATGGCATGTCGCTGGCGCTGTTTACGCAAAATACGCCGCCACCGAATACCGCAGGCGGCGGTCTGGCGAACGCCATTGCGGGCAGCGGACTACTGATTTTGTGGGCCACGGTGATTGGTACGCCACTGGGCGTCATGGCGGGGATTTATCTCGCCGAATATGGCCGTAAGTCCTGGCTGGCGGAATTCATTCGTTTCATTAACGACATTCTGCTTTCCGCACCTTCCATCGTTGTTGGCCTGTTTGTGTACACCATTATGGTGGCAAAAATGGGGCACTTCTCTGGCTGGGCGGGCGTGCTGGCGCTGGCGCTGTTACAGATCCCGATTGTTATCCGTACCACGGAAAACATGCTGAAACTGGTGCCGGACAGCCTGCGTGAAGCGGCTTATGCGCTGGGGACGCCAAAATGGAAAATGATTTCGGCCATCACCCTGAAAGCCTCGGTTTCCGGCATCATCACCGGCATCCTGCTGGCCATTGCCCGTATTGCCGGTGAAACCGCACCGCTGCTGTTTACGTCGCTCTCCAACCAGTTCTGGAGCACAGACATGATGCAGCCGATTGCCAACCTGCCGGTCACTATCTTTAAGTTTGCGATGAGCCCGTTTGGCGAATGGCAACAACTGGCCTGGGCGGGCGTGCTGCTGATTACGGTGTGCGTACTGTTGCTCAATATTCTGGCGCGTGTGATTTTCGCCCCGAAAAAGCAATAAGTTGATTCATTATTGATGGCAGACGATATCGCCTGCCGTCACTGTTTACCCGGCGTCGCCACGCGGCGCGCGAATAAGAGAGATGTCTGAGAATGACTGACGCATCCAACAGCAAAATTCAGGTTCGCGATCTGAACTTTTATTACGGCAAATTCCACGCGCTGAAAAATATTTCCCTGGATATCGCTAAGAACGAAGTCACGGCATTCATCGGCCCGTCTGGTTGTGGCAAATCCACGCTGCTGCGTACGTTTAACAAAATGTACCAGCTGTATCCGGAACAGCACGCGGAAGGCGAGATCCTGCTCGATGGCGAAAACATTCTGGTCGATAAGCAGGATATCGCGCTGCTGCGCGCCAAAGTCGGCATGGTCTTCCAGAAACCGACGCCATTCCCGATGTCGATTTACGACAACATCGCCTTCGGTGTCCGTCTGTTTGAAAAACTTTCCCGCACCGATATGGATGAGCGTGTGCAATGGGCGCTGACCAAAGCCGCGTTGTGGAATGAATCCAAAGACAAGCTGCACCAGAGTGGTTACAGCCTGTCTGGCGGTCAGCAACAGCGTCTGTGTATCGCCCGGGGTATTGCGATCCGCCCTGACGTTCTGCTGCTCGATGAACCGTGCTCCGCGCTGGATCCGATCTCTACCGGCCGTATCGAAGAGCTGATCACCGAGCTAAAATCTGATTACACCGTGGTGATCGTGACTCACAACATGCAGCAGGCTGCGCGTTGTTCAGATCGCACTGCGTTTATGTATCTGGGCGAACTGATCGAATACAGCGACACTGACTCGCTGTTCACGTCACCAGCGCGCAAACAGACTGAAGATTACATTACTGGCCGCTACGGTTGAGGTAAGAACAATGGACAACCTGAACTTAAACAAACACATATCCGGCCAGTTCAATGCCGAGCTCGAGCATATCCGTACGCAGGTTCTGGCGATGGGTGGCCTGGTTGAGCAGCAGCTGACAGATGCCATCACCGCCATGCACAATCAGGATGCGGAACTGGCACAGCAGGTCATTCAGGGCGATGACAAAGTGAACATGATGGAAGTGGCGATCGACGAAGCCTGCGTGCGCATTATTGCCAAGCGCCAGCCGACCGCCAGCGACCTGCGTTTAGTCATGGCGATCATCAAAACCATTTCTGAGCTGGAACGTATCGGCGACGTGGCGGATAAAATCTGCCGTACGGCGCTGGAAAAATTCTCGCATCTGCACCAGCCTCTGCTGGTGAGTCTGGAGTCGCTTGGCCGCCACACCGTGCAGATGCTGCATGATGTGCTGGATGCCTTTGCGCGTATGGATCTTGACGAAGCGGTACGTATTTACCGTGAAGACAAGAAAGTGGATCAGGAATATGAAGGCATTGTGCGCCAGCTGATGACCTACATGATGGAAGATCCGCGCACCATTCCCAGCGTGCTGACCGCGTTGTTCTGCGCCCGTTCTATCGAGCGTATCGGCGACCGTTGCCAGAACATTTGCGAATTCATTTTCTACTTCGTCAAAGGCCAGGATTTCCGTCATGTGGGCGGCGATGCGCTGGACAAATTGCTGACCGACGGCAAAGGTGATGCGGATAAAGAATAAAAAGTCTTTGATATTCACCGACAAAAAAGGCCTCTTACGAGGCCTTTTTGCTATCCGCTCTATAACAGCGTCCGGTCAACACCCTTACTTCATGACATAGCGCAGTGCGACCTGTACCGCCAGCTGGCGGTAATGTGCGACCTGTAAATCCACTTCATCCGGATTTTCAAACAACGCGCCAAACGTATACTGGTTGGCGACCTGATGCACACACAGGCTGCTGATCAGCCGGTGCACGTCACGCGCCTGCGCGTCATCCTTAAACAGATGACTTTGCTTACCGCGCGCGAGAATGTCTTCCAGCAGCGTTAAGGCCGTTTTGTTAATTTCACGGATGCTGGTGGACTGACGGATAAAGCGGCCGCGCAGCATGTTTTCCGTCGAGACAATCCGGATAAATTCCGGATGCGAGACGTGGAAATCAAAACTGGCTTCCACCAGTTTGACGATCGCTTCGGCGGGCGGGAATGAAGACAAGTCCAGCTCCAGCTCGTGCTGACGAATACCGCGATAAACGTGCTCCAGAACCAGCATGTACAGGGCTTCTTTGGTCTTATAGTGATAGACCACCATACGTTTCGTGGTGCTGGCATTGGAGGCGATGTTTTCCATGCGCGCGCCCATCAGGCCGGATTCAGCGAATTCAGCCAGCGCGCTGTCGAAAATGCGTTGTTTGAGCCCTATCGGATCATTTTTACGTCCCGGCGCCGGGGAACTTTGGCTGCTCAGCGTCTTATCCTCATCATTAACCTCATTCACGCCACAGAGAGTAACCATTGATTCGCTCAGTTACAATCTGTGCATATCCGTAAGCCTACAACACTTGACGAACGCTCTGCCAGAGTCCACTACTGTTAGTATCGAAACCTGACGAAAAGGACGCTATTTTGCCTGACACCACCCGGTTACGTTCGATTGCGACAGTTTCAGTACCAGGAACCTTGCCCGAAAAACTCACAGCGATAGCCGCTGCGGGATTTGATGGCGTGGAAATATTCGAAGATGATTTGCTTAAAAGTCCGGTCAAACCGACGGCTATCCGTAATCTGGCCGATTCCCTCGGCTTACGTATTTTTCTGCTGCAACCTTTCCGGGATGTCGAAGGGGTGCCCCCTCCGCGGCGGGTTGAGAAACTGGCCCGCGCCCGTCGCCAGTTCGATCTGATGAGTGAACTGGGTTGCGACCATTTGCTGGTGTGCAGTAACACCGATCCCGACAGTTCGCCGGAGCGGGATGTGCAGATTGCCGATCTCGCGGCGCTGGCCGACATGGCGCAGCCCTATGACATCCGTATCGGCTTTGAAGCGCTGGCGTGGGGGAAACACATCAACCGTTACCGGCAGGCGTGGGATCGCGTAAGGGAGGTCAACAGCCCGGCGCTGGGTATCGTGCTCGACAGCTTTCATATTCTGGCGGTGGGCGATAACCTCGACCGGCTGGATGAGGTGCCGCTGGAGAAAATCAGCTTCCTGCAACTGGCTGATGCGCCGTTTAAAGACATGAATGTGCAGCAGTGGAGCCGCAGCTACCGCTGTTATCCGGGGCAGGGCGATTTACCGCTGGTGGATTTCGTCAGCACGCTGAACCGTAAAGGATTCACCGGCCCGTGGTCACTGGAAATCTTCAACGATAAAACCCTGCCGCTGGCGGATGGCCTGCGCTCCCTGACGGAACTGGAAAAGCGGATGCAGGCGTACGAAAAAACCCTTAACCCGTGATCTGATACCCCATCTCCCGCCAGATCCCCGGCAGTTCACGCAGGTCGTGGAACGTCGTGACCAGCGGGTGATCCAGCGGGGGATTGTGCGGATCGGCGCAATAGTAAAAGACCGGGATGCCTGCGGTGATCCCGGCCTGTGCGCCCGCCACGGAATCTTCCACCAGAATGCAGTTTTCCACCGGCACGTTCATGACCTCGGCGGCTTTATACAACACGGCGGGATCGGGCTTCCAGCGCTGCAAATCGTAGCCACTGAATAACTTATCGCCCATAAAGGGCAGCAGCCCGGTCAGTCCGAGGGAATGCTGCATTTTGGTGACCGGGCCGTTAGAGACCACGCACATCGGCACGGTGATCTGTTCCAGTAATTCGCGTGCGCCGTCAATCGGCTCAAGTTTGCTGTCAAACAACCGTGCGACATGCTGGCGGAACACCCCTTCCATGTCTTCTTTCGGCACGTCGATCCCCTGCTCTTTATTGATGATGGCGATAATTTCGTACAGCTTTACGCCCTTGTATTTTTTGTACATTTCATCGAAAGAGACCGTCACACCAAAATGGGCAAACATCTCGACATAGGCTTCGCAACACAACAATTCACTGTCCACCAGCGTACCGTCGCAATCAAAAAAGACACATTTTACCTGTGACATACTTCCTCCGTGTGAGTGGTTCATCTATTGGTGTGCGTTATGGCACTGTACCCGAACGATAGATTTAATCCCATACATCCAGTGCTGGCGCTTTCCGGCTAAAATCCTTAGGATACCCCCCGATTGTTTTTCCCCCATTTTGGAACTCACCAATGAGCACACCACAGAGCAATGCGACTGCGGGTAAAGGTCTGGCCGAACGTCTGTTTAAACTGACGCAGCATGGCACCACCGTCCGCACAGAAACTATCGCCGGTTTAACCACCTTCCTGACCATGGTCTACATCGTCTTCGTGAACCCGCAGATTCTGGGTGTCGCAGGCATGGATAAACAGGCCGTCTTTGTGACTACCTGTCTGATTGCCGCGTTCGGCAGCATTCTGATGGGCGTGATCGCCAACCTGCCGGTCGCTCTGGCACCGGCGATGGGCCTGAATGCGTTCTTTGCGTTTGTGGTGGTCGGCGCGATGGGTGTTTCATGGCAGATCGGGATGGGCGCGATATTCTGGGGTGCCGTGGGTTTGCTGCTGCTGACCATTTTCCGCATCCGCTACTGGATGATTGCCAATATTCCGGTCAGCCTGCGTGTGGGCATCACCGCCGGTATCGGGCTGTTTATCGGCATGATGGGGCTGAAAAACGCCGGCATTATTGTCCCGAACCCTGACACCATCGTCACTATCGGTAACCTGACCTCGCACAATGTGCTGCTGGGCGTGCTCGGCTTCTTCATTATTGCCGTTCTGGCGTCGCGTAACTTCCACGCCTCTGTGCTGGTGTCGATTATTGTCACCACTGTGATTGGCCTGATGATTGGTGACGTGCATTACACCGGTTTCTGGTCGATGCCGCCGAGCATCACCACGGTTGTCGGTCAGGTGGATTTGAAAGGCGCGCTGAACATCGGTCTGGCGGGCGTTATTTTCTCCTTCATGCTGGTGAACCTGTTTGACTCCTCCGGCACGCTGATTGGTGTGACCGATAAAGCCGGTCTGGCTGATGCGCAGGGCAAGTTCCCGCAGATGAAACAGGCGCTGTACGTTGACAGCGTGTCTTCCGTAGCGGGGGCATTTATCGGCACTTCATCGGTGGGCGCGTACATTGAAAGCACCTCCGGCGTTTCCGTGGGCGGTCGTACCGGCCTGACGGCGGTAGTAACCGGTTTGCTGTTCCTGCTGGTGATCTTCATTTCCCCGCTGGCGGGGATGGTGCCGGAATACGCGGCGGCCGGTGCGCTGATTTATGTCGGCGTGCTGATGACTTCCAGTCTGGCGCGAGTTTCCTGGGATGACCTGACCGAAGCGGTTCCGGCGTTCGTGACTGCGGTAATGATGCCGTTCAGCTTCTCGATCACCGAAGGTATCGCGCTGGGTTTCATTTCTTACGTGGTGATGAAACTGGGTACCGGCCGCTGGAAAGAAATCAGCCCGTGCGTGGTGGTGGTTGCCCTGTTGTTTGTGCTGAAAATCGCATTTGTTGACGGGCACTAACCGGTCATCAAAATACCAAAAAAACAGCCCGCATTTGCGGGCTGTTTGCTTTTCTGACGGGCTGAATTACGGGGTGACGCGGCGGGTGTAGTCCGCAAAGGCGGTCAGCTGCCCACGCAGGAAATCGAGCGTGCCCTGGTCGATCACTTCGCCGATTTGGTCATCCACTTTATTCTGGATCACGCCGCCCATAAATTCAGGTTTGTTCATCACCATCGCATCCAGGAACACCAGGATCTGACGCAGATGATACTGACAGCGCGCGCCGCCGACCGGCCCCATGGAACTGGTCTGGATCAGCACCGGTTTACCGGCCAGAGGCTGATCAGGCAGGCGGGAAATCCAGTCAATCGCATTTTTCAGGCCGCCCGGAACGGAGTAGTTATATTCCGGTGTCACGATAATCACGCCGTCTGCCTGACGGATCTGCTCCGCGATAGCCTCGATTTCGGCCGGAAAGCCCTCTTCCTGCTGAATATCCGCATCGTACAAGGGCAATGTACCGATGGAAGGCAGCGCGTCAATGCTGACGCCTTCCGGTGCCACTTTCGGCAAGGTGCGGGCGACCATCCCGTTGTAAGACGCTTTACGCAGACTACCTAACAGTGTGACAAACTTCAGTGGTTGAGCTGACATGAATAACTCCTGTTATGGATGAGATGTTCGTGATTTATTTGGCTGGCGGGAGGCTGACGAACTTCATGAAGTGAGGCGATTCAGATTGCTGGTCGGTGGACAGGGTTTGCGTGCGGGTGAAGCCATTTTCGGGTTCGTAGCGCCAGCACTGCAAACGGATAATCGACGGCGATTGCGCACATGCCCAGGTAATCGACCCTTCAATGTCGCTCATCACCTGCGCCTCCGGTGTGACGGTGGATCGCAAACGGCCTGAGGCCGGATTCAGACTGAGCGTCAGCGGGCCGGGATCGTTCAGGCCGGACATTTTCAGCATGCTCTGGCGGATACACCACAGTTGCAGCGAGGATTCCACCGGATCGGATTGCATGGCAATCCAGGTTTTTTCTACCGCAGAAAGCTGTAACTGTTGTTGCGGATTGACCAGCGCACTGCGGGCATGAATGATTTCGAGATCCAGACCGACTTTCCCTTCACTGCTGATCAAAACCCCAACGGTGCTTCCCGCATACGCAAGGCTGAAATCAGGCAGATCGGGCGATTCAAAACTCGGGCGACCACTGGGTAAAGTGATCACGTTCGGCAGCTCGGCAATGCCGTACAGGTAGAAAATCATTTCTGCCAGCAGGACACGGCCGTTGAGAAAACGTCGTCGCTGTTTTTCGGAAAGGTGTCTCGCGGAAATGACGATATCTCCGGGCAACCGGTGGGTATCCGGTTCGGCATCCGTCAAAGCCCATCTTGCAAAATGGCACGCCATTGTTCACTCCATGATTAATGGTTCGTACATATTCTCTCTGTTGTCAGAAAGAATAACATTAAGAGAAATCATTAAAAACCGCTTAAAACCCGCATCACAGCACACTTTTTTCACTTTTCAGAAAGTTTTTCATAACCATAAAGTGAAAGTAATCACAGTCTTAATCCCTTGTTGAGAAAAAATCTCATCGGCATGATGTTCTGGTTTTTCACTCATATGATCTGCGCACCAGATATATCTACTATAGCAACATAAAGAAACGTCAGAATATGCCGTTACTAGTTAAGCAGCGATCTCGCTGCTTTGCCTGTGAGTACCCTAAAATGTTAAAAACAACGCAATCCCGCTTTATCGCATTGATCAGCTTGTTTTTTATTGTGCTGGTCATCGTTACGCTTATCGTGATCCAGGTGTATATCGCCCCCCAACTGAAACAGACAGAAAGCAATCTGGTTGCCAATCAGGTGGATGATGTGGCGGTCGCGATTAATGACCGTCTGAATAAAGTCGAGTCTCAGGTCCGTACCATCACCCAGACTGTCGCACAAATGGACAGCGACAGTATCGATCGTTTGCTTCCGGCGCTGGTCGATCAGTACGGGGATGCGGCGGTGTTCGGTGGGGGGATCTGGCCGCTGCCCAACCAGCGTGATCCGGCCAAAATTAAATTCAGTACCTTCTTTGCCCGTAATAATAACAATCAGCTGACGGTCAATACGTTCTGGAACAGCGCTGAATCGCCAAACTATTTCGATCAGTCCTGGTATATGGCGGCGTCAAAAGGGGAAAAGGGCCAGTGTGTCTGGGCTCCGGCCTATTTCGATGACGCCAGCACCCAGCCACGCACCAACTGTGCGATGCCGATTTATAAAGGCGACAAACAATGGGGCGTCGCCACCATCGATGTCACGCTGGGGTTCTTTAACCAGCTGGTGACGGAAATGGAGAAAAAGGTTAACGCGAAAATTTATATCGTGGAGAAAGACGGCACCATCGTCGGCACCAGCCATTCCGGTGATGAAAAACTGCCGAAGCTGGCTTCACTGGGCGAAACCTCCCCGCTGGCCATGCAAATCCGTAAAAGTCTGGATCAGATCAACGGTCAGGCCAGTCTGGTGGCGGATTACGATAACGACGGCACGTCGCACACGATGTTTATGAGCAACATTCAGGGGCCATGGTTCATCGCCACGGATATGCCTACCAGCCAGTTGCTGGCGCGCAGTCACAGCATCCTTGCGAGTCTGGGGCTGGTGCAGATCCCGATGGTCTTGCTGCTGCTGATCGTCCTGATTGCGGCAATCAAAATTTTCATGCGTCAGCTGGCGGCACTGAATAAAAACATCGCGCAGCTTTCGGCTGGCGGCGCGGATTTAACCCAGCGTCTGCCGGAAAGCCGCAGTCCCGAGTTCAATCAGATCAACCAGAGCTTCAACAGTTTCCTGTCATTCCTGCAATCCATTCTCCGTCAGGTCGGCGACAGCAGTCTGGCAATCACCTCGGCTTCACGCCAGATTGCCAGCGGTAATCTGGATCTCTCGGCGCGTACCGAGGAACAGGCCAGTTCGATTGTGGAAACGGCGGCGTCAATGGAACAGCTGACCAGCACCGTGAAACAGAACGCCGCCAATGCGGAGGGGGCCAATCAGCTGGCGCGCAATGCCTCGGCTGTGGCCGAGAAAGGCTCGGAAGTGGTGAAACAGGTCGTGGATACCATGGGCTCTATCACCCGTTCTTCGCACAAGATTGTCGATATCATCAGTGTGATCGACGGCATCGCTTTCCAGACCAACATTCTGGCGCTGAATGCGGCGGTTGAAGCGGCCCGTGCAGGCGAGCAGGGGCGCGGTTTCGCCGTGGTGGCCTCCGAAGTGCGCAGTCTGGCGCAGCGTTCGGCCACCTCCGCGCGGGAAATCAAAAAGCTGATTGAGGATTCAGTGGCGGATATCTCCACCGGCAGCGAGCTGGTGGCGACGGCGGGAACGACAATGGATGAAGTCATGGGCGGCGTAAATAACGTGGCGACGCTGATGAACGAGATCATGTCTTCCAGCCAGGAGCAAAGCCTGGGTATCGAGCAGGTCAACGTTGCGATCACTCAGCTGGATAACGCCACCCAGCAGAACGCCGCGCTGGTCGAACAGGTGTCTGCTGCCGCGCAGGCGATGCAGGATCAGACCGTTCAGCTGGAAACCGTGGTCGCCGGATTTAAACTCTGATCATGTCCGACTAAATTTGATTTAATTGAGCGGTAAGTGAGCAATCACTTACCGCTTTTCATTTTGTGGCATGACTCAGTAAAAGGCGTGTTCAGTCATGAAGTTAATCAGGCTGTTGAGCTTGGCGCGCGGCCTGAAATCAGGCAGATACACCAGATGCACCGCCCGGGGCTGCGGAATAAAAGATTCAAGCACCGGGATCAGCTTCCCGCTGGCGATGTCTTGTGCCAGCAATACTTTGGGCTGCAATAACAAACCGGCGCCTTCCAGTGCGGCGGCACGCAACGCATGGCCGTCGTTGGAGACATAGCGGCTGTTCACCGGCCACGCCGACGTGGTGCGTTCTGCATTCGCCAGTTGCCAGCCTTCGCTCTGATTCCAGACGGTATGCACCAGACACGGGTGCGTTTTCAGATCGTCCGGTGAAACGGGCGTGCCGAACTGCTGCAAATACCCCGGAGACGCACAGATCACCATTTCATAAGGCTTCAGTGGCTTTGCGACCAGCCGGTCATCGCCGATCTCACCGATACGGATCGCCGCGTCAAAACCTTCACCGATCAAATCGACCCGGGCGTTACTCAGTATCAGTTCCACGTTCACTTCAGGATGTTTTTGCAGGTAACGGGCCAGCATCGGCGCCACGACACTGGAACCCAGCGATACCGGCGCGCTGACCCGCAGCAGCCCGGTCGGCACGCTTTGCAGGCTTTCCATTGCGCTTTCGGTGAATTTCATCTGATCCAGCACCCGTTTGCCGTTTTCATAAAGCACTTCGCCGGCATCGGTCAGGCTTTGCCTGCGGGTGGTACGCTGCAACAGGCGGGCATTCAGATGCTTTTCCAGTTGCTGAATGTGTTTACCGACCATCACCGCCGAGATCCCCAGTTTTTCTGCCGCAGCACTGAAATTTCCGGTTTCGACTACGCTGACAAAGACTTCGATATTCCGCAGCTTATCCACATTACAAACCCTGAGTTAGAACAGAACGAAGAATATGAGTCTATATCTAACCCTGAGTTTGGTGAAAGATGATCTGACAAACCAACGTTGAGGGATCTGTGATGAAAATTTTAGTGATTGGCGGTACAGGCACATTAGGTCAGGCGGTGATTCGGGAGTTTGGCGCAGACCATGAAATCATCACCGCAGGCAAAAACCGGGGCGATTTTCAGGTCGATATCACTGACGAAAACAGCGTGAAAACGCTTTTCCGCAACACGGGAAATGTCGATGCGATTATCGCCACCACCGGCAGCCTGCACTTTGGCCCGCTGACTGAAATGACGGCAGAACAGTTCAACAGCGGATTACAGGACAAATTACTGGGGCAGGTACGCATTGCGCTGATCGGTCAGTCATTCCTGAATGATGGCGGGTCGATCACGCTGACCAGCGGCATCATTGCGGATGAACCTATCCGTCAGGGAGCAAACGCCACCACAGTGAACGCGGCAGTGGAAGGTTTTGTCCGTGGCGCGGCGATTGAACTGCCCCGGGGGATTCGCATCAACGTGGTCAGCCCGACCGTGGTGGAAGAGTCACTGAAAGCTTACGGCCCGTTCTTCCCCGGCTTTGAGGCAGCATCGGCAGCGCGTGTGGCAAAAGCCTATCGTCGCAGTGTGGAAGGTGCGCAAACCGGGCGCGTTTATAAAGTCTGGTAAGGCGTAATCTGTTTAATCCAATAAAAACCCACATTGCGCAATGTGGGTTTTGTTGGTGGCGAAGGGCTGATTATTTACCGATACAAAAGCTGGAGAAAATCCGCCCCAGCAAATCATCAGACGTAAATTCGCCGGTGATTTCGCTCAGCGATTGCTGTGCCAGGCGCAGTTCTTCTGCCAGCAATTCACCTGCCCATGCACCCAGCAACTGATCTTTGCCCTGAACCAGATGCTGTGCGGCCTGTTCCAGCGCCTGCAGGTGACGGCGACGGGCGAGGAATCCGCCTTCCATATTATGGTTGAAGCCCATCACCTGTTTCAGATGATCGCGCAGCAGATCCACGCCATCGCCCGTGCGGGCAGACAGACGAATAAGTGAGTGACCATTCACTTCCGTTTGTCCCAGGGCTTCGCCGGTGATATCGGCTTTATTCCGCACAACGACAATCGGCAACGTCGCAGGCAGGCGGGCCATAAATTCTGGCCAGATGTCTGCCGGTTCGGTGGCCGCCGTGGTGGTGCCGTCGACCATAAACAGCACTAAATCCGCCTGTTCGATCTCATTCCACGCACGTTCGATACCAATACGCTCCACTTCGTCGCTGGCTTCACGTAACCCGGCGGTGTCGATGATGTGCAACGGCATGCCGTCGAGATGGATGTGTTCGCGTAAAACGTCGCGCGTGGTGCCCGCGATATCGGTGACGATTGCCGCTTCACGGCCTGCCAGCGCGTTCAGCAGGCTCGATTTACCGGCGTTCGGACGACCGGCAATCACCACTTTCATCCCTTCGCGCAGCAGGCTGCCCTGACGTGCTTCCGCACGTACGGCGTCGAGATCGCCCATCACGGTATTCAGTTGCGCTTCGATTTTGCCGTCGGACAGGAAGTCGATTTCCTCATCGGGGAAGTCGATTGCCGCTTCGACGAAGATCCGCAGGTGAGTGAGTGCTTCCACCAGATGATGAATACGGTTCGAGAAAGCGCCCTGTAAGGAGTTAACCGCAGACCGTGCGGCCTGCTCGGAACTGGCGTCGATAAGGTCAGCAATCGCTTCAGCCTGTGCCAGATCGAGTTTGTCGTTAAGGAATGCCCGTTCAGAGAATTCGCCCGGACGCGCAATACGCACGTTTTCCAGCGCGATAATGCGTTTGAGCAGTAAATCCAGGATCACCGGCCCGCCGTGGCCCTGTAACTCAAGCACGTCTTCACCGGTAAAGGAATTCGGGCCGGGGAACCACAGCGCGATGCCCTGATCCAGCGTGCTGCCATCGGCATCCTGAAACGGCAAATAATCGGCATAACGTGGTTTCGGCAGTTTACCTAAGACAGCCTGTGCCACATCACGCGCCGCCCGGCCGGAAATGCGCAAAATGCCCACACCACCGCGGCCGGGTGGAGTTGCCTGGGCAATAATGGTATCTGAGGTGCTCATAGCAATGATCTCTGTTGGTCTTTTTACGGATATGCAAAAGGCGGTCAAATGACCGCCTTTGTCTTTAATCATCAAGTTTAGCGGTCAGGACGAAAGCCGCCCTGACATTCACTTATGACTTTTTCTTGTCGCGGCTGTGCAGGCCACGTTTTTCCAGCCCGCGATAAATCAGCTGCTGCTGGAGAATGGTGACCAGGTTACTGACGATGTAGTACACCACCAGACCGGACGGGAACCACAGGAAGAACACGGTGAAGATGACCGGCATGAAGGTCATGATCTTCTGTTGCATCGGGTCAGTGACGGTGGTCGGCGACATCTTCTGGATGAAGAACATCGTGATACCCATCAGAACCGGCAGAATGTAGTACGGGTCTTGCGCTGACAGGTCATGGATCCACAGGATAAATGGCGCATGGCGCAATTCAATGGAACCAGACAGCATGTAATACAGTGCCAGGAAGATTGGCATCTGAATAACCAGCGGCAGACAACCCCCCAGCGGGTTCACTTTCTCAGACTTATACAGCGCCATCATTTCCTGACTCATGCGCTGTTTGTCATCACCGATACGTTCACGCATGGCGGCCAGTTTCGGCTGCAGCATACGCATTTTCGCCATCGACGTGTACTGTGCGCGGGTCAGTGGGTACATGATACCGCGGACAATAAAGGTGATTACGATGATCGAGAAGCCCCAGTTACCGACAAACCCTTGAATGAATTTCAACAGTTTGAACAGTGGCTGAGAGATGAACCACAACCAACCGTAGTCAACCGTCAGATCCAGGTGAGGCGCGATAGCGGCCATCTTGTCCTGAATTTCCGGGCCAACCCACAGGATAGACGCAACTTGTTGCTGCGCACCTGGTGCAACGGTAAACGGCGTGCCTTTAAAGCCAATCGTTGAGATACCGTTATTGGTGGTCGTGAAGAAGGTATTGGTGTCTTTCGCTGACGGGATCCACGCGGTAGCAAAGTACTGCTGCAACATCGCAACCCAACCGCCCTGCGTGGTGACATTCAGCGCTTCGCTCTTATCGAACGCGTACTTCTGATATTTGTCATCACTTGAGGAGTATGCCGCGCCGCGGAATGTGTGCAGAGCAAAGTTATTGCTGCCGGTATCACGGTGCTTAGGCAATTCGGTGGTTTGTTTCAGCTGGCCAAACATGGTCAGTTCAAGCGGGGCTGCCGTGGTGTTGTTGATGTTGTATTCAACGTTTACCGCGTAAGAGCCACGTTTGATCACGAAGGTTTTGGTGTAAACCGCACCGTTTGCCGCCGTGTAAGTCATCGGAATGCGCAGTTCAGACTGGCCTTCAGCCATCGTGAAGGTATCGGAGCTCGCCTGGAACAGAGGGCGTTCGCCGTTAGCCGGATTGTCTGGACCGTTTTTGCCTGTCAGGCCGCTTTGCGCCTGATAGAGGAAATTAGGAGTGGTTTCCAGTAACTGGAAAGGCTGGTCAGAGCCTAAAGTCGTCGGGTACGCCTTCAGCAGAGCCTGCTCAATGTCGCCACCACGGGTGTTGATCGTTAATGACAGCACATCACTGTTAACTGTAATTAATTTGCCCTGTCCGCTATCAGGAACAGCCTGATTAGCAGCATCACCGTTTGCAGTGTTCGCAGTCTGTTGCGTGGTCTGGTTGGCCGGTTGCGGAGCGTGGTCCGTTTGCCATGCCTGCCAGATCATGAAAGACACGAACAGCAGAGCGATGAGGAAAAGATTGCGTTGCGAATCCATCGTTAGTGTTCTCTGTTATTGTCGGTTTTCGGCGGTACGGGGTCATCACCACCTGGGTTCAAAGGATGGCATTTTAATACGCGTTTCAAAGTCAACCAACTGCCTTTTAACATGCCAAAACGACCAATTGCTTCAATACCGTATTGAGAGCAGGTTGGTCGAAAGCGGCAATGTGGCCCGAGCAACGGACTGATGAATAACTGATAACCACGTATCAGCTTTATCAGGATGCGGGAGCCTGTCGGCAATGTCGACGCCATAATTTCTCCAACGCTTCCGTCAGCGCGCGATTATCTAAATCGGCGACACCCTTCTTGGCGACCACCACAAAATCCATCGACGGCAGCGTGTGCTGATTCAACCGGAAACTTTCGCGGGTTAGGCGTTTAATCCGATTGCGTTCATGTGCGCGTTTGACGTGTTTTTTTGCGACGGTGAGACCGATGCGGGGATGCCCCAGCTCGTTCAGGCGGCCGAGTATCGTGATTTGCGGCGTGCCAGCCCGTTGTGGCTGCTGGAAGACGAAAGTGAAATGACGGGGAGTTAACAAACGTAACTCCCTGGGAAAAGCGAGCTTAACCACTAAATAGGTTAGCTTTTATTACTTAGAAGCTGACAGACGGGTACGGCCTTTCGCACGACGGCGAGCCAGAACCTGACGACCATTTTTGGTGGCCATACGAGCACGGAAGCCGTGGCTACGGTTGCGCTTCAATACGGACGGTTGGAAAGTGCGTTTCATGGCGATTTCTACCTAAACTTAAATTATTACTGATCAGTAAACGCGAAGACATTTCGGCGAAAAAACGACCGGTGCCTTTGTCGCAACATATAAAGAAGCGGGATTGTAATAACTGTACAGTCCTGAGTCAATTTACATTGCCAGAAATGGTTCAAGTGTTTACCAGAATTGCCCGTGGTCACACCGCAATATCCATCTGGTTATGACCATCAGGAACACAGGCTTCACACGTAGGGCTGAGGATTATACGGACTCTGCCATAAATCGCAAGGATCCTCGGCTGATCCTTATCCACAGGCATGAGATCTTTCTCGCAATGTGATGAAATTTAGCTCAGCGGACTCCTATTTTTTCACCAGAGTGATGATTACATCGCCTAATTTAAAAAGGATCGGCTAAGCTTACCCACTTGCCGATCGCTGCCTGTGGATAAAAAGGATCTAAACTGTCAGGAAGGGGAGGATCTCTGTGCCGGATTGCGTTATGATCCGCCATTCCGATCGCGATCCCAGCAGGGAAGTGATCGACACAAACCGTAAAAAGCGGTTCGCACGTGACTTTACGCCACTGACAGGGTGGTGAGAGAAATTTCCCCCATAGCCGGGCGGAACGTGTGCCAAAAATCATGATTTAAAAAATATCCTGATCCTTTTCTTTTTTGATACTTGTTCGAGTGGAGTCCGCCGTGTCACTTTCGCTTTGGCAGCAATGTCTTGCCCGTTTGCAGGATGAACTACCTGCCACAGAATTCAGTATGTGGATACGCCCCCTGCAGGCGGAACTCAACGACAATACGCTGGCGCTGTACGCCCCGAATCGTTTTGTCCTGGATTGGGTTCGTGACAAATACCTAAACAATATTAACGGCTTGCTTAATGATTTCTGCGGCACGGATGCACCGGTGCTGCGATTTGAAGTCGGCAGCAAGCCGGTGATCCAACGCGTCAGCCAGCCTGTCGCGGCCAGTGTCAGTTCACAGGCTGCGCCTGCGATCCCACGTCTGGCGCCTTCCCGTCCAAGCTGGGACAGCTCACCGGTTCAGCCCGAACTGTCTTATCGCTCTAACGTCAACCCGAAACATACCTTTGATAACTTCGTAGAAGGTAAATCCAACCAGCTGGCCCGCGCGGCGGCGCGTCAGGTGGCGGATAATCCGGGTGGCGCATACAACCCGCTCTTCCTTTATGGTGGCACCGGCCTGGGTAAAACCCACTTATTGCATGCGGTCGGTAACGGCATCATGGCGCGCAAAGCCAATGCCAAAGTGGTGTACATGCACTCCGAGCGTTTTGTTCAGGACATGGTCAAAGCCCTGCAAAACAACGCCATTGAAGAGTTCAAACGCTATTACCGTTCTGTCGATGCGTTGCTCATCGATGACATCCAGTTCTTTGCCAATAAAGAGCGTTCACAGGAAGAGTTCTTCCACACCTTTAATGCCCTGCTGGAAGGCAATCAGCAGATCATCCTGACCTCGGATCGTTATCCAAAAGAGATCAACGGTGTAGAAGATCGTCTGAAATCGCGTTTCGGCTGGGGTTTAACGGTGGCGATCGAGCCGCCTGAATTAGAAACCCGCGTAGCGATCCTGATGAAAAAGGCCGACGAGAACGATATCCGTCTGCCGGGCGAAGTGGCCTTCTTTATTGCTAAACGTCTGCGTTCCAATGTGCGTGAGCTTGAAGGCGCACTGAACCGCGTGATCGCCAATGCCAACTTTACCGGCCGTGCGATCACCATCGACTTCGTTCGTGAAGCGTTGCGCGATTTGTTAGCGCTTCAGGAGAAGCTGGTCACTATTGATAATATTCAGAAAACAGTGGCCGAATATTATAAAATCAAGGTCGCTGACCTGCTTTCCAAACGGCGCTCCCGTTCGGTAGCCCGCCCACGCCAGATGGCGATGGCGCTGGCGAAAGAGCTGACCAACCACAGCCTGCCAGAAATCGGCGATGCGTTCGGTGGTCGGGACCATACCACGGTGTTGCACGCCTGCCGTAAAATCGAGCAGTTGCGTGAAGAAAGTCACGACATCAAAGAAGATTTCTCCAACTTAATCAGAACATTATCTTCCTAGCGCTATGAAATTTATTGTTGAACGTGAGCATTTGCTGAAACCACTGCAACAGGTCAGTAGCCCGCTGGGTGGACGACCTACGTTGCCTATTCTGGGTAACCTGTTATTACAGGTGACGGATGGCGCGCTGTCGCTGACCGGGACGGATTTGGAAATGGAGATGGTGGCGAAAGTCGCGCTGTCTCAGCCACATGAAGCGGGTGCCACCACGGTACCGGCGCGTAAATTCTTTGATATCTGCCGTGGATTGCCCGAAGGCGCGGAAATTTCCGTCGCTCTCGACGGCGACCGCATGCTGGTAAAATCAGGCCGCAGCCGTTTCTCGCTGTCGACCCTGCCGGCGACAGATTTCCCTAATCTCGACGACTGGCAAAGCGAGGTAGAATTCACCCTGCCGCAAGCCACGTTGAAACGTCTGATCGAAGCCACGCAGTTCTCGATGGCCCATCAGGACGTGCGTTATTATTTAAACGGCATGCTGTTCGAAACCGAAGGTGAAGAACTGCGTACTGTTGCCACTGACGGCCACCGTCTGGCGGTATGTTCTATGCCGATCGGCCAGTCGCTGCCTTCGCATTCAGTCATCGTGCCGCGTAAAGGCGTGATGGAACTGGTGCGTCTGCTGGATGGCGGTGACACCACATTGCAGCTGCAAATCGGCAGCAACAATATCCGTGCTCACGTCGGCGACTTTATCTTTACGTCCAAACTGGTTGACGGTCGTTTCCCTGATTATCGCCGCGTATTGCCGAAAAATCCGGACAAAACGCTGCAGGCAGGCTGCGATTTGCTGAAACAGGCGTTTGCCCGTGCAGCGATCCTGTCCAATGAAAAATTCCGTGGCGTGCGTTTGTATGTCAGCCATAACCAGCTGAAAATCACCGCGAATAACCCGGAACAGGAAGAAGCAGAAGAAATTCTGGATGTCGGCTACGAAGGCACCGAAATGGAAATCGGCTTTAACGTCAGTTACGTGCTGGATGTGCTCAATGCGCTCAAGTGCGAAGACGTGAATCTGCTGCTGACCGACTCTGTTTCCAGCGTGCAGATCGAAGACGCGGCCAGTCAGTCGGCGGCGTACGTCGTCATGCCGATGAGGCTCTGATCGGGCGATCTTACTTGTCATTTTGCGATTGGGCAGTGCCCGCAATGTCACGTACCTGAGTACGCTCCGCTTGCTGTGCGCTGTCTGCACGCAAACTGGCTGCGACGATGACGCCCTGGAATGGATGTAGATGGCCTTAACGCGCTTACTGATAAAAGATTTCCGCAACATCGAGGCGGCGGATTTAGATCCGTCGCCCGGTTTTAACTTTCTGGTCGGTCCCAATGGCAGCGGTAAAACCAGCGTGCTCGAAGCGGTCTATACGCTGGGGCATGGCCGCGCTTTTCGCAGTTTGCAGGCCGGACGCGTTATCCGTCACGATCAGCCGGAGTTTGTTCTCCATGCGCGTGTGGATGACGGCGGTGATCGTGAGTTGTCGATTGGCCTGAGCAAAAGCCGTCAGGGCGACAGTAAAGTGCGCATTGATGGCAGTGACGGACACAAAGTGTCTGAGCTGGCACAGATGCTGCCGATGCAATTGATCACACCCGAAGGCTTCACCCTGCTTAATGGCGGGCCGAAGTACCGGCGGGCATTTATTGACTGGGGTTGTTTTCATCACGACCCCGGTTTTTTTATCGCCTGGAGCAACCTGCGACGGTTACTCAAGCAGCGCAACGCCGCGCTGCGACAGGTGAGTCGTTATGCGCAAATTCGCGCCTGGGATCAGGAGCTGATCCCGTTAGCCGAGCGCATTAGCGAATGGCGGGCAGCATACAGCGACGCGATCGCGGCTGATATCAGTGCGACCTGCGCGCAATTCCTGCCTGAATTCGCCCTCAGTTTTTCTTTCCAGCGTGGATGGGACAAGGAAACGGAGTACGGCGAGTTGCTGGAGCGTAATTTTGAGCGCGACAGAGCCTTAACTTATACCGCATCAGGCCCGCATAAAGCGGATTTCCGCATTCGTGCCGACGGCACGCCGGTGGAAGATTTACTGTCCCGCGGGCAGTTGAAGTTACTGATGTGCGCGCTGAGACTGGCGCAGGGTGAGTTTCTCACCCGACAGAGCGGGCGGCGTTGCCTGTATCTTCTTGACGATTTTGCCTCTGAGCTGGACGCCGACCGACGTCGGTTGCTGGCCGATCGCCTGAAAGCCACCCAGGCACAGGTTTTTGTCAGTGCGATAAGCGCTGAGCAAGTGACCGACATGATGGGTGAAAAGGGCAAGATGTTCCGCGTGGAACAAGGTAAAATAGCCGTTCTATCACAGGACTAAAAATGAGCGAGAAACGTTGATGTCGAATTCTTATGACTCCTCAAGTATCAAGGTATTAAAAGGGCTGGACGCGGTGCGTAAGCGCCCCGGCATGTATATCGGCGATACCGATGACGGCACTGGTCTGCACCACATGGTATTCGAGGTTGTGGACAACGCTATCGACGAAGCCCTCGCGGGCCACTGTAAAGAGATTCAGGTCACGATCCATGCGGATAACTCTGTGTCCGTACAGGATGATGGTCGTGGCATTCCGACCGGTATTCATGAAGAAGAGGGCGTTTCTGCTGCTCAGGTCATCATGACCGTTCTTCATGCCGGCGGTAAATTTGACGATAACTCGTATAAAGTCTCCGGCGGTCTGCATGGCGTGGGTGTTTCCGTCGTTAACGCCCTGTCAGAAAAACTGGAACTGGTTATCCGCCGCGAAGGCAAAGTGCACACCCAGACTTACGTGCATGGCGAACCTCAGGATCCGCTGAAAGTGATTGGCGATACTGACGTGACCGGTACCACGGTACGTTTCTGGCCAAGCTTCAACACCTTCACCAATCACACTGAATTCGAGTATGACATTCTGGCGAAACGCCTGCGTGAACTGTCATTCCTGAACTCCGGCGTGGCGATCCGCCTGCTGGATAAACGTGATGGTAAAAACGATCACTTCCATTATGAAGGCGGTATCAAAGCTTTCGTGGAATATCTGAACAAAAACAAAACCCCAATCCATCCGACCGTATTCTATTTCTCCACGGTCAAAGATGACATTGGCGTTGAAGTGGCGTTGCAGTGGAACGACGGTTTCCAGGAAAACATTTACTGCTTCACCAACAACATTCCACAGCGCGATGGCGGGACTCACTTAGCCGGTTTCCGTTCGGCAATGACCCGTACCCTGAACGCGTACATGGATAAAGAAGGCTACAGCAAGAAATCTAAAATCAGCGCCACCGGTGACGATGCCCGTGAAGGCCTGATTGCTGTGGTGTCTGTGAAGGTGCCGGATCCTAAGTTCTCTTCTCAGACCAAAGACAAACTGGTGTCTTCTGAAGTGAAAACAGCGGTTGAAACGCTGATGAACGAGAAGCTGGTGGATTACCTGATGGAAAACCCGTCAGACGCCAAAATCGTTGTCGGTAAAATCATCGACGCAGCGCGTGCCCGTGAAGCGGCACGTAAAGCGCGTGAAATGACCCGCCGTAAAGGCGCGCTGGATCTGGCTGGCTTGCCAGGCAAACTGGCGGACTGTCAGGAACGCGACCCGGCACATTCCGAACTGTACTTAGTGGAAGGGGACTCAGCGGGCGGCTCTGCAAAACAAGGCCGTAACCGTAAGAACCAGGCGATTCTGCCGTTGAAAGGTAAAATCCTCAACGTTGAGAAAGCGCGCTTCGACAAAATGCTCTCTTCTCAGGAAGTGGCAACGCTGATTACAGCACTCGGTTGCGGCATTGGCCGTGACGAGTACAACCCGGACAAACTGCGCTATCACAGCATCATCATCATGACCGATGCCGACGTCGATGGTTCACACATCCGTACCCTGTTGCTGACTTTCTTCTACCGTCAGATGCCTGAAATTGTAGAACGTGGTCACGTGTTCATCGCCCAGCCGCCGTTGTACAAAGTGAAAAAAGGCAAGCAGGAACAGTACATTAAAGATGACGAAGCAATGGATCAGTATCAGATTTCCATTGCGATGGACGGGGCAACGTTACACGCCAACGCCCATGCGCCAGCCCTGGCGGGTGAACCGCTGGAGAAACTGGTCGCTGAACATCACAGCGTGCAGAAAATGATTGGCCGCATGGAACGTCGTTATCCGCGTGCGCTGCTGAATAACCTGATCTATCAGCCGACCCTGCCGGGTGCAGATCTGGCTGATCAGGCGAAAGTGCAGGCCTGGATGGAATCGCTGGTGGCGCGTCTCAACGAAAAAGAGCAGCACGGCAGTTCTTACAGCGCGATCGTGCGTGAAAACCGCGAACATCAGCTGTTCGAGCCGGTTCTGCGTATCCGCACCCACGGTGTTGATACCGATTACGATCTGGATGCCGATTTCATCAAAGGCGGCGAATACCGTAAAATCTGTGCGCTGGGCGAACAGCTGCGCGGCCTGATCGAAGAAGATGCCTTCATCGAACGTGGCGAACGCCGTCAGCCCGTCACCAGCTTCGAACAGGCGCTGGAATGGCTGGTGAAAGAGTCCCGTCGTGGTCTGTCGATTCAGCGATACAAAGGTCTGGGTGAAATGAACCCTGAACAGCTGTGGGAAACCACCATGGATCCTGAGCAACGTCGCATGTTACGTGTGACCGTGAAGGATGCCATCGCCGCTGACCAGTTGTTCACGACGCTGATGGGCGATGCGGTTGAACCGCGCCGCGCCTTTATCGAAGAGAACGCCCTGAAAGCCGCCAATATCGATATCTGATAAGGGTCTGAGCTGATAAAGAGTCCGAACCGGGAAACCGTTTCGGACTTTTTTTTCGTCTGACGCGACCCGCATTCCGGCTGGCTTTACAGCGGCTAATCGCGTTAGCATTGAAGCAGGTTATTTAAACTCTGAGGATGCTATGGCTATTGAATTAATTGCAATTGATATGGACGGGACGTTGCTCAATCCGCAACATGAAGTCACTCCTGCCGTTAAAAAAGCGTTGTCAGAAGCACGGGCAAAGGGTGTGCAAATCGTTCTGGCGACCGGCCGTCCTTTTATTGGCGTACAGCGTTATCTGATGGAACTGGATTTACAGCAGGAAGGGTGTTACTGCATCACCAACAACGGTGCGCTGGTGCATAATGCCAAAGATGGCAGCGTGATCGCCGAAATAGCCCTCAGAATTGAAGATTATCACTACTTTGAACAACTGGCCCGTCAGCTCGGTGTTCACTTCCACGCACTGACCAAAACAGACCTGTTTACCGCCAACCGTCATATCAGCAAATACAGCGTGCATGA
Organism: Rahnella sp. BIGb0236; assembly: GCF_004364755.1. NCBI lineage: Bacteria > Pseudomonadati > Pseudomonadota > Gammaproteobacteria > Enterobacterales > Yersiniaceae > Rahnella > Rahnella sp. BIGb0236. Next base: position 53,905 of record NZ_SOAO01000004.1, read on the forward strand.
ATCTTTCACCACCGGTATTCCGCTGCAATTCTGCCCTGCTGAAGAAATGGATCCGGCGCTGACCTTCCCGAAAGTGATGATGATTGATGATCCGGAACTGCTGGATCGCGCCATCAGCCAGCTTCCGGCAGAAGCGAAAGAACGCTACACCATCATGAAAAGTTCGCCGTATTTCCTCGAAATCCTGGATAAACGCGTGAATAAAGGCGAAGGCGTGAAAACCCTGACCGAAAAACTGGGTATCGCACGTGAAAGCGTGATGACGCTCGGCGATCAGGAAAACGACATTGCGATGCTTGAATACGCCGGAACGGGTGTGGCGATGGGCAATGCGCTCGACAGCGTCAAAGCCGTCAGCCAGTTCGTGACCAAAACCAACATGGAAGACGGCGTGGCGTTTGCCATTGAGAAATTCGTACTCAACGTCTGAACCTGCCCTGAAGGAGCCTCGCGGCCATGGAAAAACAGCTTACCGCTGATGCCCGCGGGCACCAGCTGACCAACATTAACGTCTGGACGCCGGACAGCCAGTGGCTGGTGTATGACGTCCGTCCGCACGGCGGTTCTTTTACCGGCTCAACCATTGAGCGTGTGAATATTGAAAGCGGTGAGACGGAAGTGCTTTATCAGGCGAAGGATGGCGCGCACGTCGGCGTGGTAACGGTCAGCCTGCAACATCCCGCGCGTTATGTGTTTATTCATGGCCCGGAAAATCCCGATGAAAGCTGGCAGTACGATTTTCATCACCGGCGCGGCGTGATGGTCTCTGAGCCGCAGCGCGCCGGTGCCGTCACGCTGGATGCGATGGATATCACCGCCCCCTTTACCCCCGGTGCGTTGCGGGGTGGCACACATGTGCACGTTTTCAGTCCGGACAGTTCACGCCTGAGTTTTACCTACAACGACCATGTCTTACATGAGCGGGATCCGGCGCTCGACCTGCGCAATGTCGGCGTGGCGATTTCAGGGCATCCGGTCACACCTCCAAAACATCACCCCCGTGAATATGATGGCAGCCATTTCAGCGTCCTGGTCAGCGAAACGACGGCCACGCCGCAGCCCGGCAGTGATGAGATTAACCGGGCTTATGAAGAGGGCTGGATTGGCCGCGAAGGCTATATAAAACCGGATGGCAGCCGTCAGCGCTGGGCGCTGGCCTTTATCGGCGATACCCTTTCTGCTGATGGCGAAAAGCATCCGGAAATCTTCGTAGTGGATTTACCTGAGAACGATGCGGATTACCGACAGGCGGGAGCAAAACCTTTGCAAGGCACGCCGGAAACACTGCCTGCGCCGCCCGACGGCGTGAAACAGCGGCGGCTCACGTTCACTGAAAAGGGCATTGCCCTGCAACCGCGTCACTGGCTGCGGGTTTCACCGGATGACGCCCGGATTGCGTTTCTGATGAAAGATCACAACGATATCGTTCAGTTGTGGACGGTTTCGCCGAACGGCGGCGCGCCGGTACAAATCAGCCATTGTGAGCACGGCATTCAGTCCGCGTTCAGCTGGAGCCCGGACGGACAGTCGCTGGCGCTGGTCTGCGACAACAGCGTGATGCGTCTGGATGTGCAAAGCGGAGAGATGCAGCGGTTAACGCCACGGTCAGATATTGCGCCCTGTGCGGATGCGGTGGTGTATTCGCCAGATGGCAGCAGGGTCGCGTTTATGCGTCAGTGCGGGGAATTCGCTCAGATTTTTGTTACTCACGCTCGGTAGTTCTTTGAGTAAACCGGCCAGGGTTTGAAACGATCCCATAGTGTTGGCCGGCTTTTGTACGTTTATTTTTTATGCGCCGAAGACTTGTGACCGCGATCGGTGGTGGTCATTGGCGGAACATGATCGATATCGACCCCGTTACTCAGCGCAATATTGTGTTCCTCGCTGGCCTTAACGCGATCGCGGGTGGTCACTGTCCCGCTGCGATAGTAATCGTAAGGCAGCAATACCGTATCCAGCAGGGCGCTGAACGGTAAATCGATTAACAGCAGTGGCGTCATCGCCCAACTGGTGTCATCGCTTTTCATCATATTCACATCCGCGCGTGCACCCGAATAATACCCTGTATCGCCCCCGGTATGGGTCATCACGCTGGAACATCCGCTCGTCGCTAAAAAAACACATCCTGTCATCAGCGGCGTTAATGCAAATTTCTTCATGTTAGAACTCATCTTATGCTGTCAGGCTGAGTTTTTAAGTCAAAGGGACTTATACCACTCAGCACAAAAAATTAACAAAGCAAGCTGTAGCTCTGTGGCTGCGATCCCATTAAGTGTAATTACTATTTGAAATCTTGCAGGAATCCGCCTGCTCTCCCTGGTTTTTCACCCTGACCTGTCATGTATTTTGGCTGTCAGCCTATAAACAGCAGCCAAATTTTTTTGTTTTTACCGGCTTGAAAAAATCCCTTTCGTCTCCATTTTTACTGTACGACGCAGGAGGAGGAACGCCGGAAGGGTTCTCCTGTCATCACTGCGACGCTGGCCTGTCCGACTGGAAGGCTATTTAAAAATACTCGCTGAATATCAGGAGAAGTTGGCATGCGTAATTTTGATTTATCCCCGTTATACCGTTCTGCCATTGGTTTTGACCGTTTATTTAATCTCATCGAATCGGGTCAGAATCAGGGCGGCGGCTATCCCCCTTATAATGTCGAGCTGGTTGACGAAAACCATTACCGGATTGCGATCGCGGTAGCCGGTTTCGCCGAATCTGAGCTGGACATTACCGCGCACGACAACATGCTGCTGGTCAAAGGTGCACATGCACCCGGCGACACTGAGCGGACGTATTTATATCAGGGCATTGCGGAACGTAATTTCGAGCGCAAATTCCAGCTGGCTGAGCATATCCAGATAAAAGCGGCCAATTTGTCGAACGGTTTGCTGTATATCGATCTGGAACGTGTCGTTCCTGAATCGTCCAAACCGCGGCGTATCGAAATCCGCTGATTTACCGGCAATAAATCCCTTGCGGCCATCGTTATTGACCGCCAGAAATTGAAAAAGTTTAGGCTCGCCGTCAGGGAGCTGCACCGTCACAGCCAAAAGGGTGGCGGAATTAACCAACTTGCTTCATAGAAGGAGTGACATTATGCGTAACTACGATATTTCCCCATTACTGCGTCAGTGGATTGGATTCGATAAATTAGCCAGTTCAATGCAGGGCGCGGATCAGGCGTTTCCGCCATACAATATTGAAAAATACGACGATAACCATTACCGGATTTCACTGGCGCTGGCGGGTTTCCAGCAAAGCGAACTGAATATTGAAGTCGAAGGGCCGCGTTTGACGGTCAGCGGCGCGCCTGCACAGCCGGAAACCAAAGTGGAATATCTGCATCAGGGGTTAGTGATTAAGCCTTTCACCCTGAGCTTCACGCTGGCAGAACATATGCATGTGTCGGCGGCTGAGTTTACCCATGGCCTGCTGCATATCAATCTGGTGCGGGATGTGCCGGAAGCGTTGCAGCCGCAAAAAATTGCGATTGGTACAGAGAAACCGGCACTGGAAAATCAATCTGAATAAACGTGATCTGTTTATGTTCCCCCGATGAGGGGGAACATAAAGCAGGATGTGATGAGAAGTGTATGATGTTAATCAGTAAGTAAAACGAGAGATAATTATGTTGTTATACTCTTTATAAAATTCGTAAAATAAAAAATAAAGAGCAGACTTAAAATACTCTCGTCCTGTTTTTGTGTCAGGATAGGATATTTCACCGTAATTAGGATCAAAAAACTTTATCCTTTTTTGTCCGGTGGTGAGACTTACTGCGTGTCCGCTACCCCCGCCTCTTATGTTTAACAGGTAACCGAAGTTTGAATCAATATGCTTCATTAAGGTTTCTATTCTTTCCTCGATGTCTTCAATCGGTGATAATTCAACTCTACTGATAAAGTTAATCTTTCCCTGAATCTTTACCAACAAATTAATAGCATCGGCAGTCGTGACGTATTCTATCTGTTTGGGCGTAGTTATCTTTTTTATATTGCTGACTGCTGCTGCACCATTTTGGGCCGCTGCCTGGGATTTTGCCTGTTCAGCGGCAATCTTTCTCGCCAGACTGATCTCACCAAATTGTTCCTGATAATTCATGATGCCCAGTGTGAGCCGATGGCACTCAGGGGAATCAAGATATTGTTTGAATGTGCTCCAGTTACGTCCTTTTACCAGATAGGCCGCAGACAGGCCAAGACACACACCTCGTAAACCATATAATTCTTTATTCATTCCCGGAAGTCGGAAGCTACCAATCCATGCTCCTGCCAGGTTTCTGGGGTTATCGCTTACCCAGCGATTTTTCCGCATATAAGCATTTTGATCAAAAGGAGAGTATTGACCATGAGTTTGAGAGGCAAATAGCGCTAATTTATTTTCTATAGACATGGGTGATTTTTCTAAGAGTTAATTTGTGGATGAATGTCTTACGAAAAAGTAGGGTTTTATATTAAGGTTTTTTCATGAGCGAAATGCTTAATGATAAATTAAGTATTTGTTTAATTACGGGGTTATACAGGGTTTGTTTTAAATAAAGGATGCTTTCTGTAAATAAAAAGGCCAGGGTAATTAAGCTGTTACTCCGGCCTTAAATAATAAACTCTCAACCTTCCGCGTGCGCTTTTTCAACTTCTTCCGCCAGAATCTTCACGCCGCGCTCGATCTGCTCCGCATCAGGCACGTAGTTCATGCGCATGCACTGATGGGTGTGCGGCCACGGATGTTCCAGCCCCGGGAAGAAATAATCGCCCGGTACCATCAGCACCCCGCGCTGTTTCAGCCGCTGATACAGCACTTCGGTAGTGATCGGCAAATCTTTGAACCACAGCCAGAGGAAAATTGCGCCTTCGGGTTTGTGGATCAGGCAACGTTCTTCCGGCAGATAACGGCGCAGCGTGGCGATGGTTTCCTGCACGCGCTGGTAATAGAAAGGTTTGATCACATCTTCGGAAAGGCGCAGCAGATCGCCACGGGCGATCATTTCATTGGCGATGGCCGGGCCGACACTGCCCGGCGACAGGCTGATAATCCCGTTCATATTACTGATCGCTTTGATGATTTTCTCATCGGCAATCACGATACCGCAGCGCGAACCCGGCAGGCCGAGTTTCGACAAACTCATGCACAGAATAATATTCGGATTCCACAACGGCGTGGCCTCGGTGAATACGATACCGGGGAACGGCACGCCGTAAGCGTTATCGATGAGTAACGGAATATCTTTCTGCTGCGCCAGCGCATCAAGGCGGATCAGCTCTTCGTCAGTAATCACGTTACCGGTCGGGTTGGTCGGGCGTGAGACGCAGATCAGGCCGATGTCATCGGTAATGTTCAGATGATCGAAATCGACGTGATACTTGAACTGGCCTTCCGGCAGTAATTCTATGTTTGGCTTAGCCGAAACAAACAGATTTTCGTCCAGACCGGCGTCGGCGTAACCGAGGTATTCCGGTGCGAGCGGGAACAACACTTTGGACATGCTGCCATCAGCGCGACGTCCGGCGAACAGATTGAATAAATAGAAGAAGGCGCTCTGGCTGCCATTGGTCAGCGCGATATTTTGCGCATCAAGTTGCCAGCCCAGTTCTTTCTGCAACATTTCTGCCAGAGCATGACGCAACACGTCTTTGCCCTGCGGGCCGTCATAATTGCACAGTGCTTCGGTCAGCTTGCCTGCGGCCAGCATTTCCGCCAGCAGTGTCTGGAAGTAATCCTGCATCTCAGGAATTTGAGCCGGATTGCCCCCGCCCAGCATCACCGCGCCGGGCGTGCGTAAACCGTCATTCATGTCGCCCATCAGGCGTGTGATGCCTGAAAAACGGGTAAATTTGTCACCGAAAGCAGAAAACGTCATAGAAAGCTTTGTATGTTATCGAAATGTGATGTCCACCATAACGCCTGCCGCAAGGCAGTGCAATCGGACCAGCGGGTTTTGGCGTGGAGAAGTATTAAAAAAGATGAACACGGAAAATCATTCACTGTATTTCTCAAATATCCCTGCGCGGATCCCTTTATGCTTAATGACAGAGTAATAAAAACCGTCTTGTTATATTTGTTTCCCCCTTGGCATAATTATTTTTCGAAACATATAAACAAGGTTGATAAAATGAAAAGAAGCATAATTATAATGAATCTCTTCACGGCAGGCGGAGGAGACCATGCGCTGGGGAAGAAAATAAAAGACATCGCGCGGAGCACCGGGGCTGAGGGGGAATTAATTACGGTGAATGCTAAAACAAGACATATTAATGTTCAGGGAAAGGAGTTATTCAATCCGGGTAAAGAATTGAATTATGATGACCCGATAGTTATTGTAACGCCCCACAGTCTCTTGTCTCCCGATGTATTATCGACAGTGCTGGCTGATTTTTTCTATCAGCTGGACATCATAACGTGCAATACAGTTATTCTGATTGATGAAATGGACGTGAGCCGTGACGTCGGTTCATCCGATCGGGACTATGAGGTCGCCCTGTTGAGCTGGTGTGTGGAAAATATCATTATCCATAGCCTGGGTTTCTCTAAGAAATCGCTGGGTTATTTGCCCATGCCTGAGCGGGAAGTGATCAATATAAAAAAATCATCCAAACAAGACATCATTAAATTGCTGGACAGTTACAATTTATCTTTACCGAAAAGTTGTAGTTTATATTTTGCCTATTTAAGTTCGGATACCGTAGTAGCCTGTTCTCAAATTTTCATTATTAATACGCTGATCGAAGACAGAGAGTTGCAGAATAATTCAGTGTATGTCCTGGTGTGCAGGGAAAAAGAGAACATGGCGCGTTTGTTGAAAAGCCTTAAAGAGTGCTTTGCAGGGACACCTTATGAAGATTTATTTTCTGAATGTCATTACTCAATGATGAAAGACGAAAATAAAATCCAGCGTCACGGCTTTTCCCGCGGTACGGGGAAGAAAAAAATACATATCTTTATTACCCACACGATTCCCGCCACCACATTCAAAAACCTGACCAGTATCAGCAAGTCCGGCATGATGTCGGGCGATCAAAGCCTTTCCGACTATTTGTCACTGAAAAAGCGTTTACCTTATTACGACAAGCAAACCTGGAAAGATCCTCTTATTTACGGATTGAATGCCCGTGCTCATGAACTGGGGGGCGAAGAATTGCTCAACAAATTTCAGTCGATGGTCGCGGGAAGAGAAGGCTATACCCGCAGCATCGTCCTTAAACTTTTGGCACCCGAGGATGTCCCGACAACGGCACTGAAAAACAGCCTTCAGGCGTTTAACCTGGAAATGTATGCAAGAAAAGCAGACAGAAAAATCAGAGAGATATTACTGAAATACCTCTGACTTTTTTCAATACCGACAGGGAGACCGGCCGCAGGCCGTGCCCGGACCGGTCCCTGAAAACCCCTGTCGCTTATTTCTTCAGGACTTCCGGGTTAACGCAGAACTGTTTCACGTCACCCTTGAGTGCTGCGATCAGATTGTCCACGGCACAGGCCGCCATGTCGTAACGGGTTTCATGCGTTGCGGAACCGATATGCGGCAGCGCCACCACGTTTGGCAGGCTCAGCAGCGGAGAATCTTTTGGCAGCGGCTCAGTCTCGAACACGTCCATGCCTGCGCCATAAATCGTACCGGCTTTCAGTGCTTCGATCAGGGCCGGTTCATCAATCACCGGACCACGTCCGGCGCTGACCAGAATGGCGCTGGATTTCATTTTCGCCAGTTGCTCTTTGCCAATCAGATGGAACGTTTGTTCGGTCATTGGCAGCAAGATACAGACGAAATCAGACTCTTTCAGCAGTTCATCCAGCTCGCATTTACGCGCGCCAAACTTCTCTTCCGCTTCTTTATGCTGGCTGCGTGCATTGTACAAAATCGGCATGTCGAAGCCGAAATGCGCGCGTTGTGCCAGCGCCAGACCGATACGTCCCATGCCGACGATGCCCATGGTTTTATGGTGAACATCAGTGCCGAACCAGTCCGCGCCAATGTTATCGTTCCATTCACCGGCTTTCACACGCCCGGCCACATTCACCACCCGACGCGCGGTGGACAGCACCAGCGCCATCACGGTATCGGCGACGGTATCGGTCAGCGCCGTCGGCGTGTGCATCATCGGGATTTCGCGGCGGGTCAGTTCTGCCACGTCAAAGTTATCGTAGCCGACGGAAATGGTCGAAACGGCGCGCAGACGTGGCGCATGGTCAAACAGTTCCTTATCCACTTTTCCGCCCGAACCCAGCAACCCTTCCGCATTTTGCAGCGCATCAAACACCTGAGCGCGGTTTTTATCCGTGATGCCATCAAATTCAGTGATGGTGAAATGCTCTTCGAGACGCTGATGCAGATCTGCGGGTAAATTTTTATATAAAACAATAGACGGCTTCATGACTTACTCCCTTGGGTTAAGGAAACTTCTTTCGGCTGAATGTTGGCCTTTCGCGGTCTCACCAGCAGGGTTAAGCCTGCGGAAACCAGTAACGACACGGCCATGAAAATGAAGGAGGCTGCCGGGCTGCCTGTGTTGCCGTTGAGATAACCGACAAACCAGGAACCAAAAAACGAGCCCAGCGCGCCCAGACTGTTGATCAATGCCATTGCGCCACCGGAGACATTTTTCGGCAGCATTTCAGGAATGATGGCAAAAAACGGCCCGTACGGGGCATACATTGCCGCAGCGGCAATGACCAGTAAACTGTACGAAAGCCAGAAATTGTTTGTGCCAGCGGCCCATGAACCAAAGAATGCCAGCGCGCCGACCAGCAATAACGGCCAGACAAACAACTTACGGTTTTGCATTTTGTCCGATGCCCAGGACACCAGGATCATGGCGATAGTGGCGGCCAGATAAGGGGCGGAAGATAACCAGCCCGCTTCGACCATGCCCATTGATTTTCCGTCGCGCAAAATCGACGGCAGCCAGAGCACGAAGCCATACACGCCAATGCTCCAGAAGAAATATTGCAGGCAAAGCATCACCACATTGCGCGAGCGGAAGGCTTCCCGGTAACCGCCCACCGCCTGAATGTCTTTCTGCTCTTTTTCCAGCTGTGCGGCCAGCGCCTGTTTCTCCTGATCGCTCAGCCAGCCGACCTGTTCCGGCTTATCCTTGACGGTGAACCACCAGATAACGGCCCAGATCACCGCCGGAATGCCTTCGAAGATAAACATCTCGCGCCAGCCAAAAGATTTGATCAGATAGCCGGAAAGCACCGACATCCACAACACCGTCACCGGATTGCCGAGGATCAGAAAGGTATTGGCGCGCGAGCGTTCGGATTTGGTGAACCAGTTACTGATGTACACCAGCATGGCGGGCATCACGGCGGCTTCCACCACGCCGAGCGCAAAGCGGATCGCCGCCAGCATCGGAATGTTCGTCACCACGCCGGTCAGCGAGGCGAATCCGCCCCACAATAACAAACACCAGAAAATCAGTTTCCTGACACTGCGGCGTTCGGCGTAAATCGTGCCGGGGATCTGGAAGAAGAAATACCCTAAGAAAAACAGCGCGCCCAGCAGGGAGGACATGCCTTTGGTGATGTGAAGATCATCATTGATACCGGCCGCCGAAGCGAAACTGAAGTTTGAGCGGTCGACATACGCCAGACTGTAAGTGATGAACACGATCGGCATGATGTACCACCAGCGGCGGGTGGCGATCCTGGACTGGCTCATAACTGTTTCTCCTGATAGTGCATCAGCACGGTCCCGACGGCGCTTACTGACGTAACAGTTCGACGTAATGGCGCGTCACCGCGGTCAGATCATCACCCTCAAGCGGGAATTCGATACCGCGTGGAACATCCTGAGGCAGGCTTTTCAATAAAGGTTCCCAGCTGCCATCGCTGTTATCGAGTGCGACGGCATGCCATTTCCCGGCCCGTTGTTCCGCTGCTTTAACATGCACATACCCTACATGTCGCGCCAGGCGCTCAGCGGCCACTGCCGGATCCTGTCCGACCCACAGCCAGTTGGCCATGTCGAACGTCATGCTCAGTGGCAGATGCAGTGATTCTGCGGCAAACATAAACGCATTAATGCGCGACAGAATGCCGTATTCCGGCGTCTGGTCATTCTCAACCACCAGCTTTACCGGACTGGATGCCAGCAAGACTTTCAGCGGCGTCAGGTCTTCGCCCGGCTCAAATTCGCCAAGGGAAAACTTGATGGTGCGGGCATTCAGCCTGCGCGCCTCTTCGAAATAGTGTGGTGCATCAGGATTAAGCTTGCCACCCGGCGCAAACAGGGCAAAAGGCACGGAGTACACGGCAAATAAACCGTTCTGCTGAATTTTTTCGGCCAGCGCAGGCAGGGAATCCAGATCGGCGGGAGAGAACAATTCACGGCGGATTTCCACACCGTCGGCCTTCGCTTCTGCGATGATCGGCAGGACTTCCGCCTGTCCGCCAAGGGCGTTGACGACGCTGTTTCCGTAAGCGGCGGTGACAATGACGACTTCTCTTTTCATGAACGTTTATCCTGTGAGGGCGCTGCGTAAAATGCGGCGCGGGCGATCATTTCCGAAACCTCATTTTAGTGGAACAAATGACGGGCCGTGCCGTTGTTAACGTTTTGTTTCGTTTTATACACGCTAATTGGAACCGGTTCCATGTGACAGGACAAAAGCACAAAAATATGATCCCGCTCACGAAGAACGGGGAGATAACAGGAAGGAAAAGGCTCAGCGGGCAGCCGTGGAACCGCGCGCCATCAGCTCGCCGGAAAACTCCAGATCGGTGACCGGTTCGGTATTGCCCTGGATCCGCGTCACCAGCTGACGCAGTGCCGCCACGCCCATTTCGTAGGTCGGTTGCCTGAGCGTGGTGATCCCGACGCCCGCCAGATCCGCCCACACCAGTTCGTCGAAACCGGATAAACCGATATCCGGCCCCCAGCGCAGATTCAGCCGCTGCATGGCGCGCGCTACCTGTAACGTCAGCGCACCGTTCACGCACATCACGGCTTTATGCTTATCCGCATGGCGCGCGACAAAATCCTGCAGCAGCGTATCCAGCCCTTCGGTATTGCTCAGCTCGATTTCGCCTTGTTCGGCAATATGTTGCGGGGACTGCTGCATACATTTCAGGAAGGCGTGTAAGCGGTCGAAACGGGTATTGATGGTGGCGGGTTCGCTGATGAACAGCAGGGCTTCAAAACCCTGTTGCAGAAGATGACCGGTCATCATCTGCGTGGCTTCGGCGTTATTCAACCCGATGACGTCACAGGCGAAATTTGCCACTTTGCGGTCAATCAGCACCATCGGTAAGTTGGCCTGTTGCAGCGTGGAAATCGCCGCTTCACGCATGCCGACGGCATTAACTACCATGCCATCGACGCGGTAGCTGCTGAGCAGTTGCAGGTAATGTTTCTCCTGATCCAGCTCGTTGTTGGTGTTACACACCAGCAGGGTCAGCCCTTCCTGACGGCAGGCGGCTTCGACACCGCGCATGACGTCGACAGAATAGGGGTTGGTGATATCAGCGAGGATCAGCCCGATCAGACGCGTCTGGCCGCTTTTCAGGCTGCGGGCCATCTGGCTCGGCTGATAATCCAGCAGGGAGATGGCCCGTCCGATGCGCTCTTTCAGGGCATCGGACAGCAGGTGTTTTTCACCGTTGAGATAGCGTGACACGCTGGTTTTACCGGTTTTCGCGGCGCTGGCGACGTCACGTATCGTGGCGCGGACAGCCGCGCCCGGTTCCTGTTTTTTGCTCACAGCCTTTCTCCCCTCATGCTTGTCCCACGGAGACTAGCACAGAGTGCCGAAAGGCTGCATCCCGTAAGTCAGCGCAATCCTTCTGCCGTTTGTACCACCGGGACCACCTCCACCTTCGGCCTGCTGCTCAGGGTAAACGCCGAAATGATCGTCACGCCAAAGGCAATACCGCCGAGGATCAGATAGGTATCGCTGAAGCTGATACGGTCATACAAATTGCCCGCGAACGCCGAGAGGAAAATCGCGGCCAGTTGTTTGGCAAAGTTAAATCCGATCAGATAAATGGTCGCCGAGAACCGGACATCAAAAATCTGCGTGATGTATTTGAACACGCCGACCAGCAGGAATGGCACTTCCAGCGCGTGCAGCATTTTCAGCAGAATGACTTCAATCGCCGTGGTGGCAAAGGACGAACCGACGATGCGGATCGACATAATGGTGCCCGCCAGCAGCAGCGTATTTTTCGCGCCGATGCGGTTAATGATCCACGGCGAACAGAACATGATCAGCGCGTTACACAGCTCGCCCGCCGTGGTGACATAACCGAACATTTCCGTGCCCTGCTGCGGAGACGCGAAAAAGGTTTTGAAGAATGTCGCGAATTGCTGATCAAACACGTCATACACACAGGCCACGCCGATCACATACAAAATCAGCATCCACAGTTTGCGTTCTTTCAGTAACAAAGCCGCCGTTTTCAGCGAGAATTGCGGCTGATTGGCACCGAGTTTATCCAGAACCTGCGCATTTTTATTTTCCTGCGGACGGGCAATCAGCAGCAAAATCATCAAAATGATCGCCGCGCCGGACCCCATCCAGAACACGATGTCCGGGTTGATATTAAACAGCACGCCCGCCGTTGAGGCGCAAATCCCCCAGCCGAAGCAGCCGAACATCCGCGCCTTGCCGTATTCAAACGAACTGTTACGGCTGACCCTTTCGATATACGCCTCCGTGGCGCCGGAACCGCCCGCAAACACGAACCCGATATACGCGCCGCCGAGAATGGCCCCGAGCACAATATTCAGTTTTAACAACGGCGCGAAGACGTAAATGAAGAACGGCGCAAACAGGAACAGCAGCACCGCGATGACCCACAGAAGATGTTTTTTCAGGCCGAGCTTGTCGGAAATGATGCCGAAAACCGGCTGAAACAGAATGGCAAACAGCGACATGCTGGAGAAGACGATGCCGGTTTCCGTTTTACTCAGACCGATCACGTCAGAAAGCCAGATCGGTAAAAACGGATAACAGGTCGCCATAATGAAGAAATAGAGGAAGAAGTAGCTGCCAAATATCCAGAAGTTAGTATTTTTTTTATAGAAGCAACGATCGGAAGTTTGTGTAGGGTTCATAGTGATTTCCTTGCCGAAACCATGAAAACCGGCACTGTCGCACCGGCGTTTTTTTGTTGTTATCTGATTTCTTCGAAGCCCAGCAGCAGGGCACTTTCCGGATCCAGTACCGGCAGGGTCAGCCCGGCATTGGCCAGCCATTCGCCGCTCAGCACCGGAGATTCATGCAGCCATGCCGGTTGCACCCGCATGGTGTGACCGCTGCCGCCGCCGGCCAGCAATGGCGGTTCATCCAGCACCGTCACGCGATAACGCGCATCAGGTTTCAGCCCCGGCACCCGTAACACACCGGGTAGCGACCAGGTCGGCATCGCCAGCTGACTGACCAGAAATACTGCGCTGTCGGCGTCTGCACTGACCACGCCGTTAATTAGCACCGTCCCGTCATGGGTATCCACGCGGTAAACATCGCCGCTGTGCAATAAAGGGCGTAACTGCTGATGCAGGCGGGTGTATTTGGCGAAACCGGCGCGTTCCGCATCGCCTTCTTTCACCGGATCCAGTTCAATGCCCATGTGGCCGAACAGGGCGGTCAGGCCACGGAATTCGATGCTGTGCTGGCGCGAGGTGGCGTGGCACAACTTGTTGCCGATGTGCGATCCCATCACTTCCGGCGGGAAGAAATAGCTCATGCCGCGCTGAATTTTCTGCCGCTCCAGCGCGTCGTTATTGTCCGACGTCCAGAACCGGTGACTGCGTTTGAGCACCTCGAAATCAATACGGCCGCCGCCGGAGGCGCAGGATTCAAACTCGATCTGCGGGAAGCGTTCGCCCAGCACATCGAGCAAACGGTAAAACTGCTGCGTTTGCGCTGTCAGCGCCGCGCGGCCTTGGTGTCCCGGCTGAACGATTTCGCGGTTCATGTCCCATTTCACATAATCCACATCGTGCTCGCCGAGCAGCCAGCTCATGCGTTCCACCAGATAATCAAACACCTGCGGATTGTTCAGATCGAGCACAAACTGATGACGCCCGCTCGGTTGCTGATAGCCCGGCAATGCCAGCAGCCAGTCCGGGTGCGCGCGGTATAAATCAGAATCCGGGTTAATCATTTCCGGTTCGACCCAGATACCGAATTCCATGCCGAGTTTTTTGACGTGGTCGATCACCGGTTTCAGGCCGTGCGGGTATTTCTTCTCGTCGAGATACCAGTCACCCAGCGCGGCGCGGTCATGGTCGCGACCCCGGAACCAGCCGTCGTCGATAATGAAGCGTTCCACGCCTAACGCGGCAGATTCAGTCGCCATCTGCATGATGTAGCCGGGATCGTGATCGAAATAAATCCCTTCCCAGGTATTGAGATGCACTGGTCGTGGTTTTTCTGTCGGGAAACGCAAAATCTGTTCACGCACAAAGCGGTGGAATTGCTGACTCATGCGGTTCAGGCCGCTGGCGGAATAACTGGCGTACAGCCACGGTGTTTCCAGCGTTTCGCCTTGCTCAAGACGTTGTTCGCCGGGGAAATACAGGGCTTCGGCCTGCACCAGACGGCGGCCATCCACTTTGATGTCGGCGCGCAGGCGGTGGTTGCCGCTCCAGCCCAGATGCAGGCCCCAGACTTCACCCTGTTCCTCACTGAAACCCGGATGACCGATCATCATCGCAGGGAAATATTCGGAAGAGGTTTTGCCACGGCGGTTTTCCTGAATGATGCCGCCGTGATCAAGCTGCGTGCGGTGCGGCTGGAATTCTTTGATCCAGCGGCCATGAAACGCCATCACTTCACCGGCACGCTCCGGCAGCGGCAGCGTGACGGCCAGCCGCGTTACCTGATAGGACCCGGGTTTGAGGTTGGTCAGGCTGTTGCGCGCCTGCAACACGCCGCTGTCGTCGAGGCGCAATTCACTGCGAAATTGCAGCCCGGCAATCGCGTCTTCGGTGGTGATGATGAGCTGATTTCCCTCGTGCTTCACCTGCGTGGTATTGAACACCGGCGACCAGTCCAGCCCGTCGCGATGGCCTTCCACGCCCGGTGTGCCGAAAGAACCGCGCCCGGTATCGGCGCTGACATTCACCGGCGCTTCGACATCAATGCGGCCGTTCGGTACCGCGCGGCTCAGGGAAATCAGGTCATCTGCTGAAAACTGGCTGAGGCGCTTTCCCCAGTAAAGGATTTCGGCGAACGGCGTGCAGCGGACGATCAGGCTGGTGTGCGCGGCGGTTAAATGGACGATCTGGTTTTCCATAGTTTCACGACTCCGTCAGAAGAAACGCGCCTGCAAAAAACGCGATTTGATGGTGTAACTATTGATCCGAAACGTTTCGGATGGGAAATGTGAATCGTCAGATTTGTGATATAGGGTGGAAAAATAACCGGAAGGGGAAATATCAGCGTGGTGGATGTACGGTGACGCCTGCCTGTAATTCCGGCTGCCAGAGCACCTGTAAATCCGTCAGCGGTTCATTGCGGATCAGCGCGAGAGTCATGGTGGCAATTTGCAGCCCGACCGCTTCGCGGGTGCCCTGCCGGACGGCGGTCACGGCGACATCGGGCACGCTGTCGGACGGCAATCCGTCAAAAATAATCAGCGACACGCCGCCGCTGAGCAACAGACCGGCTTCGTGCAACGCCAGCGCCGCGCCTTCGCCGTGCATATTGCAGTCGCAGACTATCGCCGTAGGCGGCACCGGTAAAGCCAGCAACGCCTGCGTGGTCTGATATCCGGCGCGACGGCTGGGGCTGATTTTGTGAATGTAATCCGGAACTTGCGTCAGACCGTTTGCCTGCAATCCGTCGAGATAACCCTGATAACGCTGTCCGATAAAAGACTGCTGATTGTTCTCGCCGAGAAACGCGATGCGCTGATGGCCGAGTGCGGCAAGATGATCGACTGCCATCTGCATACCGGCACGGTTATCGAAATCAAACCAGGCGTAATCCTGCGTCAGACAGCCGCTGCGACCGAGCGCCAGAAACGGGAAATGACGCTGCTGCAAATCCAGCAGGCGCGGATCGTTATCCAGCGTATGCGCCACCAGCATGGCATCGACGCGTTTGCTTTCGATAAGACGCCGCCAGGAAAAGGTGCCTAATTCATCCGGTACCAGCAGTAAATCGATTTCATATTTGGCCAGTTCGCGGGTGATGCAGCCGACCATTTCGATAAACGCAGAGTTGCTTAACGGATGGGAAGTGAAGGGGAAAATGAGGCCAACGGCGTCGATCTTACCCATTTTTAACCGGCGGGCGAGGGTATTCGGGCGGTAACCGCGAAGCCGGGCGGCGGCCTGAACCCGTGCGCGGGTGTCTGCTGAAACGTCATCGTAACCGTTCAGCGCACGGCTGACGGTGGTCACGGAAATACCGAGATCTTTCGCGATAGCTTTCAGAGACATACTGACACCCGTAACGCAGTTGAGAAGACACGTTGCGGGAGAATATCACAAGCCAAACAAAACGGGGCCATGTGGCCCCGCTGTTATCAGGGGTATTGCAGCGTTTCAGATTTTTACTGCAACGGACTCAGCGTGATTTCCACGCGGCGGTTCTGCGCTTTACCGGCTTCCGTGCTGTTGCTGGCGATCGGATTGTCCGGGCCTGCACCGGTGGTATGAACACGGCTGCCTTCAACACCCTGAGTGATCAGTGCGCTGCCCACGCCGTCCGCACGTTGCTGTGACAGTTTCATGTTCAGCGCGCGGGTGCCGGTGCTGTCGGTGTAACCGACCACGTTAACGGCGGTTTTCGGATACTCTTTCAGCACCATCGCCACGCCGGTCAGCGTGTTCGCGCCTGCCGGTTTCAGCGTGCTGCTGTTGGTGTCGAAGGTCACGTTGTTTGGCATGTTCAGCACGATGTTATCGCCCTGACGGGTCACGCTGACGCCGGTGCCTTTCATTTTGTCGCGCAGTTTAGATTCCTGCACATCCATGTAATAGCCCGCACCGCCACCCAGTGCAGCGCCTGCCGCCGCGCCGATCAGCGCGCCTTTGCCGCGATCGTGTTTAGAAGAAGACAGCATACCGACGCCTGCGCCGAGCGCGGCACCAATACCGGCGCCAATGCCGGATTTCCCTGCTTCTGATTCGCCGGTGTAAGGGTTAGTGGTACAGGCAGACAGGCCCATCGTGACGCAAAGTACGCCCGCAACCACAAGTAATCTTTTGCTCATCTTATTTCCTTCAGGATGTTTATTATTCAGAACTTCACCGCTGCATTATGACTGTGCGCTTTCCGACAAGTTGCACAGAAAAAGGTGTCAAAACATAAACAAATGCAACGGGAGGACATCAGTCCTGCGGCGTTCCGGCGCTCTTTATGCGCAATTTCGGGGCGTTAAGCAGTAGGAGAATTCCGGATATCCGTTTTTGTCTTTTTACGGATTTTCAGAACTTATTCAGAAAGGGGACGATACCAGCGCAGAATATACGTGGGCATGTCAGTGCCGGGATGGCGGGTGCTGGCAGTGACTTCAAACTTTTCCTTGCGATAGAACGCCACCGCGCGGTCGTTTTGCTGATACACCTCCAGCAACAGCACCGGATATTCCTCTTTGGCCGCCGCCATCAGGCGCTGCGCGGTGCCGTCACCGTAATGCGAGGCTTCCACAAACAGCGCGCCGATAAACTGCTGATTCAGCACGCTGATAAAGCCACAAACCTGATCATTTTCGTCGCAATCAACCCAGGTTCTGGCTTTGGGCAGAAATTCTTCCCTGACCATTTGCAGGCTTTCAATCCAGTAGGATTCAGCAATAAAAGCATGGGAAAGTAATGAACTGCGCAGCCAGAGCATAAGAATGGCGTCGGTATCGCCGGGCCGCGCAGCGCGGATCATGACGGCTGATTCGCCGGATGGCAGAAGCAATAAGACTGATGATCGTTCACCAGCCCTGCGGCCTGCATAAAGGCATAACAAATCGTCGAGCCGATAAATTTAAACCCTTTCTTCTTCAGCGCTTTCGACATGGCATCGGACACCGAAGTGGTCGCCGGAACGCCTTCCGGGCCGAGCGGAGTATTGATGACCGGCTGATGCCCGACAAAGCTCCAGATGAATTCTGCAAAGTCTTCGCCGCTGGCCTGCATCGCCAGATACGCCTGCGCGTTGCCGATAATGGCTTTGATTTTGCCACGGTGACGGATGATGCCCGCATCGAGCACCAGAC
The DNA here is from genome assembly GCF_004364755.1 of Rahnella sp. BIGb0236. Taxonomy (NCBI): domain Bacteria; kingdom Pseudomonadati; phylum Pseudomonadota; class Gammaproteobacteria; order Enterobacterales; family Yersiniaceae; genus Rahnella; species Rahnella sp. BIGb0236. The sequence goes on from NZ_SOAO01000004.1 coordinate 72,064, forward strand.
GCTCGACATCGTCATCGGTCATCTTCGCGATGCGCACCGGGTCAAAGTGGTGGAAATTCTGGCGATAGCTGTCGCGTTTTCTCAACACGGTGATCCACGACAGACCGGCCTGCTGGCCTTCCAGGCACAACATTTCAAACAGCGTGCGGCCATCTTTGATGGGGACGCCCCATTCCTTATCGTGGTACTCGAGATAAATCGGTTCTTTCGAAACCCAGCTGCATCGGGTGGTCGCCATGGGGTTGTCCTTGTAAACGGCTTAACTGCGCGGGCCTCAGTGTGTGGGTTCTCGGATAACTCTGCAACGTCGCAATTTACACACCCCCGCCTTGACGCTGGTCGGATCTGAACAATATTTAAAGCCAATCATTACGCATTCCTTACGTTTAATCATAGCGTTGAAACGTCCATATTTTAGGGAAATCACATTTATGGCAGGCAGAAAGAGTTCCGTTTTGCGCCTCACGAAAGGCACTTTTGCTGTGGCGTTGTGTCTGGGGTTACAGGCTCCCGCACAGGCTTTTGATCAGCTTTATGTTTTCGGCGACAGCCTGAGTGACACCGGCAATATTGGCCGCTGGACGTTCGACAGCAGTTCGCATCAGCTCTATGACGAAATCCTGGCGGGCAACATCGGCACAACCTTAACCCCTTCCTCAAAAGGCGGCCTGAACTATGCCGAAGGCGGCGGCGTCGCGGTACCGGGGCTGGATTCCGACTACACCACGCAGGCGCAGGTACAAGCTTATCTGGCTTCGACCGGCGGCAAAGCCGATCCAAACGGGCTGTATATTCACTGGATTGGCGGCAATGATCTGGCGGCGGCGGCGCTGAGCCTTAACCCGATCACCGCGGTGGAAATCGCCACCAACAGCGCGACGCAGGCCGCCTCGCAGGTGAATGATTTACTGAAAGCCGGTGCAGGCACGGTCGTCGTGCCGACAGTGCCGAATATCGGCCTGACGCCGGTGCTGATGGAAGGCGTGATCCAGGTCGGATTGTTGCCGGTGCAGCAACAGGCGCTGGAAGCGGCCTACCAGTATCTGAATGCGCAAAATACGCCGGACGCCGATGCGCGCACCGAAGCCATCCATAATGCGCTGGCGGCCGCGGCCACCGAAGGTTCAAACATCCCGCTGATTCAGGAGACCCTCGCCAAAGGGCTGGCGGCGGCATATGACGCCCTGAAAGGCGTTGCGGGCGGCCTGACGGACACTTACAACACCACCGAAGATATCGCGCTGGCCAGAACCGGCGGCAATATTGCGCGTGTGGACATCAACGGATTGTTCAACGAAGTGGTGGCCGATCCGGCGCTGTACGGTTTCGCCAATACCGCCGGTATCGCCTGTCCGGTCGGCACATCCGCCTCGGAATGTACCTCGGATCTGCCGGGCTTCGACGCCAGCAAAGCCTTCCTGTTTTCCGACCATTTCCACCCGACACCTCAGGCGCACGCGCTGATTGCGCAATATATGCAGTCAGTGCTTGATGGCCCGCTGGAAGTTTCCGCGCTGAGTCAGGGCTCGCTGGCGCTGGCGCGGAATACACAAGGGTTGCTCGACAGCCGTTACCAGCAATTGCGCACGCAGGACAACGACGCCGGAACCTTCGGCATGTTCGGGGGATATGCCGGACAAAGTTCGGACAGCAAATTCAATCCGTCACTCGGTCTGGGCGATGGCGATCTGACGTCTAACTCACTGAATATCGGTATGGATTACCAGTTTGCCGATCGCTGGATGATGGGGCTGATGCTTTCCGGTTCTGATGATAAGGATGATCCGAGCGACCATTACAGCTACCGCACGCGCGGCAAAATGGCGACGGTGTTCACCGGCATCAAAATCGCCGAAAACGGCTGGATCAACGGCGATATGCACTACGGTTCGCTTAATTATGATGATATCAAACGCAGCATCACCCTCGGCCCCGCTACCCGCACCGAGCGCGGTGAAACGGACGGTAAACAGATGGGCTGGCGCGTGACCGCAGGCTGGGATTTCCCGGTTTTACCGGTGCTGAAAACCGGGCCGGTGGCGCAGTACAGCTGGGATTACAGCAGCGTGGAAGCCTACAGTGAAAAAGGCAACAACAGCACCTCGATGCGTTTTGGTGATCAGACTTCCCATTCACAAATCGGCGCGCTGGGCTGGCGTCTGAATGCCGAACTGGGCATCGTGAATCCGTATGCGCAGGTGACCTATGACCGTCAGTTTGGCGATAAAACTTACAGCACCACCGGCGCGATCAAATCCACCCGCACCCGCTTCAGCCGTACCACCGGCGAGCAGGACGACGACTGGGTCGATATGACCGCTGGCCTCAACGTGCAGATCACCCACAGCATTTCGGCTTTTGCTGCGATCTCGCAAACCACCGGGCTGGATTCCGGCGAACAAACCTCTTATAACGCCGGGCTGAGCGCACGGTTTTAAAGGCTAAAGGGGCGTTCAGCCCCTTTGTCATCAGATTTTGTCTCCATTCTATTATCCCGTTCTGTATTTTTTGGAATGCAAACTGACTTCAATGACTCCAATCTTAGTCATTCTGGCTGATTATCTTCCGTTCAGCGGGTATACTGTCGCACTCTCTTTAAACCCACTTTCTCGCGTGCGAATCCAACATGCAAAAGTTTGATACCAAGACATTTCAGGGCCTGATCCTGACACTGCAAGATTATTGGGCGCAGCAGGGCTGCACCATTGTTCAACCGCTGGATATGGAAGTCGGCGCAGGCACCTCGCACCCGATGACCAGCCTGCACGCACTCGGCCCTGAGCCTTTTGCGGCAGCCTATGTTCAGCCATCACGTCGTCCGACTGACGGCCGCTACGGCGAGAACCCGAACCGCCTGCAGCACTATTATCAGTTCCAGGTGATGATCAAACCGTCACCGGAAAACATTCAGGAGCTGTACCTCGGCTCTCTGAAAGAGCTGGGCCTCGACCCGCTGATCCACGACATTCGCTTCGTAGAAGATAACTGGGAAAACCCGACGCTCGGCGCCTGGGGTCTCGGCTGGGAAGTGTGGCTGAACGGCATGGAAGTGACGCAGTTCACTTACTTCCAGCAGGTTGGCGGTCTGGAATGTAAACCCGTGACCGGTGAAATCACCTACGGTCTGGAACGTCTGGCGATGTACATTCAGGGCGTGGACAGCGTTTACGATCTGGTGTGGAGCAACGGTCCGCTGGGCAAAACCACCTACGGCGACGTGTTCCATCAGAACGAAGTGGAGCAATCCACCTATAACTTCGAATACGCCGATGTCGATTTCCTGTTCACCTGTTTTGAACAGCACGAGAAAGAAGCGCAAACCCTGCTGGCACTCGAAAATCCACTGGCCTTGCCTGCTTACGAGCGCATCCTGAAAGCGGCCCATTGCTTCAACCTGCTCGACGCGCGTAAAGCGATTTCTGTGACTGAACGTCAGCGCTACATTCTGCGCATCCGTACCCTGACTAAAGCGGTAGCTGAGGCGTATTACGCTTCCCGCGAAGTGCTGGGCTTCCCGATGTGCAAAAAGAACGAGAAGTGAGATAAGTCAATGACTGAAAAAACATTTCTGGTGGAAATCGGCACGGAAGAACTGCCACCGAAGGCTCTGCGCAGCCTTGCTGAATCTTTTGCAGCTAACCTGACTGCGGAGCTGGATGCGGCGAATCTGCCACACGGCGACGTCAAATGGTTTGCCGCACCGCGCCGTCTGGCGCTGAAAGTCTCCGGTCTGCATGAATCCCAGGCTGACCGCGAAGTTGAAAAACGCGGCCCGGCTGTGGCGCAGGCATTTGATGCCGAAGGCAAACCGAGCAAAGCCGCTGAAGGCTGGGCTCGCGGTTGCGGTATCACCGTTGATCAGGCCGACCGTCTGGTCACCGACAAAGGCGAATGGCTGGTTTACCGTGCGCACGTCAAAGGCGAAAGCGCGCAACAACTGCTGCCTGCGATGATCGCCACCTCACTGTCTAAACTGCCAATCCCTAAACTGATGCGCTGGGGCGATTCCGACGTGCAGTTCGTGCGTCCGGTTCACACGGTGACCCTGCTGTTAGGCGATGAGCTGATCCCGGCGAAAATTCTCGGTATCGAGTCTGCGCGCACTGTTCGCGGTCACCGTTTCATGGGCGAGCCTGAATTCACGATTGATAATGCCGATCAGTATCCACAGATTCTGCTGGAACGCGGCAAAGTCATTGCGGATTACGAACAGCGTAAAGCGATTATCAAACAGGATGCCGAGAAAGCCGCGAAAGAGATTGGCGGTATCGCCGATCTGAGCGAAAGCCTGCTGGAAGAAGTCGCGTCTCTGGTCGAATGGCCGGTGGTGCTGACCGCGAAATTCGAAGAGAAATTCCTGGCGGTTCCGGCGGAAGCGCTGGTTTACACCATGAAAGGCGACCAGAAGTATTTCCCGGTGTACGACGCTGCGGGCAAACTTCTGCCGAACTTCATCTTTGTGGCCAACATCGAATCGAAAGATCCGCAGCAAATCATTTCCGGTAACGAGAAAGTGGTGCGTCCGCGTCTGGCCGATGCCGAGTTCTTCTTCAATACCGACCGTAAAAAACGTCTCGAAGATAACCTGCCGCGTCTGGAAACCGTATTGTTCCAGAAGCAGCTGGGGACGCTGCGTGACAAAACCGACCGTATTCAGGCGCTGTCTGGCTGGATCGCTGAGAAAATCGGTGCCAACGTCGAGAACGCCAAACGCGCCGGTCTGCTGTCAAAATGCGACCTGATGACCAACATGGTCTTCGAGTTCACCGACACGCAGGGCGTGATGGGCATGCACTATGCGCGTCACGACGGCGAGCAGGAAGACGTCGCAGTGGCACTGAACGAACAGTATCAGCCACGCTTTGCGGGTGACGAGTTACCGGCTTCGCTGGTGGCGTGTGCGCTGGCAATCGCGGACAAGATGGACACACTGGCCGGTATCTTCGGCATCGGTCAGCATCCGAAAGGCGACAAAGACCCGTTTGCCCTGCGTCGTGCCGCGCTGGGTGTTCTGCGCATTATCGTTGAGAAAAACCTGCCGCTTGATCTGCAAACCCTGACCGAAGAAGCGGTGCGCCTGTACGGTGACAAGCTGACCAACGCCAAGGTTATTGATGAAGTGGTTGATTTCATGCTCGGTCGTTTCCGCGCGTGGTATCAGGAAGAAGGTCACGCGGTCGATACCATTCAGGCTGTGCTGGCACGTCGTCCGACCAAACCGGCAGATTTCGATGCGCGCGTGAAAGCGGTGAGCTACTTCCGTACGCTCGATGAAGCGGCAACGCTGGCAGCGGCCAACAAGCGCGTGTCCAACATCCTGGCGAAATCCACGGACGTTCTGCTGGATCACGTTCACGCTTCCGTACTGAAAGAGCCTGCTGAGCTGAAACTGGCGACGCATCTGGTGGTTCTGCGCGACAAACTGGAACCGCTGTTTGCTGCCGGTCAGTACAAAGAAGCGCTGGTGGAACTGGCTGCGCTGCGCGAAACCGTCGATACCTTCTTCGACACCGTCATGGTAATGGATGAGAACGAAGCGATTCGTATCAACCGCCTGACGCTGCTGTCTAAACTGCGGGAGCTGTTCCTGCAGGTGGCGGATATTTCGCTGCTTCAGTAAATTTAGCTTTTGCGCCCTCCCCTGCGAAGGGGAGGGTTGGGGTGGGGTATTACAGCAACATCAAAAGTTGAGGTATGCGTTGACCCTTGTTTTGTCATTAAAACCCCCTCCCGACCTCCCCCTTCGCAGGGGGAGGAGCAAGGCACCTTATCGGATGCCAATTTCTACGCTTTTTTAAAAAGCGTTCTCCCCCCAATTGTTCTATTCTATAACCCGCATGGAATGCACAGCATCGGCAGGGAACTGGCCGGTAAAAGAACATTGAAATCAGGAGTCAGGACTCATGGCTGTAGGGATCAGAAGCGGTGCATTTTCTCGCTGGCTGGCGCCGTTTATCGCACTGCTGGTGGTGTTTCAGCTCACTGCATGCGGCGATAAAGAACCGGAGCAACGCAAAGCCTTTATCGATTATTTGCAAAATACCGTGATGCGCAGCGGGCAAAATCTGCCGTCGCTGAGTGAAGATCAGAAACAACGTTTTGGTAATTACGCGAATGACTACGGCATCATTCTGTCATTCTCCCGCCAGATGAAAGGTGCCGTTGAAGGCAGCCTGGTGCCAGTGGTCAGCGCGATTGGTCAGGTGCGTACGCCGCAGGATTACATGACTCAGCGCAGCGCGTTGCAACAGGCGGCAAGCACGCTGAGCTTGCTGAATGCGCAGTTGCGTGACTCAAAAGTGAAAGCCGACACCGCGATGGCGGCATTGAAACAACCGGACGATCTGAAAGCCGTTTACGGTCAGGTGTATAACAACGTGGTGACCCAGCCTGCAAACGTGCTGACGCCGCTGGTGCCTGCACTGCAAAGCTTCACGCAGGATATCGCGTCTGTGGGTGATTTCCTGCAACAGCAGGGCACTCAGGTTGCTTTCGCCAACGGCGGCGTGCAGTTCCCGACGCAGCAACAGGCCACGCAGTACAACACCATGATGTCGAATCTGGTGGGTAAACAGCAGACATTGCTTCAGGCGCAAAAAGTGGCGCAGGGCGATTTCGGCAACTAAGCCAGTTAGTGTTGTGATGAACTTAAGCCACGCTCAAATGCGTGGCTTTTTTATGAGTTGAAACCGGATGCAATAATGCGAATATGACGTTGATCACAAAGCAGAACAATAATAAAAAATCATAATTTGTGATTTTATTCACAAACAGGCTATTGCTCTATTAGTTTATTTATGAAATTCATCTTATCCGTGTGATCTCTGTAGGCTTTTAATATTGCCATTGCGGTTTTTATAATGCAGATCACAAATTCATGTTGGTTTGATTAAATCCATTTCAAAGAATATGCTCCTGAATATAAATTCTCATCGATAAAAATAAGGGTTAATCATGTCGTCATTAATGGATTTTTTCGAACATGAAAGTGTTGCGATATATTCATCCGCTGAAAATTGGTCTCAGGCGATAGATTTATCCATGAGAAATCTGCTGGAAAGAAAATGTATTACGCCGGATTATATTCAGGCGATTAAAGACACTACCCGTGAAATTGGGCCCTATTATTTACTCGCACCAGGCATTGCTATGCCACATGCAAGGCCGGAATGCGGCGCGCTGCAGACGGCTCTGAGTTTCACGCTGTTGCGCGAAGGCGTAAGCTTTGATGCTGAAAGCCCGCCAGTCAGGCTGCTTATCGGATTAGCGGCGAAAAATTCTGATTCACATATTGAGGCGATTCAGGCGTTAAGTGAAATGCTTTGCGAAGATGAAGTTATTGATGAATTACTCAATGCAAATAACCCAGAGGAATTAATTAATATCATTCAGCGTTATTAGTTCTATCCTAACACTCAACAGGATTTTAATATGGCTAATAAATCAATGCGCGCCAGAGTGCAAGCTTTTGGCGGGTTTCTCACAGCGATGGTCATCCCCAATATAGGCGCCTTTATTGCCTGGGGTTTTATTACGGCGTTATTTATTCCCACAGGATGGACCCCTAATTCGCATTTCGGGCAACTCGTTAGCCCGATGATCACCTATTTATTGCCTCTGATGATCGGGTCTACGGGCGGGCATCTTATTGGCGGAAAACGCGGTGCCGTGATGGGCGGTATCGGCACCATGGGCGTCATTGTCGGTGCCGATATTCCCATGTTCATCGGGGCGATGGTGATGGGGCCGCTGGGCGGTTATCTCATTAAAGTGGTCGATAAGGCGCTGGAGAAACGTATTCCGGCGGGCTTTGAGATGGTGATCAATAATTTCTCACTCGGCATTCTCGGCATGCTGCTTTGTCTCTTGGCGTATGAAGTGATCGGCCCGGCGGTAATGGAAGCCAATAATTTTGTGAAACAGGGCATTGAGGCGCTGGTGGCGACCGGTTACCTGCCGCTGCTGTCGGTGATTAATGAACCCGCCAAGGTGCTGTTCCTGAATAACGCCATCGACCAGGGTGTTTACTATCCGCTGGGAATGCAGGATACGGCCGTTGCCGGAAAATCCATTTATTTCATGGTGGCCTCTAATCCCGGCCCCGGGCTTGGCATCCTGTTGGCGTTTTCGCTGTTCGGCAAAGGATTAAGTAAAAAGTCTGCCCCCGGCGCGATGATCATTCATTTTCTCGGCGGTATCCACGAGCTGTATTTCCCGTATGTGCTGATGAAGCCGCTGATGATTATTGCCATGATTGCGGGCGGTATGGCCGGTATTTATGTCTTCGAACTGTTTGGGGCGGGGCTGGTGGCGGGGCCAAGTCCCGGGTCTATCTTTGCTTATCTGGCGCTGACACCGCGCGGCGGTTTTATAGGAACCTGTGCGGGCGTGCTGGCGGGAACCGTTGTCTCTTTTGTCGTCGCCTCAGCCATTTTGAAATTCGATAAATCACCTGCGGAAGACAGTTTTGCGGATTCTCAGGCCGCCAGCAAAAAACGCAAAGCCGAAGGCAAAACCGGTATACAGCCTGTGGCAGTCAGTATCCGGCTGATCGCTTTCGTGTGCGATGCGGGCATGGGATCGAGCGCAATGGGCGCCACCACGTTTCGTAAGAAGCTGCAAAAAGCCGGTTATGAAATCGAAGTGAAGCACTACTCCATCGAAAACATTCCGGCCGATGCCGACATTATTGTGACTCATGCAAGCCTTGAAGGCCGTGCGCAACGGGTTACTGACCGTCCACTTATCCTGATTAAAAATTATCTCGGCGATCCGGCACTTGATGTGCTGCTTGCTGACATCACTTCAACACCTCAGCAAGGAGTAACAGCATGAAGACCCAGGTGGCAGCGATTTATGGAAAAAAAGATGTGCGTCTGCGGGAGTTTGAACTGCCGGAAATCACTGATGACGAACTGCTGGTGAATGTGGTGTCTGACAGCATTTGCCTTTCAACTTACAAAGCGGCGCTGCTGGGGGGGGAACACAAACGTGTGCCGGAAAATATTGCCGACCACCCTGCTATCACGGGTCACGAATGCGCGGGTGTGATCGTGCAGGTGGGCAAAAATCTTACTGGACGTTTTGAAGCCGGAAAACGTTTCGTGCTGCAACCGGCAATGGGATTGCCAAGCGGTTATTCTGCCGGTTACAGCTACGAAACCTTTGGCGGTAACGCGACCTATATGATTATCCCGAAACAAGCTATCGACCTCGGCTGCGTTCTGCCGTACGAAGGGCACTATTTCGCCGCCGCCTCGCTGGCTGAGCCGATGTGCTGCATTATCGGCGCGTATCACGCCAGCTATCACACCACGCAATATGTGTATGAACATCAGATGGGCATCAAAGCGGGCGGAAATCTGGCGCTGCTGGCGTGCGCGGGCCCGATGGGCATTGGCGCGATTGATTATGCGATTAACGGCAATGTGCGTCCGTCGCGGGTGGTGGTGGTGGATATCGACGAACAGCGGCTGGCACGCGCAGAGCAGCTTCTGCCGGTGGCTATGGCAGCAGAAAAAGGTATCGAGCTGGTGTATATCAACAGCAAAACGTTGTCTGATCCGGCAGCCGCGTTGCGCGAACTGACTGGCGGCCAAGGATTTGATGATGTCTTTGTTTTCGCGGCCGTGGCTGAAGTTATCGAACTGGGCGACGCGCTGCTGGGCGAGGACGGTTGCCTGAATTTCTTTGCCGGCCCGACCGACAAAAACTTCAGCGTTCCCTTCAATTTCTACAACGTTCACTACGGTTCGACGCACATTGTCGGCACATCTGGCGGTTCGACCGGCGATATGGAAGAGGCGCTGGCGCTGACGGCGGCGGGACGTATTCAGCCTTCCTATATGATCACGCATATCGGCGGCCTGAACGCCGTACCGGAAACCGTGCTCAATCTGCCCGACATTCCCGGAGGTAAGAAACTTATTTATAACGGTATTTCCTTGCCGCTGACCGCTATTGATGACTTTGCTGAATTAGGCAAAACCGATCCGTTGTTTGCCCTGCTGGCAGAACTTGTCATGCCGACACATGGCGTCTGGAATGAGCAGGCTGAGCAGGCATTACTCAACCATTTTAACGTCTTATCGTGTCAGCAGAGGCACCTATGAAAACTCTGGCTTACGATATTTTCAAAACTACCGAATGTGCCGCATTGTCAGTATGGCCACTGCTGGGATGTGGTGATAAAAATCAAATAGATGGCGTCGCGGTAAAAGCCATGCGTCATGCACTCAATCAGATAGCAATGCAGGGACGGATTGTTATTGGTGAGGGTGAAATCGATCAGGCGCCGATGCTTTATATCGGAGAACGTCTGGGGACGGGGGACGGACCGCATGTGGATATTGCTGTCGATCCGATTGAAGGTACCCGGATGGTGGCGATGGGACAAAGCAATGCACTGGCCGTTATCGCTTTTGCGCCACAAAACACCTTGCTGCATGCGCCTGATATGTACATGCGTAAGATGGTGGTGGGTTCGCAGGCCAAAGGCGCCATCGACCTGCGTCTTTCGCTGGTCGAAAACTTATCTCGTATTGCAGAAAAACTGGATAAGCCACTGAGTGCCTTGCGCATGATCACGCTCGACAAACCCCGTCATCACGACGCCATCGCACAGGCGAATGCACTTGGCGTCAAAGTGTATGCCATTCCTGATGGCGACGTGGCGGCCAGTTTGCTGACGTGTCTGCCGGATGCACAGGCTGATGTGATGTATTCGATTGGCGGTGCGCCTGAAGGGGTGATTTCGGCCTGTGCAATCCGGTTATTGGGGGGTGATATGCAGGCAGAGCTTATCGACTTTTGCGAGGCTAAAGGTGACACGCCGGCTAACCGCGAACTGGCTCAGGCTGAGCATCATCGCTGTGAAAAAATGGGTGTGTTAATTAATCACATTTATCCGCTGAATTTACTGGTTAAAAGTGATCAGGTTATTTTCTCGGCGACCGGGATCACTCAGGGTGACCTGGTCTGCGGCATCAGGCAAATCGGCGACCGCCTGCAGAGTCAGACACTTTTGATTAACGGCACCGATGGCACCTGTAATATCATCAATTCTCTCCATTACTGATAACGGCTAAGGGAAGGATGACTGTATTCACTGAAGATCAGGTGCTGGAGATGCTCTCCGGCCAGACGAATCTCAATGATTTTTTGCATGCCGCTAATGCCATTCTACTCAGCGGCATTAAACAGTTCCTTCCCCACCTTTTTATCAATAATGACGAGGATATCCGCGAATTTGCCGTAAAGCCTTTACTCGCTAAATCTGGCCCGCTGGACAGTATTGATGTGTCCCTGAGGCTGATTTATGCGCTGGGAAAAATCAAAAAACCGGTCTATGCAGATATTTTGCTGTTTTCTCAGCTGGACGAGCACCTGAAAGCAGGTGCCGAAATTGTGGAATTTCATGAAGAAACGGCTTATGAATTTATCCAGAATTTGAGCTGTGTGACGGATAACACACTGATGTTCCAGTCTGTCGAGAAAATGAAATTTGCCGGTTTTGAAACCTTCAGTAAGGCACGTTACGGCAATCTGGTGAGGACGGCACTGTCGCTGGCAGTGACGGATTTACTCAAGGAACTGACTTATGAATGTGATGCTGACCATTAACGGACTGACCACTAAGGCTTTTTTCCCCGACAACGATATCGCGCAGTTACACCTTCCTCTTTTACAACGTTTTTCCCTCCAGCAACGCCAGTTAAACCGGCCTTTGGTGGTGTTTCTGGTCGCCCCTCCTGGCACCGGTAAATCGACGCTTTCTGCCTTTTGGCAAAAACTTTCTACTGAAACGCCGGCGCTCGTTCCGTTACAGACCTTGCCCATGGACGGTTTTCATCAGCGTAATGGCTGGCTGGATGCGCATCATCTTCGCCAGCGTAAAGGCGCGCCAGAGACGTTTGATATCATAAAACTGCGCGATGCATTGATGGCGTTACGCGAGCCGGGAAGCTGCTGGCCGGAGTATAGCCGCACATTGCATGAGCCGGTTGAAGACGCGATCCGCGTCACCGCGCCTGTGCTGATCGTTGAGGGAAACTGGCTGCTACTCGAAGATGAGGGCTGGCGGCAACTGGCGGAATATTGCGACCTGAGCGTTTTTATTCATGCCAGTCCGGAGGTTCTGCGTGGCCGGTTAATTGACCGTAAAATTCGCGGTGGACTGACGCCTGAACAGGCCAGTGATTTTTACGCTGCCACGGACGGGCCTAATGTGGCGCGGGTTCTGAAGGGGAGTCGCCGCGCAGATATCGCGCTGCACATGTCGGCCGATGGCGCATATCATTTTGAGTGATGGTTACTGCGGGATTTATAAAAAATGACAATTTTTTTCCTGCAAACGTGGCTGAATTCCTCTACTTTTGAAGGCAACTGTCCGTTTTTCCCCGTATTTCACTTTAAGGATTTTTGATGAAACGTCAGACGATGACTCTGTTGGCTTCCCTGGTGCTGGCGCCGACGCTGGCTTTTGCTGCCGACAGCGCAACCGCAGATTTCACCCCGGCGCAGCAGGAAGCCATTGGTAAAATTGCGGCGGATTACATGTTGCAGCATCCGGAAATTCTGGTGCAGGTCAGTCAGAAACTGCAGGCGCAGCAGGCTGATCAGCAACAACAGCAAACCCTGAGCGCAGTGCTGGCCAATGCCAAAGTGCTGGTGAATGATCCGGCTACCCCGAGCTACGGTCCGAAAGACGCCAAAGTGGCGTTCGTGGAATTCTTCGATTACCAGTGCCTGTATTGCAGCCACATGGCGCCGCTGGTTGAGCAAACCGTGAAAGCGAACCCGAACGTGCGTTTCGTCTTCAAAGAATGGCCAATCTTCGGTGACCGCTGGAAAGCATCCATCACCGCCGCAGAAACCGGCATGGCGATCTGGAAAGAGAAGGGCGCGCAGGCGTATTTCGACTATCACAACAGCATTTACCGCACTGGTCACGATGAAGGCAAGCTGACCGATGCGGATATCGCAGGTGCAGTGAAAGCCGCCAAAGCCACAGCACCAACCGACGCACAGCGTAAAGCCACGCACGAAGCCATCGCCGCAAACGACGAGCTGGCGCGTACATTGGGCTTCAGCGGCACGCCTGGTTTCGTGGTGATGCCAACCAGCGGTGCCACTGCAGAAAACACCACCGTGCTGCCGGGCGCTGTCTCCGCAGAAGAATTGCAGGCAGCCATTGTGAAGGCGCAGGGCGGGAAGTAATTTTTGCTTCAATCCGGCAGCCTGTGCTGTCGGATTTTCTTCTCAGGTATAGTTTGGAAAGCACTTCTCAGTATTGAATGTAACGGCTGAAACTGAGTAAATTTTTACTCACTTCGTGGGTTTTGACGTGGTAACCTTCTTTTCTTCATGGATATTCATCCAATGAAACAATCTCTGATTCTGGGGTCTGCCAGCGGAGTTTACTTAATTTTTACTGATTACATGGATAGCTTGTGATTGTTCAATTCGCTGATTATGCTGCGTTGAAAAAAAACGAGCGCCGTGAAAACCGAAGCGTAAAAGAAGCGACAGGTTTACATAAAGTGATTGATCTTTCAGCCTGGCAAGAGTTTGCCGAGTATGAGAAAGCCAAAGCGCGAGTCCAGGAAGCTGCCGCTAAACTCGACTGGTAACCCGGCCTTGTCTGTCCAGTCATTGGAGTTTTTATGACTGTTCCTGCACAAAAAATTATTCCGATTGAAAAATTAAACCGCTCTACTGAACATGACAGCATTGATGCTTTGCAACGACACCGTTCCCAGGAATTAATTATTGGATTATGTGGTGCCAGTGGCTCCGGTGTTAACACATTAAAAGAAAAGCTGATCGAACAACTTACTGCTGGGTCATACCATGTTGAGCATATCAGGCTCAGTACATTAATGGCGAACACGAAAACCCATGATATCGCGAGTGAATTAATTTCACTGAAAGGCTATGAACATTACGTGCAGCTTCAAGATCTGGGAGATGCCCTGAGAAAAGAGCATGGGGCGATGATTGCCGCTCAAATGGCTATTCGTAATATCAGTTCCCTGCGCAATAAGTTACTAGAACTACGTCAGGCAGAAGGGGCTCATGGAAAAACGACCAGCAAAGTTGCTTATATTATCGATCAATTCAAACACCCTTCAGAAATTGAATTATTGAGAGAGGTATATCGTAATAATTTCTACCTGCTTGGCGTACTTCGAACATTAAAAGAAAGAAGAAGTAACCTTAGACGAGACGGGATCAGCCGGGACGATATAGACAAGCTTGTGGAAAGGGATCGACGCTCACCTCTTAAGTATGGGCAGCAAGTAGAAGAAACATTGCAGTGCTCGGATTATTTTATAAAAAATATCAGTGACATCCGCATAGAAAATGCCGTCCAAAGGTTTGTTAATCTGATACATGGCGCAAAAAATCTTACACCCACACGAGATGAAACGGGTCTGTTTAACGCCAGCACTGCAGCATTACGTTCTGCATGCTTGTCACGACAAGTTGGGGCTGCCATCATGGATGACAACAACAATATTCTGGCAACCGGGTGTAATGACGTTCCAACCGCAGGAGGAGGATTATACTCCTGTGAAAACGTTGATAATGATAAGCGCTGCTTTGCTGATGGAGGCTGTCAAAATGATCAGCACAAAAATCTTGTCAGAAAAGAAATTGATGTTGTACTTCAGAAATTCGATTGTACCCGAACTCAATTTACAACTATTTCTGAAGAGATAATGAAAACGACTAAATTGAAATCGTTAATTGAATACTCAAGAGCAATTCATGCCGAAATGGATGCCATAACCACTATGGCAAGAATCGCTCAAGTGAGCACGGTAGGTAAGACGCTTTATTGTACTACCTATCCTTGCCATAATTGTGCGCGGCATATTATTGCCGCCGGTATTAAGCGTGTAGTGTATATCGAGCCTTACGAAAAAAGTCTGGCAGAAGATCTCCATGGAGATTCTATAAGCCACGGCGAGCCGGCGGGTGATGATATTTCTAAAGTGGTTTTCGATAATTTCGAGGGTACTGCACCAAGGAGATACGCTAAGTTCTTCGGGTACAATCGACCAAGGAAAAATCAGCAAGGCAAATCGATCACTTATGACATCAGAACGTCACATCATGTCGATTCTCAACAGCTTTACAGCTATACCGATTTTGAACTGAAAATAGTCAAAGATGTAACGACCAAAATTGGTAAAGAAATCTCATTACCTCCAGCATGATTTTGCCAATGCATTTGGGCTACAGTTTTTTGTAGCCCAGCTCCCCCATGTAATTTTATTTCAACATCCCCTCTGTAAACTCCCTTTTCCTTTCCTCTGACACGTCTGAATGCTTTTTAAGCGAAATACGCAAGTCCGGCCAAAAATACTTTGTGATGAATATCACGTTTTTATGATAAAGACTCGTTAACAAATAGTGACTTAAGTCACATTTTTTGCGGTGTCACGCTTAAATTATCGTCAGTGTAGCTGGGTTACAACCTGTTTTTGTGATGGTGATCACCAAAATGCAGGGGGTAATGACCGTATACATGTGATCTCCATCACGGGCAGCCGGGTGGCTACGCGAGGCCTATAATCACGTGGTAGAGTCCGCCTCGCAGACAGCAATTCGACGGACGGATTTTTAAAGCAGTGGCACAAAAACCGAAATAACCGTCACCGATAATTAACTGATATCACGCGCTCTATTGTCAGCGCGTATCAATAGGGGTGCGTTTTATGTTTTCACCAGACGTTAAGATCAAAGTTCAAAACTTTGGTCGCTTCCTGAGTAACATGGTAATGCCCAACATCGGCGCGTTTATCGCCTGGGGTATCATTACCGCTCTGTTCATTCCTACCGGCTGGATCCCTAATGAAACATTAGCGAAGCTGGTTGGCCCGATGATCACTTATCTGCTGCCATTGCTCATCGGTTATACCGGTGGTCGTCTGGTCGGTGGTGACCGTGGTGGTGTGGTGGGTGCAATCACGGTAATGGGTGTGATCGTGGGTGCGGATATGCCAATGTTCCTCGGCGCCATGATTGCAGGTCCGCTGGGCGGCTGGTGCATCAAGCGTTTCGACCGCTGGGTTGACGGTAAAATCAAAAGCGGCTTTGAGATGCTGGTTAACAACTTCTCAGCCGGTATTATCGGTATGTTGCTGGCGATCCTGGCCTTCCTGGCGATTGGTCCGCTGGTAGAAGCGCTGTCTAAAGTGCTGGCGGCAGGTGTGCACATCATGGTTATTCATAACCTGTTGCCACTGGCTTCTATCTTTGTTGAACCGGCGAAAATCCTGTTCCTCAACAACGCCATCAACCACGGTATCTTCTCTCCGCTGGGTATCCAGCAGGCGACTGAAACCGGTAAATCAATCTTCTTCCTGATCGAAGCGAACCCGGGTCCGGGTATGGGCGTCCTGATGGCGTACATGTTCTTCGGTCGCGGCAGCGCCAAGCAATCTGCGGGCGGCGCGGCAATCATCCACTTCCTGGGTGGTATCCACGAAATTTATTTCCCATACGTTCTGATGAACCCGCGTCTGTTGCTGGCGGTGATTCTGGGCGGTATGACGGGCGTGTTCACCCTGACCCTGCTGAACGGCGGTCTGGTGTCTCCGGCATCTCCGGGTTCTATCCTGGCAGTCCTGGCGATGACGCCAAAAGGCGCGTATTTCGCTAACATTGCCGCCATCGTGGCAGCCTTTGCGGTCTCCTTCGTGATTTCTGCTTTGCTGCTGAAAACCACTAAAGCGAAAGACGGCGACGATCTGGACGAAGCCACCCGTCGTATGCAGGATATGAAAGCCGAGTCTAAAGGCGGCAAACCTGCTGCTGCGGGCGTAGCGGGCGACCTGTCTACCGTACGTAAAATCATCGTTGCCTGTGACGCCGGTATGGGTTCCAGCGCAATGGGCGCCGGTGTGCTGCGCAAAAAAGTGCAGGATGCGGGGCTGACCAATATCAGCGTGACCAACAGCGCCATCAACAACCTGCCTGATGACGTGGATCTGGTGATTACGCACCGTGACCTGACTGAACGCGCGATGCGTCAGGTGCCACATGCACAGCACATTTCGCTGACTAACTTCCTCGACAGCGGCCTGTACACTGACCTGACGTCACGTCTGGTGGAAGTGAACAAAGCCAGCCAGTACAAAGAGAAAGTGACCACAACGCTGGGTGACAGCATCGTGGCGGACAGCGAAAACGAAAACCTGTTCCGTATCAGCGAAAGCAACATCTTCCTGAACCTGCAGGCGAATACCAAAGAAGAAGCCATCCGTTTTGCCGGTGAACAACTGGTGAAAGGCGGTTATGTTCAGGCAGAATATGTGGACGCGATGCTGGCACGTGAGCAACTGACCTCCACGTATCTGGGCGAATCCATCGCCGTGCCACACGGCACCATTGAAGCGAAAGATCGCGTACTGAAAACCGGTATCGTCTTCTGCCAGTATCCGGCGGGTATCCGCTGGGGCGAGGATGAAGATGACCGCGCACGTCTGGTCGTCGGTATCGCAGCGCGCAATAATGAGCACATCAACGTGATCACCAAACTGACCACCGCGCTGGATGAAGACGGTGTGATCGAACTGCTGGCGAATACCCACAGTGTGGAAGAAGTGCTGAACATTCTTCGCGGTTAACAGTGAACGTTTAATCGAAAAGTAATTACTAAGCGGGTCTTGCGAGACCCGCTTGTTGATTCGGAGCCGGGTGCTCCTCACGATTTGAAGGAATAAATATGAAAGCATTACATTTTGGTGCAGGTAACATTGGTCGCGGTTTTATCGGTAAATTACTTGCTGATGCCGGGATTGAACTGACGTTTGCGGATGTCAGCCCTGCCTTACTGGATGCGCTGAACAGCCGTAAAGGTTATGACGTGCACGTTGTCGGTGAACAGGCCACCGTTGAGCCTGTCAGTAATGTGAATGCCGTGAACAGCGCCGGTCAGGATGCCATCAACCTGATCGCGGAAGTCGATCTGGTGACCACCGCCGTCGGCCCGACCGTACTGGAAAAAATCGCGCCAAACGTGGCTAAAGGTCTGGTGCTGCGTCATCAGCAGGGCAACGAAAAGCCCCTGAATATTATCGCCTGTGAAAACATGGTGCGCGGCACCAGCCAGTTCAAACAGCACGTATTCAATGCGCTGCCGGAAGAAGAAAAAGCCTGGGTTGACGCCCATATCGGCTTTGTCGATTCCGCCGTGGACCGCATTGTGCCTCCTGCCGCCGCAGGCACCACCGATCCGCTGGAAGTGACAGTTGAAACCTTCAGCGAATGGATTGTGGATAAAACCCAGTTCAAAGGCGAATTGCCGGACATCGCTGGCATGGAACTGACCGATAACCTGATGGCGTTCGTCGAGCGCAAACTGTTCACCCTCAATACCGGCCATGCGATCACTGCGTATCTTGGCCAGCAGGCGGGTCACGCGACCATCCGTGATGCCATTCTTGATGAGAAAGTGCGTCTGGTGGTTCGCGGAGCGATGGAAGAAAGCGGTGAAGTGCTGATCCGTCGTTACGGTTTTGACCCGGAAAAACATGCTGCCTACATCGAAAAAATTCTGTCCCGTTTCGAAAACCCTTACCTGCATGACGATGTTGAGCGCGTTGGCCGCCAGCCGCTGCGTAAACTGAGCGCAGGCGATCGTCTGATCAAACCGTTGCTGGGTACGCAGGAATATCGCCTGCCGAACGACAATCTGGTGAGAGGCATTGCCGCCGCCATGCGTTACCGCAGCGAGCAGGATCCGCAAGCGAAAGAACTGGCAGAACTGCTGGAGAAAGTCGGGCCAAAAGCCGCCCTCGCCCAGATTTCAGGTCTGCCGGAAGAAGGCGAAGTTGTGGCGAAAGCCGTCGCTCTCTACGAATCGATGCACTGATACTGCGTTTATTTTGATTTCGCCAACACCAGGCAAAGAAAGCCCTGTCGGGCAGGATGTTTCTGCCCGACATGCGCGCATCATGGATGACGCCAGGGGCGCTGTCAGCATCGGCTCTTTACTGCAAGTAAGCCCTATGGAAAAAGCTCAGGCGTTTGAAAACCGGGTACTTGAAAAGCTCAATGCGGGTAAAACCGTGCGCAGCTTTTTGATGACCGCCGTGGAATTGCTGGCCGAAGCGCTGGATATTCTGGTAGTGCAGGTTTTTCGCAAAGACGATTACGCAGTGAAATATGCTGTCGAACCCTTACTGACCGGAACCGGTCCGCTCGGGGATTTGTCGGTGCGTCTCAAACTGATTTACGCGCTGGGCGTGATCAGCCGTCATGAATACGAAGACGCCGAATTACTGATGGCGCTGCGTGAAGAGCTGAATTACGACGGTGAAGAGTATCGTTTTACTGATGATGAAATTCTCGGCCCGTTCGGTGAACTGCATTGTGTGACGGAACTGCCTCCGGCACCGACATTCCTGAAACCGGGAGAAGCCGACGAATCGCTGATCGCCATGCAACGCCAGCGTTACCAGCAAATCGTCCGCTCCACGATGGTCCTTTCCGTGACCGGGCTGATCGCCCATATCAGTAATCAGCAGCCTTCCCGATTATCCCCGGTGCAAAAATAAATCCCTTAAATCATTGCATGGCGCACTTCGCCGACCAGCAGCCACAGCGCGGTTAACGCCATCATGCCGCCCATGATCGTGTTGAACATCTTCAGTTTCCATTCCACACGTAACGCCTGACGTAACCTGTCACCCATCACCACCCAGACCAGAATGCACGGCAGATTGATCAGCGCGAAGCCGAGACAAATCAGCAGCGTGTGATGCAGCATATTGCCGTCCGGCGGGGTAAACAGAATCGCCACGTTGGTCGCCATCAGCCAGGCTTTCGGGTTCACGGCCTGAAAAAGTGCGCCGCTGAACAGGTTCATCGGCTGCTGCTTTTCGCCTTCTTTCGGCGTGCCGGAACGGTAGATTTTCCACGACAGCCAGAACAGATAGGCGCAACCCAGCACGGCCATCGGCAGACGCACCACATTCATCCAGCTGAGTAAAATCGCCAGCATCGAGGTCATCAGCGCGCACTGCACCACGCAGCCCAGCGTGATGCCAATCATCATGGGCACGCTGCGGCGTAAGCCGAAGTTCACCCCGGACGCCGCCAGCAACAGATTGTTCGGGCCGGGCGTAATGGACATCACGGTGACGTAACTGACAAAAGCGGTATCGATCATTTTAGTTTTCCTGCATCCCCTGTTTTCCAGATAACCAGAGTAAACAGGGAACAGGAAAGGTAACAGAACCAGAAATACGCTATTGTCATGGTTACAGATTGCATAACGAAAAACTGTACCCCTCACTTTTCACGGAACTGACACCATGACTGACACCGCGGATTTCAGCGATACCCGATATAACCAGCTGGCGGAACAACTGGCGGACGCCATCCGTCGCGGCACACTGGCTCCCGGCAGCCGTTTGCCCTCGGTCCGGCGCAGCGCGCAAACCTGGTCAGTCAGCATCAATACCGTGGTGGCGGCTTACCGGCGGCTGGAAGATCGCGGGTTTATTGAGGCGCGTCCGCAGTCAGGATTTTATGTCCGGGCCGCGCTGCCTGCGCTGACTCATCAGCCGCAGGAACAGCCACAGACGCCAGCCGCAGAACCGGCGGACGAAGTGCTGGATCTGATCGACAAAGTGTTCGCCTCGCAAATCGACCCGACATATACCAATCTTTCGCTGGCCTGTCCGCAGTCGAACGACTTTTACCCGACCGGCAAACTGGGACGGATTATGTCGTCTTTGCTGCGCCGTCAGCCGAATCTGATCGGCCAATATGCGCTGCCGCCGGGCAGTCCGGCGTTACGTCAGCAAATCGCCCGCCGTGCGCTGACGCTGGGCATGATTTTAGAACCCGCCGACATCACGATTACTCACGGTTGTATGGAAGCGTTACAGCTGGCGCTGCGCGTCACCACCCAACCGGGCGACAGCGTCGGGCTGGAAACGCCGACTTACTTTTATCTGCTGCCGATGCTGGCGAGCCTCGGTCTGAAAGCGGTGGAAATACCGACCGATCCGCAAACCGGCCTGTCGCTGGATGTGCTGGAAATGCTGCTGAATGAGAAGCGGCTGAATGCGGTGATCGCCATGCCGACGGCGCAAAATCCGCTCGGCTTTACCATGCCGCTGGCGGCGAAAAAACGGCTGGCTCGCCTGATGAACGATCACCAGGTACCGCTGATTGAAGACGGGCTATACGCAGAAATCCAGTTCGGCGCGACGCTGTCTCCGGCGGTAAAAGCCTTTGACCGCGACGGCTGGATCCTGTTTTGCACCAGCTTTACCAAAACGCTGGCGCCTGATTTTCGCATCGGCTGGGTAGAAGGCGGGCGCTTCGCCGATAAGCTGCATAAACTGAAAGCGGTGTCGTCGATGGCGGAATCCGCGTTGCTTTCGCAAACGCTGACAGTGTTTCTGGAATCGGGCGGTTATGACCATCATCTGCGGGCGCTGCGCAAACGCTACGCGTCGCAGGTCGAGCAGGCACGCGCGCTGATCGCCCGGCACTTCCCGCAAGGCACCCGTGCCACACAACCGGCAGGCGGGTTTGTGATTTGGGTGGATTTTCCGCCGGGCGTCGATTGCGTCACGCTGTTCCGCCAGTTGCTGAAAGATAAAATCTGCATGACGCCGGGGCAACTGTACTCACCCAGCGGCCGCTACAGCAACGGCCTGCGGTTGTCGTGCTGTTATGTTTTCGATACCCGCTATATTTCCGCGATGATACGTATCGGCGAGCGCGCGTGTGAGATGTGTGGTTTGCCGCCGGGGCTGGCAGAAACGCAGGAGCAAGCTGAAGAATCGCGCACTTCCTGATACACTGACGGTTATTATTCCCAATTTACAATCGTGCCCGCTGCGGCATGAACGGATCTGAAATCATGAAAGAAGTCGAAAAAGCCGAAATCAAGCGTCTCAGCGACATGCTGGATGCACTGAATCACAAAGATGCGACCGTTATTCAGGCAGGTAATGCTGAACTGATCGACAAGCACGAAGAAGAGAAAGAAAAGCTGGCTGCCGAGATCGCGCGTCTGAAAGATGTGCGTGTGAAAAAACTCAGCACCGAAGCGCAGAAGCTGGAAAAGCTGTTCAGCCGTGAAATCACCAAGAAAGAACAGGCTGATATGGGCACGCTGAAAAAAACCGTTCGTGGCATCGTGGTGGTTCACCCGATGACCGCACTGGGCCGCGAAATGGGCCTGAAAGTCGTGACCGGCTACGCGAAAAAAGAATTCTGATGAAATACTCCCTCCCATACGAAGGGGAGGAGCAAAACCAAAATCAGTTCAGGTTTTATTGCAGCTGAGCGCGAAACACGATTAGCTCCCTCCCCTGCGAAGGGGAGGGTTGGGGTGGGGTATTAAACCAAAATCAAAGAGTTGAAGTGTGCTTTGACTCGGGTTTTGTCTTTAAAACCCCCTCCCAGCCTCCCCCTTCGCAGGGGGAGGAGCGAAGAAACCCCTCCCGCTACACCCGATCTGTTTCTTACTTCCCAAACAATCTCCGGCCAAAATCCTCGATCTTGCGATTTACCAGCCGCATCTGCATGGTTTTACTCCAGCTCGCTGAAATTCCCGCTGCAGACATCAGACGGCGATATTGTTCCTCATCAAACGGCATGTTAAACGCGATAGAAATCGCTTCGGCCACCGATACGTCACTGTTACGCGTCAGCAACTCCAGCGGCCGGTCGCCACTGACATTCCCCGGACTCACCACCCGATATAACCACCCGCAGCGCCCGCTTTGTTGTAACAGCGGTGACAGATTCTGACAGTCGAGAAAATGGTTGAGCTTGTAACAGGGCGCACGCGGCTGTGTGACCTGAATCAGGGCGTCGCCCCAGCGGAAGATATCGCCGATAAACACGTTATCTTCGGTCATGCCGAGCGTTGAAAGGTTTTCGCCAAACGCTGGCGGATGGAAACGGTCTTCTTCTTCGGGAAACTGCTGACGCAGCCAGGCGTAATGCTCGCGGGGGAAATGACACAGCGCGCGGTCAGCGCCGCCGTGATAAGCCTTCTCGGCCTGCTGATCGCCTTCCAGCCCGCAAGGCGTTAAGGCGACGCCGCCATCAACCTGACGTTTGGCAATCGCACTGGGTGAAAAATCGGGATACTGCTCGATAGTACCGATGTACACGTCGGGATAATGCATACGCTCTCCGCTGCTGAAATGTCACTGATACCAGCATAACCTGCATTGGACAGCGGGAGTAGAAGGAATCCCTGCGCACAGAGGGTGTGCGCAGGCTTCTCAGCAAATCAGAACGTTTCCCAGTTATCCTGACTGGTTTTGCCTTGTACCGGCGGGGCGAGAGTCGGGCGGCGCAGGGCGGCGGAGGCTGGCGCATTCAGCGTGTTGCCGTTGTCGGCCAGACGGAATACCGAGACCGCCTGCGTCAGCGTCGCGGCCTGATCTTCCAGAGAATCGGCGGCAGCAGAGGATTGCTCGACCAGCGCGGCGTTTTGCTGCGTGGTGCTGTCCATTTCGACAATCGCCTGTGAAATCTGGCTGATGCCACGGCTTTGCTCGTCGGATGCAGACGCGATTTCCCCCATGATATCGCGCACATGCGAGACGGACTTCACGATGTCCTGCATGGTACGGCCAGTGTTTTCCACCAGCTTCGCGCCGGTGTTAACGCGCTCCACCGACTCGGCAATCAGCCCTTCGATCTCTTTTGCGGCCTGCGCACTGCGCTGGGCCAGTGTCCGCACTTCAGAAGCGACGACGGAGAATCCGCGTCCCTGTTCTCCGGCACGCGCGGCTTCCACCGCGGCGTTCAGCGCCAGAATGTTGGTCTGGAAGGCGATGCCGTTGATGACCGAGGTAATTTCGGCGATACGTTTTGAACTGCCGGAAATCTGCTGCATGGTATCGACCACCTCGCCGACCTGCTTGCCGCCGAGCGTGGCGGTGCCGGACGCTTCGCTGGCCAGTTTGCTGGCGTGATGAGCGTTATCGGCATTCTGTTTCACCGTCGCGCTTAACTCTTCCATGCTGGCGGCGGTTTCTTCAACGGCCGCAGCCTGCTGTTCGGTGCGTGAGGAGAGGTCAGTATTCCCGGCGGCGATTTCGGCTGCCGCGTGGGAAACCTGCGAAACGCCGGAGCGGATTTCATAAATCATGGTACTGAGATTCTGACTCATCGCGGAAACCGCATTCATCAGCATACCCAGCTCATCGCGACGGGTGGTCGGATGCGCAACGGTCAGATCGCCTTGTGCAATCGCCTCCGCCGTTTTCAGCGTATCACGCAGTGGCTGGGCAATCTGGCGGGTGATACGCCAGGCAATAATGATCCCCACCAGCATCACGATCAGCGTAATCACCATCATGATCATCTGCGCATTGCTGATGTCTTTATGGGTGTTAGCCAGTTCGTTTTGGAAGATTTTCGCCACCAGCGTGTTCATCTCTGTGGCTTTCACCGACAGCAGTTGCGAGTTCTTCTGCTCATCTTCATAGGCGGGCATATAAGCGACAACGTGGCTTTTATAGGTCGCGAGCGCCGACATCAGCGGAGCCAGCGTCGCCTGCTGGTTCGGCAGTAACAGGGCATTCAGTTTTTGAGCGTTGGCCTGTGTGTCGTCAATGGACTTCAGCAGTTTGGCTTCGGATTCTTTGTTGATGCTCAGCAACAGGCCACGCACGTTGTAACGCACGCTGATCAGCTTCTGAATCACTTCGGCCAGTGACAGGCGAATGGAAGGCTCAGCATCTTCCACGCGCAACTGATCCTGCAAACGCGTTACCACGGCTTCGGTTTCGGAAAGATTCCAGCTGGCCCGCACTGCATCTTTGCGATCGACCGCTTTTTTAAATGCGGCCTGCGCCTGCTGATATTCATGAATTTTTACCGGCACCTGATCAAGATTCGCCTGACTGGCGGCATCCCATTCCAGTTTGTCTTTGGATTGAGCGATCAGCTGCGACAGTTCGGTAATTTTGTCCTGATTCTGTTTGAGATACGCCGGGTCATAATTAAGCTGATACAGCGTCCGGCTGAGACGGGCATCGTTGAGTAACGCATTCATCTGATTACTGAAATCGACTTTTTCAGCACGCTGGCTGATGTCGTTAAATTTAATCATTCCCGCCGCAGTGATGATGGCGGCGATGATCAGCACCAGTCCGAAACCCAGACCCAGTTTGGTACCGACCTTAAGATTATTCATCCACTGCGAAAGACCCGATCCGTTGCTCATAATCATTCTCCGTCAAACATCCCTTTTAAATAGACATGCGGTTTTGTGACGCCTTTGTGAACAATCTATCGGTAGGCTGTTTCATAAACTTTATAGGATGTGTGGCGTATTTTTGATTAATGCGAGCGGGGTCTGAAAATGATGAAAATCGGGAGGATAATTCTCTGTATAACAGTGATCAGGCGAACAAATTCAGGACATAAAAAAGGCGGGTCACCGACCCGCCATACGCGAAAACATCTTGCCCGTTACGGGCGGCAGCGCGAAATTACTTCGCTTCAGCCAGACGTTTTGCTGCTTCGTCCCAGTTTACAACGGCCCAGAAGGCTTTGATGTAGTCAGGGCGTTTGTTCTGATATTTCAGGTAGTAAGCGTGTTCCCACACATCCAGACCCAGCAGCGGGTAACCGGAAGCACCAGAAATCGCTTCGCCCATCAGCGGGCTGTCCTGGTTAGCGGTAGAAACAACGGCCAGTTTGCCATCTTTCAGTACCAGCCATGCCCAGCCTGAACCGAAACGGGTTGCAGCTGCTTTCTCAAACGCTTCTTTGAAAGCGTCAACGCTGCCGAAATCGCGTTCAATCGCAGATTTCAGTTCGCCCTGCAGGGTGGTGCCGGTTTTCAGGCCTTTCCAGAACAGGCTGTGGTTAGCGTGGCCGCCTGCGTTGTTACGCAGAACAACTTTCTTGTCTGCAGGAACCTGATCCAGTTTGGTGATCAGTTCTTCAACCGGCAGTGCAGCCAGTTCCGGCAGGCTTTCCAGCGCAGCGTTCGCGTTGTTCACGTAAGTCTGGTGGTGTTTAGTGTGATGGATTTCCATCGTTTCTTTGTCGAAATGCGGTTCGAGTGCGTCGTATGCGTAAGGCAGTGATGGCAGTGAATAACTCATGTTCATCGTCTCCATAGTGTAGGGCGGCACTTTCATTGTGAGCACCGCGTAATCAGTCGGATCATTATAGTTAATTAAATGATATTGAAAATGATTATCTATGCTCCACGCTTTCTGCCATGCCCTGTAAGCCTCTGTTATACGGGGCTTAGAACCAGATAATCACAAACAATCCTAAATTGTCTAAAGGCACGCGGTGCTTAGCCGGTCAGCGCAACCGCTGCGGATGCGTATACACCGTTGCCCGTCCCGGTTTGCTGAAACCGACCAGCGTCAGGTTACATTTTTCGGCAACGTCTACCGCGAGCGTGGTGGCGGCGGAGACGGCGAACAAAATTTCGATGCCGCACATCGCGGCTTTCTGCACCATTTCATAGCTGGCGCGGCTCGAGACCAGCGCGGCGCCGGCTTTCCAGTCGTGTTGTTTTGCCCGCACACCCAGCATTTTATCCAGCGCCACGTGACGGCCCACGTCTTCGCAGCCGCCAGTCAGTTCACCTTCCGGCGTGATCCACGCGGCGGCGTGCGTGCAGCCGGTGAGCTGGCCGATTTCCTGCACGGATTTCAGCTGATGCAGTGCCTTATCCAGATTCGCCAGTTCAAAAATCTGGGTGAACGGCAGCGGCGCGAGCGGGCGGAACAGATCACCTAACTGCTCGATACCGCAGACGCCGCAACCGGTGCGGCCAGCCATGGCGCGGCGGCGCTCTTTCAGCCCGGCGAAACGGCGGCTCGACAGCTCGATATTAACTTCAATCCCGTTACAGTTTGGTGTCACTTCCATCCCGTAAATATCACTGGCGGATTCAATAATCCCTTCTGACAGCGAAAAGCCCAGCGCAAAGGCTTGCAGATCCTTCGGGGACGCCATCATTACCACATGCGAAATCCCGTTATAGACCAGCGCAACGGGGACTTCCTGAGCAATCCAGTCATCTTCAGGCTCATTGAGATGAGCGCGCTGCATCACCGGTTTTTGGCTCGCTCCGATGATCTGAGTCACTTTTTTGTCATCTTTTTCGCCCAGTTCTTTTACTTGATGGACATCCATTGGCAATAACCTTATAAACATTCCGGCTACATAAGCCGTACAAACTGTCAGGACTTTAGGCCTTAATTTTACCGCTTCCGGGTTTGTTCGTGAAAGCGGCAATTTGAAAAGCAATGTGTTAACAAATGATGGGAAGGAGTCTTTCATGCAAGTCAGCAGAAGACAATTATTCAAAATATGTGCTGGCGGTATGGCCGGCACCACAGCGGCATTATTAGGATTCACTCCGACAATGGCGCTGGCGGAAACCCGCCAATACAAACTGCTTCGCTCCCGTGAAACCCGCAACAACTGCACGTACTGTTCCGTCGGGTGCGGCATGCTGATTTACAGCCAGGGCGACGGCGCGAAAAACGTCACTGAAAATATCTTCCACGTAGAGGGTGACGCCGATCATCCGGTCAGTCGTGGCTCGTTGTGCCCGAAAGGCGCAGGCGTGCTGGATTACATCCACAGTGAAGGCCGTCTGAGATATCCGGAATACCGCGCGCCCGGCTCTGACAAATGGCAGCGTATCTCCTGGGATGAGGCGATTTCCCGTATCGCCCGCCTGATGAAAGATGACCGCGACGCCAATTTCGTCGAGAAAAATGAAAACAACGTCACCGTAAACCGCTGGCTGACCACCGGCATGCTGTGCTCGTCGGCGGCCAGCAACGAAACCGGTCTGCTGGATCAGAAATTTACCCGCGCACTGGGCATGGTGGCGATCGACTGTCAGGCGCGGCTGTGTCACGGCCCGACCGTGGCGGCACTGGCCCCGACCTTTGGTCGCGGCGCGATGACCAACAACTGGGTCGATATTAAAAACGCCAACGTCATTTTAATTATGGGCGGAAATGCGGCAGAAGCGCATCCGGTCGGATTCAAATGGGTGATTGAGGCCAAAACCAAAAATAACGCCAAAGTCATCGTCGTCGATCCGCGCTTTAACCGCAGCGCCGCCGTGGCCGATATCTATGCGCCCATCCGCGCCGGTTCGGACACCGCCTTCCTGCTCGGCATGATCAACTATCTGATCACCCACAATAAAATTCAGACTGAATACGTCCGGGAATACACCAACGCCAGCCTGCTGGTGCGTGAAGACTACGAATTTAATGACGGATTGTTCAGCGGTTTCGATGCGGCGAAAAAATCCTACAACAAAGAAAGCTGGCACTATCAGCTCGATGAAAAAGGCTTCGCGAAACAGGATAAAACCTTACAGGACCCGCGCTGTGTGTGGAATCTGCTGAAAGAGCATGTTTCCCGTTACACGCCGGAACTGGTTGAGCGCCTGTGCGGCACCTCGAAAGAAGATTTTCTGCTGATAAGCTCGATTCTGGCGGAAACCTGCGCGCGCGATAAAACCTCGACCATCCTCTATGCGCTGGGCTGGACGCACCACACCGGCGGCGCGCAAATCATCCGCTGTGCGGCGATGATCCAGTTGCTGCTCGGCAACATCGGGATGCCGGGCGGCGGCGTCAATGCACTGCGCGGTCACTCCAATATTCAGGGTTACACCGACCTCGGTTTGCTGTCGCTGAACCTGCCGGGCTATATGCCGTTGCCATCGGAAAAACAGACGAATTTCGCCGATTATCTGCAACAGATCACGCCGGCACCGCTGGTGGACGGGCAGGTCAATTTCTGGAAAAACACGCCGAATTTCTTCGTCAGTATGATGAAAAGCTTCTGGGGCGATCACGCCACGGCGGAAAACGACTGGGGCTTTGACTGGCTGCCAAAATGGGATAAAAGCTACGACGTGCTGCAACAGGCCGAGCTGATGACCGAAGGCAAACTGAACGGGTATATCGTGCAGGGCTTCAACCCGCTGGCGGCTTTCCCGGACAAAAACAAATCCTCGCGCGCGCTTTCGAAACTCAAATACATGGTGGTGATCGACCCGCTGGTGACCGAATCCTCGAACTTCTGGCAGAACCACGGCGCGATGAACGACGTGCAGACCGCCGATATTCAGACCGAAGTGTTCCGCCTGCCGTCTTCCTGTTTTGCGGAAGAAAATGGTTCGATTGTGAACTCCGGCCGCTGGCTGCAATGGCACTTCCAGGCGTCTGAGCCGCCGGGTGAGGCGCTGCACGACGGCAAAATCATCGCCCGTCTGTTTATGAAACTGCGCGAGCTGTATCAGCAGGAAGGCGGTGCCAATCCGCTGCCGGTAATGAATATGGCGTGGGATTATCAGGATCCGCTCGACCCGCTGCCGGAAGAAATTGCCCGCGAAGCCAACGGTAAAGCCCTGGCCGACATTCATGACGATCAGGGCAATCTGCTGGCGAAAAAAGGTCAGCAGTTGTCGACCTTTGCCCATCTGAAAAACGACGGCACCACCGCCAGTTTCTGCTGGATTTACGCCGGTAGCTGGACCGAAGCCGGTAACCAGATGGCGCGCCGCGATAACGCCGATCCGTCCGGTCTGGGCTGTACGTCCGGCTGGGCATGGTGCTGGCCGCTCAACCGCCGCATTCTGTATAACCGCGCCTCCGCCGACCCGCAGGGTCAGCCGTGGGATCCAAAACGCGAAATCATCCGCTGGGATGGCGCGAAATGGATTGGTTTTGATGTCCCGGATTACAGCGCTGCTGCACCGGGTTCCGGCGTCGGACCGTTCATCATGCAACAGGAAGGCGTCGGGCGTTTATTCGCGACCGACAAAATGGCGGACGGCCCGTTCCCTGAGCATTACGAACCGATCGAATCGCCGATTGGCACCAACCCGCTGCATCCGGCGGTGATTTCCAATCCGGTCGCCCGTATTTTTGCCAGCGACGTGCCAAATATGGGCACTGCCAAAGATTTCCCGTATGTGGCGACCACCTATTCGATCACCGAATTGTTCCGCCACTGGACCAAACATGCGTTGCTGAATGCCATCGCGCAGCCTGAACAGTTTATCGAGATCGGCGAAGGTCTGGCCGCCTCGAAGGGTATTGCGCAGGGCGATGAGGTGAAAATCTCTTCGAAGCGCGGATTCATCGTGGCGAAAGCCGTGGTGACCAAACGCATCCGGCCGCTGACCATCGACGGTAAGCACGTCGACACCATTGGCATCCCGTGCCACTGGGGTTTTGAAGGCGCGACGCGTAAGGGCTATTTAGCCAACACGCTGACGCCGTCAGTCGGTGACGCTAACTCGCAGACGCCGGAATTCAAGGCGTTCCTGGTTAACGTGGAAAAGGTCTAACGGAGGCGAATTATGGCAATGCAATCTCAGGACATACTTCGTAAGTCCGCAACCAACGGGTTCACGCCTGCACCGCGTGCCCGTGACCATCAGCAGGAAGTGGCGAAACTGATCGACGTTACCACCTGCATCGGCTGTAAAGGCTGTCAGGTCGCCTGTTCCGAATGGAACGACCTGCGCGATGAAGTGGGTATCAATAGCGGCGTGTACGACAACCCGATGGATCTCAGCGCGAAATCCTGGACGGTGATGCGTTTCTCGGAAGTGGAACAAAACGGCAAGCTGGAGTGGCTGATCCGCAAAGACGGCTGCATGCACTGCGCCGATCCGGGCTGCCTGAAAGCCTGTCCGGCGGAAGGCGCGATTTTGCAGTACGCCAACGGCATCGTCGATTTCCAGTCAGAACATTGCATCGGCTGCGGTTACTGCATCGCCGGTTGCCCGTTCAACGTTCCGCGCATCAACAAACAGGATAACCGTGCCTACAAATGCACGCTGTGCGTTGACCGCGTGAGCGTCGGCCAGGAACCGGCTTGTGTGAAAACCTGCCCGACCGGCGCGATCCATTTCGGTACTAAAACTGCCATGCAGGACCTCGCCGCAGAACGCGTCAGCGAACTGAAAGGCCGCGGGTTTGAGCACGCCGGTTTGTACGATCCGCAGGGCGTCGGCGGTACACACGTGATGTACGTGCTGCATCACGCTGACAACCCTGAGCTGTATCACGGCCTGCCGAAAGATCCGGCCATCAGCGCCGCAGTCACTTTGTGGAAAGGTGTCTGGAAACCGCTGGCCGCAGTCGGCTTCGCCGTCACCTTTGCGGCGGCAGCCTTCCATTTCCTTGGTGTCGGGCCGAACTATGTGAAAGAGGAAGAGCACGCAGAAGAAGGCGAAAAACATGACGATGAGGAGAAACGGCCATGAAAAAAGAGAAGTTAATCCAGCGCTATAACCTGGCAGAACGCCTCAATCACTGGATTGTTGCCTTTTGCTTTGTGACGCTGGCGCTCAGCGGCATCGGCTTTTTCTTCCCGTCGTTTAACTGGCTGATGAACGTGTACGGTACGCCGCAACTGGCGCGTATCCTGCACCCGTTCTTTGGCGTGGTGATGTTTGTTTCTTTCCTCGGCATGTTCTTCCGTTACTGGAAGCACAATTTGCCGGAAAAAGACGACATCGTGTGGGCGAAAAATATCGGCAAAGTGCTGACCAACCATGAAGTCGGCGACACCGGACGCTATAACTTCGGCCAGAAATGCGTGTTCTGGGCGGCGATCAGTTGCCTTATGTTGCTGATGGCCAGCGGCGTCATTATCTGGCGTCCGTGGTTTGCGGATTTCTTCCCCATCCCGCTGATTCGTCTGGCGCTGCTGGTGCATTCACTGGCCGGTATCGGGCTGATTCTGGTGATCATCATGCACGTCTACGCGGCGACCTGGGCGAAAGGGTCGATCGCGGCGATGACCGGCGGCAAAGTCCCGGCGTCATGGGCGAAATATCACCATCCGCGCTGGTACCGTCAGGTGCGTGAGGAAGAGCAGAAAAAAGAACACGACGAGAGGAAAGCCGGATGAGTATCCAGATGGTTCCACAGGACGAACTGGCAGACGGTAAAACCACGGCGGGAAACATCCCGCCGGTATTGTTCGCCAACCTGAAAACGCTCTATCAGCGCCGTGCCGATCGTCTGCGCGCGCTGGCAGAAGACAGCCCGCTCGACGGGTATCTCAACTTCGCTGCGGCGATTTGTGATGCCCAGCAGCGCGTGCTGAAAGAATTTCCGCTCAGTATCGATCTGAGTCAGGAATTAGAGAAAGCCGCCGGTAAACCACCGCTCGACTGCCGTCTGTTTCCGCGCACGGCGCACTGGCTGACCTTGCTGGATGCGCTGATCGCCGTGCTGAAACCGGAAGCGTCGGAACCGGTGCGCGCCGTACTGGAACGCCTTGAACATTCTCCGGGGCTGCAACGGGAAATGATGGCGACGCAGTTGCTGAATCAGGATTTCAAACACGTTCCTGCCGACAAAGCGCCCTTTATCTGGGCCGCGTTGTCGCTGTACTGGGCGCAGATGGCGGCGCAACTGCGTGGCGTCGGGCGGGCGGATTACGGCGAAAATCGCCAGTTCTGTCCGGTGTGCGGCAGCGTGCCTGTTTCTGCGGTGATTTCGTTGGGTGCCCAAAGCGGCCTGCGCTATCTGCACTGCAATCTGTGCGAAAGCGAATGGCATGTGGTGCGCGCCAAATGCAGCAACTGCGATGAAATGGAACATCTGAATCTGTGGTCGATCGATGACGAGCAGGCGACAGTGAAAGCCGAAGCCTGTGACGATTGCGGCGCTTACCTGAAAGTGATTTATCAGGAAAAAGACCCGCAGGCAGAGGCCGTGGCAGACGATCTCGCCACGCTGTTGCTGGATGACCGGATGGAAGACAAAGGTTTTTCCGGCAGCGGCATCAACCCGTTCCTGTTTCCCGCGGAATAATCTGTAAATCTGGCAGCCTGCGTCGCTTCATGGCGAAGAAGGCGCAGGGCTGCTAGCTTTAAAACAGGTTCCGGCGAAAACGAGGAGGGTCTGATGAAGTTGATCGGCAGTTATACCAGCCCGTATGTGCGAAAGATTTCGGTGATGTTGCTGGAAAAGGGCATCCCGTTTGATTTCATCAACGACACGCCCCACGAACCGGACTGCAAAATTACCCGGTTCAATCCTCTCGGAAAAGTCCCCGCGCTGGTCACCGACGACGGCGAAGTTTTCTATGATTCCCCGATCATTGTGCAGTTCATCGAGCTGATGAATGTCGCGCCGACGCTTTTGCCGTGGCAGCCGCTGGACGCCCTGCGCGTGAAGCAAATCGAAGCTCTGGCCGATGGCGTCACCGATGCCGCTGTGGCGCTGGTGATGGAAGGGCGGCGCGATGCCGACAAGCGTAACGAAGCCTGGATTTTGCGTCAGCGGGAAAAACTGCTGCGCGGGCTGGATGCGCTGGAAAGCCATGCCGCAAAGCGCACGTTGCTTAACGGCGAAAGCCTGAATGTGGCTGATATCGCCGTCGCCTGCTGTCTGGGCTACCTCAACTTCCGGCGTATCGCGCCGGGCTGGTGTGTCGGGCATCCTGAGCTGATCAAACTGGTCGAGCGCCTGTTCCAGCGCGAGAGTTTTGCGCGCACCACACCACCGGGGAGTGGTAACGTCAGCGTTGCAGCAAAAAAGGTGTGAAGCTGCTCGAAGAGTTCTCTTTACATCCCGCCTGAGAGACACCCACCGCCTACGCTTTATGCAGCGTTCTGCTAAAACCTGCTGCATAAAGGAGTTCCATCATGGCTTATGATAAAAATCCTCATGCCGTCAAACCGGAAGAATACGGTTTCCCGCTCAAACTCAAAAAACAATACGACAATTTCATTGGCGGTGAATGGGTCGCGCCGGTGAAAAATGAATATTACGACAACCTGACGCCGGTAACCGGCGAAGTGCTGTGCAAAGTTGCCAGCTCCGGCACCGAAGACGTCGATCTGGCGCTGGATGCCGCCCATAAAGCCAAAGACGAATGGGGCAAAATGCCGGTGCAGCAGCGGGCAAATCTGTTGCTGAAAGTCGCCGATCGCATGGAACAAAACATCGAACTGCTGGCAAATGCTGAAACCTGGGATAACGGTAAACCGATCCGCGAAACCAGCGGCGCTGACGTGCCGTTAGCCATCGACCACTTCCGTTATTTCGCCTCCTGCGTGCGTGCTCAGGAAGGCGGGATCAGCGAAATCGACAGCGAAACTGTCGCCTATCATTTCCACGAACCGCTGGGCGTGGTGGCGCAAATCATCCCGTGGAACTTCCCGCTGCTGATGGCCTGCTGGAAAATGGCACCGGCGCTGGCGGCAGGTAACTGCATCGTGCTCAAACCGGCCAAACTGACGCCGCTTTCCGTCCTGCTGCTGATGGAGCTGGTGCAGGATATCCTGCCTGCCGGGGTCATCAACGTGGTCAACGGCGCGGGCGGGGAAATCGGCGAATATCTGGCGACGTCCAAACGCATCGCGAAAGTGGCGTTTACCGGTTCGACGGAAGTCGGCCAGCAAATTGCCGGTTATGCCGCACAAAACCTGATCCCGGCGACGCTGGAACTGGGCGGCAAATCGCCGAATATCTTCTTCGCGGATGTGATGGATAAAGAGGACGAATTCTTCGACAAAGCGCTGGAAGGCTTTGCGCTGTTCGCCTTCAATCAGGGCGAAGTCTGTACCTGTCCGAGCCGCGCGCTGGTGCAGGAGTCGATCTACGAACGCTTTATGGAACGCGCCATCAAACGCGTCGAAGCCATCAAAACCGGTAACCCGCTGGATATCGAAACCCAGATGGGCGCGCAGGTATCTGCCGGACAGATGAAAACCATTCTGGATTACATCGAAATCGGGAAGCAAGAGGGCGCGGAAGTGCTGACCGGCGGCGCGAAGAAAAAACTCGAAGGCTCGCTGAACGAGGGTTATTACCTGCAACCGACAATTTTGCTGGGTAAAAACAACATGCGTGTTTTCCAGGAAGAAATTTTCGGACCGGTGCTGGCGGTAACCACCTTCAAAGACATGGATGAGGCGCTGCAAATCGCCAACGATACGGCGTACGGATTAGGGGCGGGCGTCTGGAGCCGTGACGGCAACGTGGCGTATCACATGGGGCGTAACATTCAGGCAGGCCGTGTCTGGACCAACTGCTACCACGCCTATCCGGCGCACGCGGCATTCGGTGGCTACAAACAGTCCGGTATCGGGCGTGAAACCCACAAGATGATGCTGGATCACTATCAGCAAACCAAGTGCCTGCTGGTGAGTTATTCGAGTAAACCGATGGGGCTTTTCTGATTCTGAGTTGCCATTAATACCCCACCCCAGCCCTCCCCTTCGCAGGGGAGGGAGCAGGTCGGTGCTTTTACTCCTCCCCCTGCGAAGGGGGAGGCGGGGAGGGGGTTTTGCAGACGACTCAGATCGAATCACACCACGCTGTTCGGCGGCAGAACCACCTGACGGCTGCGCAGGAACACCGCGACCAGCGCCAGCCAGGCGAGGCCGCTTAACAGGTTGAACATGTTGAACATCCCCGCGCCGCCTTCGACGTAAGCCACTTTTGCCAGCTCAATGCCCAGCGTGAAGATCAACATACTGATGACGCCCATCGCGGCGGAGACTGTGCCTTTGCTCATGTCGCTGGAGAACAGCGTCAGGCGGTACAAACCGGCATTCGCCACACCAATCCCGAAGGCATACAGGCTCAGACCGGCAGTCATCCACAAATACGCATGGGCGGAAACCAGCGTGGCCGCCGCGGCGATCAGCAGACCGGCCACCATCGGGCCTGCACCCAGCTTAATCAGGTATTCGACGGTGCGTTTGCCGGACAGGCGCGCCAGCGTCACGTTACCGATGATCAGCGCGCCGAAAATCGGCACCTGCAACAGGCCGTAATCGTAGGCCGCTAAGCCTTCGCCACTGATTAAAATCACCGGCGACTGCGCAATCCATGTCAGCAGCGGCAGGCTGGCAAAACCAATCGCCAGTGCGCCGCACAGGAACTGGCGGTTTTTCAGCACGTGTTTGTAATCGCGCAGCAGACTCGGCATGGAGAAGGGTTCGCCCAGACGGGAAGCGGTCTCCGGCATCGATTTCCACAAGCCCCACAACGCAATCGCGGCGAGCACGGCGAAAATCACAAACATCGACTGCCACGGCGCAACGTGGATCAGCGCCGCACCGGCCAGCGGACCGAGCAGTGGCGCAATCAGGGCGACGTTGGCCATCATGGCGGTGATTTTGATACACACCGATTCCTCGAAGGATTCCTGTATCGCGGCATAGCCGACGGCGCCAATAAAGCACAGGCTGATGCCCTGCAGGAAACGCATCACCATAAACTGCTCGATGTTTTGTGCGAACAAAATCGCCAGACAGGTGATGATGAAAAAGCTGACGCCCGCCAGCATCACCGGACGACGCCCGCGCCGGTCGGACAGCGGTCCGAGCAGCCATTGCAGGAACATGCCGCCTGCCAGATACGCGGTCATGGATGTCGGCACCCATTCTTCCCCGGCATTAAAATTAGCCACGACGGCCAGCATGCCGGGTTGGATCATATCGTTGCCGATATAGGTCGCAAACTCGAACAGCACCAGGCACAGAGGGAACAAAAGCGCCTGCCGCCCCAGAAGGGACGCAGTATTTGGAGAATTATGCATTTTTAGTTATTCACAGACGTAAGGCTAATCGGTTGAAAATTAGCAGAAAATAAGAGACTGTCCGGGCGGGTTTCGCAGGCGAGGCAGTAATGCTGGCTATTTTGCCGATTATTTGAGCGCAACGCAATCTTCCGATTCACCTTCAGCACAATCTGAGATCGGCACTTTTACCTTGTTTGCCGTTCAAAAGCTGGCTAGGCTGCAAACACCCCATCGATAAGAAGGAAATTGCCGGGAATGAGCCAAAAAATCAGCTGGATTGACAACCTGCGCGCGCTCGCCTGCATGATGGTGGTGATGATCCACGCCAGCACGTCGCTGGTGGTCAATTTCGCTGCGGTGCATACGGCTGAATGGACGGTGGCAAACCTGCTTAATTCCGCGTCACGGGTCTGTGTGCCGCTGTTCTTTATGATTTCCGGTGCGTTGTTCTTTGGCGAAAAGAGCGCGCAAAAACGGCATTTCCTGCGCGTCACGTTATGCCTGCTGTTCTACAGCGCTGTCTCGCTTCTCTATATCCTCACGATGACAAAAATCGGATTTTGGCCATCTTTGCGTCTGATGCTGGAAAAACCGGTGTTTTATCATCTTTGGTTCTTCTACGCGATCATCGTGATTTACCTGCTTTCCCCGCTGATTAACGTTAAGGCCGTCCCGGGAAAATACGTACTGATCGCGGGAATGTTGCTCGGTGTGCTGGCGAATCCGCAGCTTCCTGAGGTGACATGGCAGAAAATCCACCTTCTGCCACTGGATTTGTACATCAGCGGCGATACCTTCTACTACGTCCTTTATGCCCTGATGGGGCGCGCCATCAGCCAGCTTAATACCGGGAGAACGGCGGTCACGCTGGCGGCTGGCGGCCTGTTTATCCTCAGCACCCTGGCGATTGCCACGGGCACCTACCGGCAGATGCAGATTAACCAGAATTTCGCCGATACCTTCTACGTCTACAGCGGCCCGCTGGTGTTTATCTCCGCCATATCGCTGTTTCTGGCGTTCAAAAATGCGCTGACACAGCGCATCCTGCCGGGATTTGCGCTGATCTCACGTCATTCACTGGCGATCTACGGATTTCATGCGTTAATCATCATCGGCCTGCGCAGCCAGCATCTCGACTTCCCGCAATTCCCGCTGCTGAACATCATCTGGCTGTTTATCTGCGGACTGGGCTGCGGTTTATTACTGGCAATGGCGCTGGGGAAAATAGACCGAAGGAACTGGGTGAGCTGAAAGCAAGATTGATTATTTATACGCGTCATGAATAATCGCGCATTATATTATCAATATAATATTCTTATTTTATTCATCCGTCCTGCCACGATTAATCTATTTTATTATCTTTGTCATTTTGTTCCGGATATTATTTCGCTTCCTTTTTTCAGGCGAACTATCATGACATTCTGGCTGCCCTTTGAAATAAACGGTGTAATTTATGCGCTTGATCACCTCCGGGCGTCGACCATCATTGCTGTCAGGCCAGCCAGTGACAATTTCCCTGCCCGTCAGTTACGTATTTTTGTTGTCTACACGGATCATTGTTTCACAGCGCATCAGGCTGAGTCAGAATTGTGGGTTTATCCGCAGGCTCCCGGAAAACATCAGCGATATTTTTGCCCGGAACGTTATTCTTATTCGTTTCGCTTACCGGAGCTTATAAGGAAACTGATCAATGAAAATGCTTTATTAGGGCGAACGTTACATCAGCATTATGAAACATTTTATTATCTGGAAGAACATTACATGGGTGTGGATTATTGTTTGTTTTTCGAAATAACAAAAAATAAACATCCGGCAAACGATATACGATTAAAAGTGATGACCAGTTACCCGAGAGAGAAATGGGCTGGCCCGGTTGGCGTAAATGGAAGATTCAGTTTTTGGCATATTTTTGATGCGAGGATGAAAGGCATTAAATTGCCAACAAGGCGCAGATAACAAAAAAGCGACACTGGGTCGCTTTTTTGTTTTTTTACAGCTTCAGGCGGAGGTCTTTAGATTTTCATCTTATCGCGGCACGGCCAGCGGCCTTTAGAGGCAGACACCGACGTACTGTTTAGCGTAGCTATTCAGTCCCACAAACCGTCAGTGGGTAAAATTTTACTCATTTGTTGCTCAACTTGCAATCTGCCTTGTGCCTAACGCCACCGCTCCTGCGCCCGTCTGAACTGCCTTGCTGACGAGAATCCGGCGGCGAGTGCGGCTTTTTCGATCCCCGCGCCTTGTTGCAGGCGTTGTTGTGCGACGGCGATGCGCAGTTGTTCGTGGTAATCGCGCACGCTGATCCCCAGATGCTGGCGGAACAAACGGGTGAGGTGGCGGCCGCTGATGTGCGCTTTGGCGGCGACATCTTCCACCTGCCAGGCGGATTCCGGTTCGGCGGCCATCAGGTTTTGCGCGCGGTGCACGGCAGGGTGCAGGTGATTGCGGTAACGCAGCCACGGAGAAAGCTGCGGGTCATCACCGCCACGGCGGAAATACACCACCATTTCGCGGGCGACATCCAGCGCGGCCTGCGCGCCCAGATGTGTGGCGATCAGATGCAGCGCCAGATCGATACCGGCACTGATACCGGCGCTGGTCAGCACCGAACGGTCTTCGACAAATATCCGGTTATCTTTTACCTGCGCGGCGGGTACCTGCTGGCGTAAACGGTCGATCACGTCGTGGTGCGTGGTGCACTGATAGCCATCGAGCAGCCCGGCTTTTCCGGCCAGCAGGCTGCCGGAACAGATGCAGACTAACGTTAAACTCCCCGCCTCAATGGCGCTTTTCTGCTGACGCAGCCAGTCGCAGGCGGTCAGCGCCACCGGCGAGGTAAAGTTTTCGGCGGATTCGGCGACGCCGGGCATGATCAGAATACTGCCTGCGGGCAGACCTTGCGGGAGTGGCTGCAAATGGCTGACCGTCAGGCCTGTCGACATCATCACTTCCGGCTGCGGCCCGATGTAGTGCAGCCGGAACTGACCGCTCAGGCGCAGCGCTTCAGCCGGACCGGTCAGATCCAGCGACATCACGCCGGGGAGCGTCACAAAGTAGACATTTCGCTGCATCGTGTTTCATCCGTCCGCAGGGGAAAACGCTATCTTCACACAGCGCGGTCGAGTTCCGCCAGCGCACCGCTCACGTCGGTCACGGTGGCAAAGCGGTCGGCGAGCACCAGTTCGGTACGCAATTTGATCTCCTGCGCGCTCAGTGTGACGCCGCTGGCGTGGGTCATCGGGAAGGTCAGTGTCGCTTCGGTCACGAAAGTCACTGTGTAGCCCAGGTCGGAGGCCACGCGTGCCGTGGTTTCGCAGCACTGTTCGGTGCGTGTTCCGGCGATGATCAGATGCGTGATGCCTTTTTCACGCAGCCAGCCGTCGAGGCCGGATTCTGTCAGGGCGTTATGCACGTGTTTATGCACGACATGTTGCGGCTGATGGGTGAGGAAAGACATCGGTGTCACCAGGCCGGAATCCAGCGAAAACACGCCATCCGGATTGACGTGAAATACGTCGATGACCGGCACGTTGCGGGTCTGACAGCCGTCGATCAGGCGGGTTAACGCGTCGCTGAACGCCGGTAAATCTTCCTGCTGCCAGAAGTCTTTATGTTCGAAGGAACGCTGAACGTCGATATTTAACAGGGCGCTGTGTGTCATTTCCGGACTCCATCTGTTGAGTGTGAAGTCAGTGTGCGCCTGAATTAAGATGAGATGAATGCCAAAAACGGACAGGATACTGACCGGGGCGGACGACCTGCGCCATCCGCCATCGGTTCTGTTTTTTGATCAAAGTTTCTGATCGGCGCGCCAGTGGTGATAATCGATATGATCGGCCTGGAAATTGGTGGCTTCGGCATTGCCGGTCAGGCGGTAAGCCAGCTGGAATGCGAAATCAAACGCCAGCCCCAGCCCTTTGCCGCTGAGCAAATTGCCGTCTTCCACAAAGGACTGATTGACGTAAACGCCGTCTTTCACGTCTTTGTATAAATCGCCGGAGCAGACATAGCGGCGGCCTTTCAGCAGGCCATTTCCGCCCAGCACGCGGGCGGCAGCGGAGCACAGCGGGCAAATCAGTTTACCGGCCTCGTCGTGACGGCGGACAAACTCTGCCACTTCTTTGCTGGCCGCCAGCGCCACGGATCCTTCCGGTCCGCCGGGCATCACCACGGCATCGAATAAACGGTCGCCCTGCGCAGACAGCAATTCGTTGGCCTGCATCTGAATGCCGTGATAGGTGCGCAGCGTCTGACTTTTCTGGCAGGCCAGCGTGGTGACCTGAATCTCCAGCCGCTCGAGAATATCGAGCACAATCACCGCTTCGCCTTCTTCAAATCCGTCGGCCAGCAGCAGGGCGACCTGTTTCTTCGCGTTGTCCTTTACCATAATGCAAAAGTCCTCTGAGGATAAAAATCAGAGGACATCATAAAATGAAACGTTGTTTTGATATTGTGAGTGGCGTTGCAGAGTGAACTAGAAAACCAGCTGCACTTTCGACGCTTTGGATTTATCCATCGCGTAGTCCAGTGCTTCCACCAGACTTTCCTGCGGGAATTCCGCCGACAGCAACGGCATCGGATCAACGGTTTTATTCGCCAGCCATTCCACTGCCGTGTTGAATTCTTCAGTGAAGCGGAAGCTGCCGACCCAGTTAATTTCTTTGGCAATCAGCATCATCAGCGGGAATTCATTCACCACCGGCCCCATACCGACCTGCACCAGCGTGCCGCGCGCACGGGTCACTTCCAGACAGCGGCGGATGGAAGACGGATGGCCGGAGGCGTCAAAGGCCACATCGAAAAAGCCTTTCTCCGCCTGATATTCGCTGAAATCACCCTGTGCGGCATCCAGCGCTTTGCTTGCGCCTACCGCCAGTGCCAGCGTGCGGCAACGTTCGCTCGGGTCTGTCACCACGATTTGCGCTGCGCCTTTGGCTTTCGCCGCCAGCACGATCAGGCAGCCAATCGGGCCGACGCCGGAAACAAACACGGTTTTGCCATGAATATCACCCGCCTGATTCACTGCATGAATGGCGACAGCCAGCGGCTCGGCGAACACCATCAGACGGTCGCTGACCTGATTGTCGTAAGGAATGCACTGGTCGCTGTCGACAATTTTATATTGTGTGAACGCGCCGTTGATGTGCGGAAAGTACATCGCGCTGCCGAAGAATTTCATGGTGGTGCACTGGTTTTCGTCGCCGGACAGGCAATATTTGCAGGCCTTGCATGGCTTACTCGGATTCAGCGCCACTTTCTGACCGGGCTGCAAACGCGGGTTGTCGGATTTCTCCACTACACCCACCACTTCATGGCCCAGCACCATTGCCTCGCGCACTTTGAAATCACCGACGGCACCGTGTTCGTAATAATGCAGATCGGAACCACAGATGCCGCCACGGGTGATTTTCACCAGCGTGCCCTGGCCGGTGTAGTCGAGGGTCTGGTTGATCACTGAAACGTCTTTTTTCCCGGTCACGACACAAGATTGCGTGCTGATAGTCATGGAATTCTCGCTCTTTAAAGGGCCTGATTGCGCCCAGTAAAGAGGGTTTACCCGCCGGAAAATGTGACCGTCGTCACTTTGTGCCGTGTTACGAAAACCTGTTACCCATAACTTGAACGCACTCAACCTTTCCCGGCGGAGTTATCACGGTTTCGCGCCGGAATGCTGAGGATCAGATGCGTGATCACACCGCCCGCCAGCCCCCAAAATGCTGAGCCGACGCCCAGCAGCGTGACGCCGGACGCGGTGATCAGAAATGTAATGATCGCCGCATCGCGCTGTTTTTCGTTTTCCAGAGCGCGGTACAGGCTGCCCGCAATGGTGCCGAGTAACGCCAGCCCGGCGATGGTGTGGATCAGCGCCTCCGGCAGCGCGGTAAAGACCATGCCGATCGAGCCACCAAACACGCCCGCGATCAGATAGAAAATGCCTGCCGCGACGGCAGCCATATAGCGTTTTTTCGGATCAGGATGAATATCTTCACCCATGCAGATCGCGGCGGTAATGGCGGCGATACAGACGGTAAAACCGCCGAACGGCGCTAAAACTAACGCCGTCAGCGCGGTCCAGGAAATCAGCGGGGAAACGGGCAGGTGATAGCCGTGGGCTTTCAGCGTGGCGATCCCCGGCGCATTTTGCGAGGCCATGGTGACGACAAAAAACGGAATGCCGATGCCGATCATCGACGAAAGCGTGAAATGCGGCATCACAAACGCCGGTGCCGCGAAGGTCAGTGTCTGGCCGTGCAGCGCAATATCGCCCTGTAAACCGGCGACAATCAGGCCGGCGGCCAGCGCGAGCACCACCGCATAGCGCGGCAGGGCGCGTTTCGCCAGCAGATACACCAGACACATGCTGCCCGCGAGGGCGAAATGACTTTGCAGCGAGGTAAACGCGTTCAGCCCGAAACGCAGCAGAATGCCGCCGAGCATGGCGGCCGAAAGTGCCTGCGGAATGTAATGCATCAGCCGGGCGAACAGGCCGGTCACGCCGCACAGCAGAATCAGCCCGGTGGCAAACACAAACACACCAATGGCGTCATTCAGCGAGGTGCCGGGCAGGCTGGTGACCAGCAACGCCGCGCCGGGCGTGGACCAGGCGGTCACTACCGGCGTGCGGTAATACAGCGAAAGACCGATGCTGGTGACGCCCATGCCCAGCCCCAGCATACTCAGCCAGCCGCCAATCTGTGCGACGCTGGCACCCGCCGCTTCCGCCGCCTGAAAGATAATCGCCGCCGAGCTGGTATATCCGACTAAAACCGCCACAAATCCGGCGATCACCGCCGAAAAGGTAAGATCCTGCACACTGAAACGCGAAGCCATGGGTGAAAATCCTTCTGGTTACCGGCCACTGGCGGTATGCTGTTGTGCGTTATAGCGCACATTCGATGCGCTCAAGATATCACTGTGCGTTATAACGCACAATCGCGATGAACGATCATCGTCGCAGAGGAGACACAATGCAGGAACTCACCCGCCATATTGGCAGCCAGCTGAAGGCCGTGCGCAGCCAGCGCGGCTGGAGCCTCAGCCAGACGGCTGAACACACCGGTGTCAGCAAGGCGATGCTCGGACAAATTGAGCGTGGCGAATCCAGCCCGACGGTGGCAACGCTGTGGAAAATCGCCAGCGGGCTGAATGTCTCGTTTTCAGAATTTCTCGAAACCCCGCCCGCGCAGTCGGCGGCGTTGCATCGGCATGGCCTGCTGACCACGTTCGACAGCGCGACCTCGGGGATGCGCGTGGTGCCGCTGTTTCCTTATGACGCCACGCTGCGGATGGACATGTTTGTGATCGATCTCGAGCCGGGCGGATGCAGCGAATCCACACCGCATGAAGCGGGCGTGATTGAGCATGTGATTGTGATCGACGGGGAACTGACGCTGACCGTTGATGGCGTGACGCGCCTTCTCCGCGCCGGTGAGGCGCTGCGTTTTGTCGCCGATTGCCCGCACGGATA
Organism: Rahnella sp. BIGb0236; assembly: GCF_004364755.1. Taxonomy (NCBI): domain Bacteria; kingdom Pseudomonadati; phylum Pseudomonadota; class Gammaproteobacteria; order Enterobacterales; family Yersiniaceae; genus Rahnella; species Rahnella sp. BIGb0236. The sequence continues at coordinate 116,102 of NZ_SOAO01000004.1, forward strand.
CCGCAACGACAGCGGGCATTCCGTGCGTTTCCACGACCTGATACATTATCCGCAGTCACGCCCGTAACCTTTTCATTTCCTGAGGAGAATGACCCGATGAGCCAGCCGCACGATGTGGTGATCCGTCCGTTAACCCCCGCTGATCGCGACAGCTGGGAAGTGTTATGGCGCGATTATCTGGATTTTTATCAGTCAACGCTCGATCCGGCGCAGTTCGATTACACCTTCCGGCGGTTATCGCAGCCTGATTATGCCGATATGTTTGGCTATGTGGCTGAACATCAGGGAAAACTGGTGGGGCTGGTGAACTGTATCAATCACGATCACGGCTGGCATATGCAGCAGGTGGTGTATTTGCAGGATTTATACGTCGATGACGCCGCGCGAAAACTGGGGATCGGGCAAAAACTGATTGAAGCGGTGTACGCTTACGCCGACGAGAATCAGAAAGCCAATGTGTACTGGACGACGAAAACCACTAACCATACGGCCCGCAAATTGTATGACCGTATTGGTACGCTGACTGACTTTATTAAGTATCAGCGCTAAAGCGGTTTGCGCATATTCATTTTGGTGGTGACGTAACCCAGGCTGGCGTACAACGCCTGCGCACCGGGGTTGCTGGCGAACACATTCAGCTCAATTGCCACACTCCCGAGATCGCGCAGGCGGTCTTCCATCAACCGAAATGCCGCAGCGGCATGGCCCTGACGGCGAAATTGCGGGAAGACCGTCAGCTCATACACAAACGCGCTGCGCACGCCGTAGCGTTCCACGTTCGCGAACCACAGATAGCCTGCCGTTTCGCTGTGTTCTTCTGCGCGGATTTCATAAAGATAATTGTCCGGCGTATCGATGCCCTGTGGCAACGCGCTTTGCGTCGAACTTCGCGCGCGTTCCAGCGCGGTATCCGCCCGCCACAGACCGGCGGTCACGTTCTCTTCGGCATAATCCTTCGCCAGTTGTTCGGCAAATTCTACATAAAATCCGGCACTCATGGGCACTAAAACGGTCATCATTTCCCTCTGATTTACTGACTGGTTTCCGCCTTTTTATACGGCGTGACATAGCATTCGCTGATGGTGGTTGAATGGCTTTCAACCTGCGTGATGATGTAGCCCTTATCGGTCAGCGCGACGGAGCTGTAAGGGGTTTCATTGTGCTTATCGGCGATCACCTCTTCGAAAGACTGAATGATTTTGGCTTTCTCATTCGCCCGCGCCGGATCATCCAGCCCGTCTACCTTGATCATCGCCTGCTTGAACTGATTACTGAACGCGGTTTTCCCCGCCCGGCTTTCGATCACCGCTTTGATGTTAACCGTGATGTCATTGCCGAGCAAAAACAACGTATTGCTCTGGTAAACCAGCACATTTTTACGCTTCGCGACCACAAAGCCGTTCTCAATGACTTTCATCTTGCTGTTGTTGGCGTACGTCACGTCATCAAGGCAGATGGTTTTATCCCCGATCTTAAACTGGCTGAAACGCGCTTTGATTTCTTTCGGTGTGGAAGCAGCCTGCGAACAGAGCGGCGCGAGCAGCAGAAGTGGTAAGAACCATGACTTCATAGGAGTTTCCTGAACAGGTGCTGAATCAGCCGACATAACAGCAGTATAGGGAGAGCGGCGCAGGATGCGAACGTTTATCTTTACGGGACGGTTTTTTACCGTTTTGGCTATAGCTTCTCCGCCTGTTGCCGATAATTCAGACGATAACGGAATTCCCGCTTCTGCCGGGCCAGCATCAGGGACAGATTATCCGCGTTATTTCATCGTGAGTTTTCACTGTACGTTTTTCTGTTCCGGGGTAGTTTTATGAGTCATATGCAGGCGCTTTCACCGGCGGCCAGAGCTGACCGCCAATGCCACCAAAATTGCCGGTAAGGGTGACAGCATCATGACGGATGTTGTCGGTATTATGGGCGATATTGACGACAGTTCGCGGCGTATCTCTGAGATCACGTCCGTGATTAATGGCATTGCATTCCAGACTAACATTCTGGCGCTGAACGCCGCGGTTGAAGCCGCGCGTGCAGGTGAGCAGGGGAGCAGATCGCGTTTTTGCTCCTCCCCCTGCGAAGGGGGAGGTGGGGAGGGGGTATTAAAGCGTTCTCTGAACGAGTTTTTAACGACACCCCCCGCTTTCTGCGCTATGTTTTTCTTCCTTTTGCTTTATTTTTTCAGGAGATTTCCATGAGCCAGCCTTCACTGATTTTGTACTCTGATGCTGATTTTTTCAGTCCATACGTGATGTCTGCTTTTGTGGCGCTGACTGAAAAGGGCATTCCGTTTGAACTGGAAACGGTCAGCCTGGCAGATGCGGAGAACCTGAAAGAAACCTATTCGGCGCTGTCCATGACCCGTCGCGTTCCGACGCTGACCAACGGCACCTTTGTGTTATCCGAATCGTCGGCGATTGATGAGTACGTTGAAGCGCTTTTCCCGGCGCCGACGTTTCCGGCTATCTATCCGGCCGATCCGGAAAATCGCGCTAAAGCGCGTGAAGTGCAGGCGTGGCTGCGCAGTGATCTGATGCCGATCCGTGAGGAGCGTTCGACAGAAGTGGTGTTTGCCGGCGCAAAACGCCCGGCACTCAGTGAAAAAGGGCAGCAGGCAGCCGAAAAACTGTATGCCGCCGCAGAGCGTTTGCTGGGGGATAAAGAACATTTATTTGGCGAATGGAGTATTGCGGATGTCGATCTGGCGCTGATGCTCAACCGTCTGCATCTGAACGGTGATGTGATGCCGGAAAAACTGGCCGCTTACGCAGAAGCGCAATGGCAGCGGCCATCGGTTAAGGAATGGCTGGCGCTTTCAGCCTAAGGTTTTGGTCAGAAAAAACCGGGTATGCGTCGAGGGCGCATCGTCCGGCGCGCGGGTATCGGCGATGTAATCTTCCAGCGCCATCTGCATGTGATAGCCCATACGTTCGTAGAAAGGCCGCGCCTGAAAACTGAATGTATCGACCAGCGAATACCGGCAGCCCCGCGCTTTGGCTTCTTCTTCCGCTTCTGTTATCAGCTGCGTGCCGACATCCTGTCCACGCAGCGATTCATCCACCCACAGCATCTGAATGTACATCCACTTGCCGACCGTTTCCGCCACAATGCCCGCCTGTTTGTTACCCTGTTCATCTTCCACAAAAATACCTAATGCGCGGAATTTCGATTGCGGGACAAAGTTTCTGTTGAAATTACGCAGTGCCGTTTTGATCTCCTCGAGATCGTTTTCGGTCGGGGCATGGCTGAGACGGGTCTTCATGACAGGATTCCTTTTATCGTTAACGTTTTGTCGTGGCGAGTCGTACTGCAAAGGCAAGAAAAACGGTGCCAGTTAAGCGATCAAGCGTTCTGACCACTGCGGGGCGGCGCAACCAGCGCGATAACGGCCGCGTGGCGGAAATCATGGTGATGGACCAGAGTGTGCCGATCACGGCGTGCATGGCGGCGAGCCCAAAAATATAAGGCCCGACCGGATAGCCGGTAGCGACAAACTGCGGCAGGAAAGAAACATAAAATACGCCGACTTTCGGGTTCAGCACATTGCCAAACAATCCCCTTATGAACGGAGAATTGCCGATGCGCAACACTTTCCCGCTGCCCTCCGGCGCGGACATGTTCATTTCGCTCCGCGGTTTGAGCAGCATCTGCAAACCGAGCCAGGCCAGATAAGCTGCGCCGGTCCACTTAAGCAGTGTAAATGCCATTTCAGACGCCGCAAGAACCGCGCCTAAGCCGAGCGCCACCATCGCGCCCCAGATAAGACAGCCGGTACTGATGCCAAATGCTGACAATAATGCTTTTTTGCTGCCCTGACTGGCCGCCGTGCGCAGAACCAATGCGGTATCCAGGCCCGGTGTCAGCGTTAAAATTCCGGCAGCAAGTGCATAAGAAAGGAGAGATTCGGTAACGGTCATGGCTTTTCCTGATGAGCGAAAAAACCAGAATAGTGAACAGGATGGGAGAGTTGCAATCGCGAATTTAAACGAAATTCGGCATAAAAATACTGGCAAATAAAAAAGCCTGTGGAAGTCGGGCTTCCACAGGCTTTTCAGAGGGTTTTTCGCAGGCGATTATTTGTAGATTTCAGCGTCAGCGTGCAGTTTGTTGTTACCGGTCACGGAGATGATGCGGTAAGAAGAGGCACCGGCTTCTTTCGCTTGTTGAGACAGTTTCGCTTCCAGGCCGCCGATTGTGGTGGAGTTGGCTGCGGAAATCACACCGATTTTTTGCATGTCGCCGGAAGGCTGAGTGATCTGCTCTGCCGCGAAGCTACCGAAAGAAATCAGAGAGAGGGTGGCAGCTACAGCAAAAATTTTGACGTTTTTCATGATGATTCATCCATTCAGGTTATGAGAGTGAAAGGTGGTTGCCTTTCGATGAATGTATAATAGGCCTGTCTGGCGGAGATGAAAAACGGATTGATTTGAGTATCTCATTCAAAATATTTGGTCTACTTTTTACGCAGTTTTACGTGCGAATGCGGGTAGCTGACGTAACCGCATTCGTGCTGACACAGCCTGAAATTGCCTTAGATTTCTCTGCGTTTTTCTTCCTTCCTGCTGATTTTGGGCGGTTTTGTAGAATCGGTGCTAGACTTTGATTGCAGTTCAAGAAGAGGGGCGTTCGTGTAAAACACACGTTCTGCTCGCAGAGCGCGAAACGTTCTGCTTTTGTTTGGCTGACTTGGCTGAACAATATTCACGGTAACGGAAATTTATTCGGAGGAGTCGAAAATGGGAATTTTATCCTGGATTATCTTTGGTCTGATTGCAGGTATTCTGGCTAAGTGGATCATGCCTGGCAAAGATGGCGGCGGATTTATTCTGACCGTAGTCCTGGGTGTTGTAGGTGCCGTCGTGGGCGGGTACATCAGTACGTTCTTCGGTTTTGGTCGCGTTGACGGATTCAACTTCGGCAGCTTCGTTGTCGCCGTGATTGGTGCGATCGTCGTACTGTTTATCTACCGTAAAGTCAGAAGCTAAGGTATCGACCTTAGGTTGAGATGTGAAAAGCCGCGCAGGTCGCGGCTTTTTTTGTCTGTGAATCACTCCACCGGCGACGTCGGCAGCCGCACGATGTCCTGATTTTCATTGCCCATCCAGTACACGCCTTCCTTCGCCCAGAACGGTCCTTCGATAAAATCGAGCAGGTCAGAATACTCCTCGTAAAACTGTTTGCCGTCGCGGTTGTAGACACGCATATAGCCGGAATAATGCCCGCCGTCGCCCGGCATGGTCATGCGCGGGATAAATTCAAACGTCTTGTACTCACGCACCACATACTCTTTATTCGGACTCCACTGCTCCGAAACCAGCTTCCCCTGTTTCCACCACTGATGGCCTGCGGCGATCACCGCCATCAGCACCGCCAGCACGACCCAGCGTTTACGCTGACGCACCAGGGCTTCCTGACTTTTGATTTTTGGCATTAACTTCACTCTGCATTTTTACGCGGACGTCCGCCTTTTTTGCCGTTTACCCTGCTGGCATTGGCTTTCGCAGCACTGCGCATCGCGCCATTAACCGATGCCACAATTTTTTGTAAATCACTGGCATCAAAAAGAATTTTTGCCAGCAACCCTGGCAGATAGATATCCACATCGCATGCCGGAACACGCAATGCTTTACTGAAACCATCCACTTCAGCGGTGTTCAGCTGCTCCTGAGTGGCGTGCTGAAGTTCTGCTATCAAATCAATATTAATCAGATAGCCCACGCCATTACCGTGCATGATCATAAAGGCATGTTGCTCCGGACGATAGTCGACAGAAACAGGGCGGGAAGGGTCGCTGGCCGTTTGCTCCCCGCGTTTTAATGCCGCTTCAAATCGTGTCATTGGTGCCATGGATCTTCTCCCATTCAGCATTGAGCGTGACGATATTTGCTTCCAGATAACGGAACAAACCTTTGATCTCCGCGAACGTGCCGACACCATAGATTTCCATGGTATCGAAGTTAAGTGAATGACGGTCAAAAGCCATTTTGATTCTTTGATCTCCGCGCCGGAGATGTACATGACGGGGCAGATGATCATGGCTGTACACCATAATCAGCCATCCTGAAAAACGCAGAATTGTGGGCATGAGTTTATCCATAAACCTAGCAGTTAGGTTTATGGTAGGCCTGACGGGGGGAATAAGCGAGCGTTACTTTATCAGCGGGCTAAATCGCCACCAGACCCCGCACGCCTTCGGCTTCCATTTCGTCGCCACGGCCGCGTTTGACGATGCTGCCGCGTGACATCACCAGATAGCTGTCGGCCAGTTCGGCGGCGAAATCGTAGAATTGTTCGACCAGCAGGATCGCCATGTCACCCCGTGCGGCGAGCTGTTTGATCACCGCGCCGATTTCCTTAATCACCGACGGCTGAATGCCTTCGGTCGGTTCGTCGAGGATCAGCAGGCTGGGTTTACAGGCCAGCGCGCGGCCAATGGCCAGTTGTTGTTGCTGGCCGCCGGACAAGTCCCCGCCCCGGCGATGTTTCATTTCCAGCAGGATCGGGAACAGGTGGTAGATTTCATCCGGCACCTGTTTTGCGTGGCTGCCGGAAAATCGCGACAGACCCATCAGCAGATTTTCTTCGACGGTCAGGCGCGGAAAAATTTCGCGACCCTGCGGGACATAGGCGATGCCCGCCTGCACGCGCTGGTGCGGTTTGCGGCTGTTGATCACCTGATCCTGCCAGCGGATGGTGCCGGATTTGGCCGGGATCAGCCCCATCAGGCATTTCAGCAGCGTGGTTTTTCCCACGCCGTTGCGCCCGAGCAGACAGGTCACTTCACCGATTTTTGCCTCAAAAGACAGGCCGCGCAGAATGTGGCTGCCGCCGTAAAACTGATTCAGTTCATTTACCTGCAACATAATACGATCCCTCAGCGCCCTAAATACACGTCGATAACCTGCTCGTTGGCCTGCACGTCACGCAGCGACCCTTCGGCCAGTACCTGACCCTGATGCAGTACCGTCACGTGGTCGGCGATGGTTTCCACAAAGCCCATATCGTGTTCGACCACCATCAGTGAATGTTTGCCCGCCAGTTGTTTGAACAGCTCGGCGGTGTATTCGGTTTCGGCGTCGGTCATGCCCGCTGCCGGTTCGTCGAGCAGTAATAAATGCGGTTCCTGCACCAGCAACATGCCGATCTCCAGAAACTGTTTCTGCCCATGCGAAAGCAGGCCCGCCGGACGATGCCGTTCCGCCGCCAGACGCAGCGTGCCGAGCATGTCATCAATGCGGTCGCGCTGCTCGCTGTTCATTTTGGCGCGCAGACAGGCCCATACGGATTTATTGGTTTTCTGCGCGATTTCCAGATTCTCGAACACGGTCAGCGCCTCAAACACCGTCGGTTTCTGGAATTTGCGCCCGATGCCGGACTGCGCGATGCGCACCGGATCCAGTTTGGTCAGATCGGTGCGCTGATCGTAAAAAACGCGCCCGCTTTGCGGTTTGGTTTTGCCGGTGATCACGTCCATCAGCGTGGTTTTCCCCGCGCCGTTCGGGCCGATGACGCAGCGTAATTCGCCGACGCCGATGTTCAGCGACAAATTGGTCAGCGCCTTAAATCCGTCAAAGCTGACGTTAATGTTTTCCAGCTGCAAAATCGGATCGGTTTGTTCACGGTGCCTGTCCGCCAGATGTGGCTGGGTAAACAGGTCTTCGGTCATGGTCATCGGACTCATCAGGATTTCCTCTTGCGCAGCAGGCCAATCACGCCTTGCGGCAGGAACAGCGTCACCAGAATAAACATGCCGCCGAGCACAAACTGCCAGTATTCGGGGATGGCGACCGTGAACCAGCTTTTCGCGCCGTTGACTATGCCTGCGCCAATAATCGGGCCGATCAGTGTGCCGCGGCCGCCGAGCGCCACCCAGATGGCGGCTTCGATGGAGTTGGTCGGCGACATTTCGCCCGGGTTGATAATCCCGACCTGCGGCACGTACAACGCGCCCGCCAGGCCGCACAACATGGCGGAAATCGTCCAGACAAACAGCTTGAAACCTTTCGGATCGTAGCCGCAGAAAATCAGCCGGTTTTCAGCGTCGCGCACGGCGGTCAGCACGCGGCCATATTTACTGCGTGCCAGCGCAAAACCGAGCGCCAGACTGGCGACCAGCACCAGAACCGTGGCTAAAAACAGTCCCACGCGGGTGCTGGTGGCGGTGACCGGAAAGCCGAGCAGGGTGGTGAAACCGGTGAAGCCGTTGTTGCCGCCGAACCCGGTTTCATTGCGGAAAAATAGCAACATACCGGCGTAGGTCAGCGCCTGCGTCATGATCGAGAAATAGACGCCTTTGATTTTTGAGCGGAAAGCAAAGTAGCCGAACACAAACGCCAGCGCACCGGGCACCAGCACGATCAGGCACAGCGCCCAGGCAAAATGCTGCGTGCCCGCCCAGAACCACGGCAGTTCAGTCCATGAGAGGAACGACATAAAATCCGGCAGCCCGCTGCCTGCCGCCTGCCGCATTAAATACATGCCCATCGCATAACCGCCGAGGGCGAAAAACAGCCCGTGGCCGAGCGACAGCAAACCGGCGTAGCCCCACACCAGATCGAGTGCGATCGCCACGATCGCATAACAGAGGATCTTACCGATCAATGTCAGCGTGTAGGTGGAGATCGCCAGCGGATTTGTGGCGGGTAATAACGCCAGAAACGGCATCACAATCAGGATGATGAGCACCAGCGTGCCCACCGAAATCGCAATCTTCGGCGCTTTTTGTACGCCGGTAATCGTCAGAGGCTGGCTCATCAGTCAATCACCCTGCCTTTGAAGGCGAAGAGTCCCTGAGGACGTTTCTGGATAAACAGGATAATCAGCGCGAGGATCAGGATTTTCCCCAGTACCGCACCGATTTCCGGCTCAAGAATTTTGTTCACAATGCCCAGACCAAAGGCCGCCACCACGGTGCCCGCCAGTTGTCCGACGCCGCCGAGTACCACCACCAGGAAGGAGTCGATGATGTAACCCTGACCGAGTTCCGGGCCGACATTGCTTAGCTGCGACAGCGCGACGCCGCCCAGACCGGCAATGCCGGAACCGAGGCCGAACGCCAGCATATCGACGCGACCGGTCGGCACGCCGCAACAGGCCGCCATCGCGCGGTTTTGCGTCACGGCACGCACGTTCATGCCAAGGCGCGTTTTATTGAGCAGCAGCCAGGTCAGGCCGAGCACCAGCAGTACGAAGATGATCACCGCGATGCGGTTGTACGGCAGCACCAGATTCGGCAACAGCTGAATGCCGCCGGAGAGCCAGCCGGGGTTCGCCACTTCAACGTTCTGCGCACCAAACAGCACGCGCACGCCCTGGATCAGGATCAGGCTGATGCCCCAGGTTGCCAGCAGGGTTTCCAGCGGACGCCCGTATAAATGGCGGATCACCGTGCGCTCCAGCGCCATGCCGATCCCGGCGGTAATGAAAAAGGCCACCGGCAGCGCGACCAGCGGATACAGCGCCAGCAACCCCGGCGCGTAGTGCTGAAACAGCGACTGCACCATGTAGGTGGAGTAAGAGCCGAGCATGAGCATTTCGCCGTGCGCCATGTTAATCACGCCCAGCAAACCGTAAGTGATCGCCAGCCCCAGCGCGGCCAGCAGCAGAATCGAGCCGAGGGATAAACCGGTAAAAGCCTGTCCGAGCAGATCGCCGATTAACAGGCGATGTTGTATCGCTTTCAGGCTGGCGAGCGCGGCATTGCGCACCGTGGCATCGGCTTCCGTTTGCGGATCAGTCAGACTTTGCAGACGGCCTTGCGTGTCCGGGTCGCCCGACGTGCCGAGCAGTTCAACAGCTTTCAGGCGTACCTGCGGGCTGGCATCGGCCAGCTGTAAATTCGCCAGCGCGATGGAAAGGGCGTCGTGCACTGTGCTGTCTTTTTCCAGTTCAAGACGATGGGTCAGCAGCGGCAACTGATCGGCCTGCGCTTCACGCTGTAAAGCTCTGGCGGCCTGCAAACGGACGGCGCTGTCGGTGCTCACCAGACGGTGCGCGGAAAGCGCATTGGCAATCAGAATGCGCAGGCGGTTGTTCAGCCAGACTTTTTTGGTGTCACCCTGCGGTTTGACGTCGCCTTCCAGCGGCGTCAGCTGATCGCCATTGCGGATGAATGCGTGTTTCGCTTCATCGATGACGACGTTTTCCTGCTTCAGCGCCTCAAGCAGCGGCAACCTTTCCGGCTGCGGATCCGCCGCCCATTGCTGTAATAACGTGGCCTGCTGGCTGCGGCTGGCGGCAGCAAAGTCATTCGCCGCCCCCGCCTCGGCCAGCAACGGAAGGCAACAAAGCAGGAAAAGCAGTGATCGGATGAGGATTCTCATAATGTTCTCGCCGCATAAAGTTGATGCTGGTTTGCTCCTCCCCCTGCGAAGGGGGAGGAGTGAAAGGCGCCGATCTGCTCCCTCCCCTGCGAAGGGGAGGGCTGGGGTGGGGTATGAATGGCGACTCAGTGTCAAAAAACCCACACCCCATCCCAGCCTTCCCCTCGTGAGAGGGGAAGGAGCTTAATCAGTTACTGGCTGTTTTCACCGGGGTATCTGGCTTTTTATCGTTACCCGCGATGTATGGGCTCCACGGCTGGGCGCGGATCGGTTTGTCGGTCTGCCAGACCACGTTGAACTGACCGTTGGATTCGATTTCGCCGATCATTACCGGTTTGTGCAGGTGATGATTGGTTTTATCCATGGTCAGCGTAAAGCCGGACGGCGCAGCGAAGGTCTGCCCGGCCATGGCGGCGCGGACTTTATCCACATCCGTCGTGCCCGCTTTTTCCACCGCCTGCGCCCACATATGGATGCCGACATAGGTCGCTTCCATCGGGTCGTTGGTGACGGCGGTATCGGCATTTGGCAGTTTGTGTGCCTTAGCGTAAGCCTTCCATTCGGCGACGAATTTCTTGTTAGTCGGGTTATCGACAGACTGGAAGTAGTTCCACGCCGCGAGGTCACCGACCAGCGGTTTGGTGTCGATACCGCGCAGTTCTTCTTCGCCGACGGAGAACGCCACCACCGGCACATCCGTCGCTTTCACGCCCTGATTCGCCAGTTCTTTGTAGAACGGCACGTTGGAATCGCCGTTGATGGTGGAGATCACGGCGGTCTTGCCGCCTGCGGAGAATTTCTTAATGTTGGAAACGATGGTCTGATAATCGCTGTAACCGAACGGCGTATAGACTTCTTCGATGTCGCTGTCTTTCACGCCTTTCGAATGCAGGAAGGCGCGCAGGATTTTGTTGGTGGTGCGCGGATAGACGTAGTCAGTGCCGAGCAGGAAGAAGCGTTTGGCCGCGCCACCGTCTTCGCTCATCAGATATTCCACCGCCGGAATGGCCTGCTGGTTAGGCGCGGCACCGGTATAGAACACGTTTGGCGACATCTCTTCGCCTTCGTACTGCACCGGATAGAACAGCAGGCCGTTCAGTTCTTCAAACACCGGCAGCACGGATTTACGCGACACCGACGTCCAGCAGCCGAACACCACCGCGACTTTATCCTGCGTCAGCAACTGACGGGCTTTCTCGGCGAACAGCGGCCAGTTTGAGGCCGGATCGACCACCACCGGCTCCAGCTTTTTACCCAGTACGCCGCCTTTGGCGTTGATGTCGTCAATGGTCATCAGCGCGATGTCTTTCAGCGGGGTTTCCGAAATGGCCATGGTGCCGGAAAGCGAATGCATGATACCGACTTTGATGGTGTCGGCCGCCTGCGCGCTCCAGGCTAAACCCATGCTGACTACGGTGGCGGAAAGAGCAAAGGCTTTAATAAAACGTCGACGTTGCATAGATGAATCCTCTGTAAAATTGCTGTGATGTAAATAGGTTAAGAGAACACTGTTATGGTGAAAGTCGAAAAAACATTTAAAAAAGTCATGACGGGTGGCCCTCGTCACTCTCCGCCCGCGCCCGGTGCAGCATATGCAAAGTAATTTTGCGCACCTCGGCTTTACTGACGGCAATGTGGTCGTGTAACTGGCGCTGCGCCTCCTCAGTGTGTTGTTGGATGATGGCGAGCAAAATGCTCGCGTGTTCTTTATAGGTGGCGTTCACACGCTCACCTTTGGTGAAATCCAGCCGCCGGATGATGCGGATTTTCTCCGTCAGCTCACGGTGGATACGCGCCATTTCGGCGTTTCCGGCTGCCGCCACCAGCGTCATGTGAAACTCTTCGTCATAACGCGACACCAGCTGACCCTCCGCCAGTTGCGGCTGATCGACCCAGAAGGCTTTCAGTTCCGCCAGTTGCAGCGGCTGAGCGGCTGGCGGCAGCGCACACAGACGCTTTACCGCTTCCAGTTCCAGCACGATACGCAGGTCATACAGTTGCTCGAAAAAATCGAAATCGAACGGGCGAACCTGCCAGCCGCTGCGGAAAAACACTTCGACGTAGCCTTCGTGCTCCAGCCAGAACAGCGCCTGACGCACCGGGGTGCGGCTGACGTCCATACGGTCGGCGATGTCGTTTTCGCTGAACCGGTCGCCCGGCAGCAGGCGGAAACTGAAAATGTCGTCTTTCAGTTGCTGATAAATCCGTTCCGCCAGCCCTTCCGGGCGGTTTTTACTGCGTGAAGATTTCGGGTCCGTCAGTTGCATAAAATATTCCCCTGGATGTTTAAAACGGCGCTGACCAGCATTAAACGGCGGTATCCAGCCACAGCAGCGCATCACCTGGCCCGACCGGACGGCCTTGCTGGCAACTGATTTTCAGTACGGTACCGGCGCACGGCGCGTTGACCGACAGCTCCATTTTCATCGCTTCCACCACGATCAGCGGCTGGCCTGCTTCGACCTGCTGACCCGGTGCCACCAGAATTTTCCAGATATTGCCGTTGAGATCGGCGCTGACTAAATGACCATCCTGATCCGCGTCGTCCTCCACTGACGGCACGGCATTGGCGGCGGCTTCCACGGCGGCGCTTTCGGCCTCATGCCAGTGCGCCACCTCGCGGGTAAAGGCTGCGGTTTGTCTGGCGCGGAAATCAGCAATATCGGCGGCGTTGTCGGCAAGAAATTGCGTGTATTGCGTAAAATCGAACTCAGTTTCTTCAATGGTGATCTGCGCGCGCCCTTCGCGGAACGCCTCGCGCTGGATCTCCAGTTCGGCTTCGGTCACTTCATAGAACCGCACCTGATCGAAGAAATGCAGCAGCCACGGCTCGCCGTTTTTAAACTGCTCATTCCTGAGAAACTTGTTCCAGATCGGCAGCGTGCGGCCGACCAGCTGATAGCCGCCCGGCGAATCCATGCCATAAATGCACATGTACATGCCGCCGATGCCGACCGTGCCTTCTGCGGTGAAGGTGCGCGCCGGGTTGTATTTGGAACTCAGCAGGCGATGGCGCGGATCGACCGGCACCGCGCACGGCGCGCCGAGGTAGACATCGCCCAGCCCGAGGATCAGGTAGCTGGCGTCGAAAATGATGTTTTTCACCTCGTCGCGGCTCGCCAGCCCGTTGGTGCGCTGGATGAAATCGACGTTATTTGGCAGCCACGGCGCATCGGCACGCACGGTTTGCTGATAGCGTTCGACCGCGCCAAGCGTGGCGGAATCTTCAAAGGCCATCGGCATATGCACGATGCGCGTCGGGATTTTCAGCTGGCTGACATCGGCCAGATTGTGTTCCAGCGTCAGCAAATGTTGCAGCAGCGCGGTCTGATGCAGCACGCGGCTGTCGTAGCGGATTTGCAGCGAGCGCACGCCCGGCGACAGTTCTTCTATCCCTTGCTGACCGGCGGCCCTGATGGCGTTCATCAGCAGGTAGATGCGCATACGCACCGCCAGATCCAGCACGTTATCGCCGTACTCAATCAGCACGTAGCCGTCACCGGCCTGACGGTATTCCACCGACGGGCGTTCTGCCGTGGCCGGAAGCGCCGCGAGAATGGTGGCGGAAGCCGTGGTGTCCGGCAGCAACGACGGCACCGGCAGCGCCATTGCGTTCACCGGCAGCAGCGAATCGATCGTGCCTTGCTGCGCCCGTTCCAGCGCCTGCGCCTGCTCAAAACTGACCGGATGGAAACGGATTTTATCGCCCGGTTTGACCTGGCCGACTTTCCACAATTCCGCGCTGGCGATGGTGACCGGACAGACGAAACCGCCGAGGCTTGGCCCGTCGCGGGTCAGAATGACCGGGAAGTCACCGGTGAAATTGATCGCGCCAATGGCGTATTCGCAGTCATGCACGTTCGACGGATGCAGACCCGCTTCGCCGCCGTCCTGTCGCGCCCATTGCGGTTTCGGGCCGACCAGCCGCACGCCGAGGCGGTTGGAGTTGTAATGCACCTGCCATTCGGCGGCGAAGAAAGTGTCGATAGATTCCTGAGTAAAGAAATCCGGTGCGCCGTGCGGCCCGTAAAGCACGCCGATATTCCAGATATCGCCATACACCGGCACGAGAGTGTCTGCCGCCGCCTGCGGCACACTGACCGGTGCGGGCGTGGTGCAGGCCGCGAGTTCCGGCTGTGAAATGCTCAGCATGTCGGCGACGCGCAGCGTCCGGCCCGCGTGACCGCCAAACTGCCCGAGCGCGAAGGTCGAACGGCTGCCGAGATACACCGGCACGTCGAAGCCATTACGTACCGCGAGACAGGTGCGGCAGCCCCGGGTGGCGCGGCCAAGCGTCAGCGTCTGACCGGCTTTTACGTTCACCGGCTGCCAGTACGCCACTGTTTCGCCGTCGAGATCGGCCGGACAGCTCGCGCCGGTCAGTGCGATCACCGCGTCGCAATGAAAGCGCAGGGTTGGCCCCTGCAACGTAAATTCCAGACCGGCGGCATCAGGATGATTACCGACAATGCGGTTGGCGAGACGGAAGGCAAAATCGTCCATCGGGCCGGAAGGCGGCACGCCGATATCCCAGTAGCCGAGGCGTCCCGGATAATCCTGCACGCTGCTGTAGGTGCCGGGGGCGATCACTTCGATGGCGTTTGGCGAATAGGCAAAACTGTCGAGCATGCGCGTCCACATTTCGCCGTCGCGGAACACCGGCGTGGCGACCACCTGACGCAGATAATCGATGTTGGTGGCGATGCCGTGCAGACGGGTGGCGGCCAGCGCAGCCGACATTTTCGCCAGTGCGTCCTGACGGTCGGTGCCGTGAACAATCAGTTTGGCGATCATCGGGTCGTAAAACGCCGACACTTCACTGCCGGTAGACACCCAGCCGTCAACGCGCACGTCGTCGGGGAAAAAGACCTCGGTCAGCACGCCCGGACTCGGCTGGAAATTTTTCAGCGGATCTTCGGCGTAAATACGCACTTCCATCGACGCACCCTGCGGGGCTTTTTCCATTGCAGTCCAGTCCAGCGGTTGGTCTGCGGCGACGTTCAGCATGCAGTCAATCAGGTCCAGACCGGTGACCATTTCGGTGACCGGATGCTCAACCTGCAAGCGGGTATTCACTTCGAGGAAATAAAATTCGTCGCGTGCGGCGTCATAGATAAATTCAACGGTACCGGCACTGCGGTAATTCACCGATTCACCGAGCTGCACGGCGGCGCGATGTAACGCCTCGCGGCTGGCCTGCGGCAGATTCGGCGCAGGGGTTTCTTCCACCACTTTCTGATTGCGGCGCTGCAACGAACAGTCGCGTTCGCCCAGCGCCACCACGCGGCCTTTGCCGTCGCCGAAAATCTGCACTTCGACGTGACGGGCGCGATCGACAAAGCGTTCGAGAAACACACCGGCGTCGCTGAAAAACTGTTCGCCGAGACGCTTTACGCTGTCCCACGCGGCGCGCAGTCCCGCTTCGTCGTCGCAGCGTGTCAGCCCGATGCCTCCGCCGCCTGCGGTACTTTTCAGCATCACCGGATAGCCGATGCCGGCCGCCGCCGTGACGGCCTCTTCAATGTTGCCGAGCAAACCGGTGCCCGGCGTCATCGGCACATTCGCGGCACCGGCCAGTTCACGGGCGCGGTGCTTGAGGCCAAACTCGCGGATTTGTCCGGCCGTCGGGCCGATAAACGCTATCCCCGCCGCCTCGCAGGCATCGGCAAACTCTGCGCTTTCGGATAAAAAGCCGTAACCCGGATAAATCGCCTGCGCGCCGGTGACTTTCGCGGCGTCCAGAATTTTGTCGATCATCAGGTAGCTTTCGCTGGCCTTGTCACCGCCCAGCGCGATGGCAATATCGGCCTGCGCGACGTGCGGCGCGTTGCGGTCGGCATCGGAATAGACCGCCACGCTGGTGACGCCCAGACGTTTCAGCGTGCGGATCGCGCGGCAGGCAATTTCGCCACGGTTAGCAATCAATACGGTGTTGAACATCATCGTGGCTCCTCAGAGTTTTACCGGTGCAGACAGGCTGTGGATGTAACTTCTCCAGCCACCAAAGGCGGTGATATCGGTGGCCTCGCTGATCGCCCACGGCTCGCAGATAAAACCTTTCACCGTGCGGCCATCGGCCAGTTCCAGCGTCCCGATCCCAAGCGGCGCCGGGATCTCCGCAACGAACTCACCAAAGCGCGCCAGCGGGATATCCCACAGTTCGACGATAATGGCGCTGCCGCCTTCCGCCCGTACCAGCCCCGGTTTTGGCGGTGTGGTATTGGCAAGGGCATAAAGCTTGTAGGCTGCGGCGGTGGTGGTCTGTTCGACGCGCACCGCATGGCGGCTGGTGAGCTGAACGTTCAGCGGCATGCCGGTCAGATGGGCGCCGACCACGGCGACGCGCACGCTGGCGGCACTGACCGGCGCGGGTGTCATGAATTCTTCGGATTTCACCGGCAGCCCGGTCGCGCCGAGCGGCAGGCTCAGACTGCGCTGCCACTGACGGCCAAAACTGGCCAGCACATCGTCGTGCCACGCGGGCGCAATCAGCGTGATCCCGGCAGGCAGACCATCGGCGCGCAGGCTGGAAGGCAGCGCCAGCGCGGACAAATCCGCCAGATTGGTGAAGTTGGTGTAAATACCGAACTGCGAGTTGTAGAGCACCGGCTCCTGTGCCATCTCCTGCTGCGTGCGGATGGTCGGCGACGTCGGCACCACCAGCGCATCGAACCCTTCCAGCGTCTGATTGATTTTGCGGGCCAGTTCCGCCCGTAAATACTCGGCGCGCCAGGCATCGCAGGCACTGTAATCCAGACCGCTGGCGACAATGCCGCGCACCACCGGATCCATCGCGTCGGGGTTGTCTTCAAAAATTTCGCCGACCGCCACGGTGCGTTCGGCGACCCAAGCGCCGGAATACAGCTGTCCGGCCAGTTCGCGGAACGGCGTGAAATCCACGGGCACAAGGGTGATGCCGCTGCTGTTCAGCCGTTCCAGCGCCTGATCGAACTCAAACTCGGCCAGTGCATCGCCAAAAAATTCCAGACTGTCCGGCACGGCAAAGCGCGGATGCGGAGACATGGCGACGGGCGCGGTAAGCGGATTTTTACGCGAATAGGCGTCGGCGGCGTCATAACCGCCCGCCGCGTGAGCGACGGTCTGAGCATCGGCGACGGTCAGGGCGAAAACCGAGACCGCGTCATTCAGGCGGCAGGCGGGCACCACGCCGGTATTCGACAGCCAGCCTTTGGTCGGTTTCAGCCCGACGACATTGTTAAAGCCTGCCGGAACGCGCCCGGAACCGGCGGTGTCTGTGCCGAGCGAGAACGCCACCAGCCCGCGGGCCAGCACCGAGGCCGATCCGGAGCTGGAGCCGCCGCTGACAAAGTCGGGGTTGAAGGTATTGTTTACCGCGCCGTACGGTGAGCGGGTGCCCACCAGGCCGGTAGCAAACTGATCCAGATTGGTTTTACCGACCAGCACCGCGCCTTTGGCTTTCAGATTGGCGACGACGGTGGCATCCGCTTCCGCGGTATAGGCAAACGCCGGACAGGCCGCCGTGGTCGGCCAGCCTGCGACATCAATATTGTCTTTAACGGCGAACGGCACGCCAAACAGCGGCAGGGCGCTGAGCGATCCCCCTGCCTCTGCGCGCAGGCTTTCCAGATGATGAATTTGTGCTTCAAGCTGTTCCGCCGTGGCGAGATAAAGCCAGGCGTTATCGGTCTCACTCAGACTGCCGCGCACCAGCGAAAGCGTGGTACGAAGGCTTTCCGGCGCGCTGCGATAATGTTGCTGCCACTCCCGCAAGGTAAAACCGCGATAGGGCGATGTGACGGTATCTGAAGTCAAAGCCATAGTGTGAATTCCATCTGGTATACAAGATTGAATTCATCTAAGCAAAGCCTGTGCCAGATTATTATCCCTTGATATTGCTGGGTTTACGGTTGGTTGCATGACCGGCCTGTATAATTGTTGCACCACGCAAGTCATGCAACTGAACAAAAATGGGGCGAAAATTTGCGCTTTGTGCAGCTACCGTTCAAGGTAATTGCATTATGATTATTTCCAATAATGCTCAGGAAGGGCATATCTTTTAAATGCTGTCTTTCTCCGAAACTGTCTTTAGGAAACCCCTATTTAATGCAACTTCGTCATCTCTCTGAACGCCTGAAAAAGCTCTTGCTGGCGCTGATTCTGGTGATTATTACGCTGCTGGCTGTGCGGACTTATGACGCGTTGCAGGGACCGCCGCTTGAGCCATGGCATAAGCTGGTACCGGACGAACTGAGTACGGAGCAGCTGGATAAGAGCGACTGGCCCGCGTATTTGCGTGCCGAGCAGCAGGCGTTTGTGGAAGTGAAGCAGCAGGTGACGGATAAGCTGGATCGCGAGGAGCGGATCCCGCTCAACCGTTATTACGATCGCAGCCCGATTTATCCTGAGCATTTTGCGCAGGACTGGAACCGCTCTTATGAGCTGATGCCCGACGGTAAGCCGGTCGGTGCGGTGGTGCTGTTGCATGGGCTGACGGATTCCCCGTACAGCCTGCGGCATATCGCAGAAGATTACCGTCGCCGTGGGTTTGTGGCGGTCGGTATCCGCCTGCCCGGTCATGGAACGGTACCCGGCGGTCTGACGCGGGTGGACTGGGAACAGTGGCTGGCGGCGACGCGGCTGGCGGTGCGTGAGGCGCGGCGTGTGGCAGGGACGGAGGTGCCGCTGCAACTGGTCGGTTTCTCCAATGGTGGCGCGCTGGCAATGAAATACACGCTGGATTCGCTCGATGATCCTGCACTGGCGCGTCCTTCCCGCGTGGTGCTGATCTCCCCGATGATTGGCGTGACAAGCTTTGCACGCTTCGCCGGATATGCCGGCTGGCCGGCTATTTTTCCGGCCTTCGCCAAAACCGCCTGGCTGAACCTGATGCCGGAATTTAACCCGTTTAAATACAATTCCTTCCCGGTGAAAGCCGCCCGGCAATCTTATCTGCTGACCCATGTTTTGCAGCAGCAGATCAGCCGGGACGCGGCATCCGGCAAGCTGGCACAGTTACCGCCGTTGCTGGCCTTCCAGTCTGTTGTCGATTCCACCGTCAGCGCCCGTGCGGTGGTGACGGCGCTGTTTAATCAGCTCCCCGCCAACGGCAGTCAGCTGGTGTTGTTTGATATTAACCGCAGTGCGTACGTCGGTCCGTTGCTGCGTCCGGCGTCAGAAACCGCCGTGGAGCGTTTGCTGCCTGCACCGCCACGCGCTTATCAGACGACGGTGATCACCAATGCCTCGCCGGATGATGCGGCGGCTGTGGCGAAAACCACGGCGGCGGGGCAGGGTGCGGTCACGGTCAGTCCGCTGGGGCTGAATTACCCGTCTGAATTCTATTCGTTATCGCACGTCGCGCTGCCTTTCCCGACGGACGATTCGCTGTACGGGCGCAATCCGCAGGGGCCTGCGCAGTTTGGTATCCGTCTGGGGACGCTGGCCGCCCGGGGTGAAAATGGCGCGCTGGTGGTGAGTATGGACCAGCTGATGCGGGTTTCGTCCAACCCGTTTTATCCCTATATGTTGCAGCGGATCACGGGCTTCTGATCAAGGCCGCTGAGAGTTTTTTTAAAAGTGCTTGCGATAATATCGCGCGCTATATATATTGGCGACATGAACATGAAAACAGACACCGGCTCCACACAAAACGGCATGCTGCATCTGGATCAACAGATGTGTTTCGCGCTGTACTCCGCGAATCTGGCGCTGCATAAGGTTTACCGTAAATTGCTCGGCCAGCTCGACCTCACGTATCCGCAATATCTGGTGATGCTGGTGCTGTGGCAACGCGATGAAGTCACGGTGTCTGACATCGGCGAAAAACTGTTTCTGGATTCGGCGACGTTAACGCCGTTGCTCAAACGTCTCGAAGCCGCCGGTTTGCTGGTACGTCAGCGCGCCAAAGCCGACGAACGTCAGGTGATCATTTCCCTGACAGAGGCGGGCAAAACGTTACGCGAAAAAGCGCAGGGCATTCCCGAAGCCATTCTGTGTGCCACGGAATGTGATGTCGGCGAAATCGTGGCACTGAAACAGCAGCTGGAAGTCTTACGGGCTAAACTTCAGGATAAAGCCTGAGTCTGAAGACGTTGAATCAGGTAAACAGACGAGTCTGAAAGCATTTTTAGCGTCGTCTGGTAGTATCAAATAAATAGTGTGCGATTAAATCGTTTAAAATTTACTAATCTCTTTCACTGATAAGGAACGAAATATGTCTATTGAAAAAGTTGTGTATCGTGCTCATGCATCCGCTACCGGTGGCCGTGATGGCCGTGCGACTTCCGATGACGGCGTTCTTGACGTCAAACTGGGCGTACCTAAAGAAATGGGCGGCATGGGTGGCGGTACCAACCCTGAGCAGCTGTTTGCTGCCGGTTATTCCGCCTGTTTCCTCGGCGCACTGAAAGCCGTGGCCGCGCAGGAAAAAATTAAAATCCCTGCTGACGCTAAAATCGAAGGCGCGGTAGGTATTGGTGCGATTCCGGGCGGTTACGGTATCGAAGTGCAGCTGGATATCACCCTGCCGGGCTTTGAACGCAGCGAAGCCGAAGCACTGGTGGCAAAAGCGCATCAGGTTTGCCCGTACTCCAACGCGACCCGTGGCAATATCGACGTCACGCTGAACGTGAAATAACGCATCTGAAATAACGTGCTGTTCCGCAACGCCTGCACCAGGGATTGTTGTGACATAAAAAATGCAAAAATGTCAGGGAGGCTTCGGCCTCCTTTTTGCTTTTTAACGCCTTTTCTCATGGAAACGGAAAAGATTCAGAAAGAAAACACGACGCCGCTGTTCATGCGGAACAATTCTGAAAGCCGCATAAAACCTCATTCTCAGCATAATCTGTGAACCAGTCCGGCATAAACATGTCACAATGATTCCAGATTTTTCAAAATACGTTAGGAAAGTGACTTTTCATGAATAGAGTGAATACTCTATCGCAGCAAAATATTTCTTTATTGTTAGCGATTTACATTGGCATCTTCCTGAATGTCTCTGTGTTCCAGCGCCGCTTTGCCGCATTGGTCAATCATTTCACGTCGGCAGAACTGGTTCAGGCTGTCACAGAAGTCTGTGCCATCGTCTTATTTACCTTTTTTGTTCTGCGTTTGCTCTCGCTGGGAGGACGGCTGTTTTTCCGCATTATCGCCAGTTTGCTGGTACTGATTTCCGTGGCGGCCAGCTACTACATGGTGATGTTCAATGTGGTGATCGGCTACGGCATTGTGGTGTCGGTCATGACCACCGACATCGATCTGAGCAAAGAGATCATTGGCTATCACCTGTTTATCTGGATGGCACTGGTCAGCGCGATACCGCTGTTCCTTATCTGGAAAAACAACCTGCGCCTGACGCTGATCGAACAGATAAAAACGCCGGGGCAGCGCCTCATACCGTTAGGCGTATTGCTGGCGGCGGTGCTGCTGGTCTGGCTGCCATTGCGGTCCCTTGATCACGCGCAGAGCGTGAATGAGAAAAAAACCAACGTGGATTTGCCGAGTTATGGCGGTGTGGTCGCGCACTCCTATCTGCCGTCTAACTGGCTGGCCGCGCTGGGTTTGTATGCGTATACGCAGGTGGATGAAAGCCGGGATGCGGGTAATTACTTTGATCCGGCGAAGAACTTCACCTACGTGGCGCCTGCTGACATTGATGACACTTATGTCGTGTTTATCATCGGTGAAACCACCCGCTGGGATCACATGGGCATTTTAGGTTACGAGCGCGATACCACGCCGCGCCTGTCTAAAGAGAAGAATCTGGTGGCGTTTCGCGGGACGTCCTGCGATACGGCCACTAAGCTCTCTCTGCGCTGTATGTTCGTGCGCGAAGGCGGTACGGCAGATAACCCGCAGCGTACCCTGAAAGAGCAGAATATCTTTGCCGTGATGAAGTCGCTGGGATTCACCTCCGAACTGTTCGCCATGCAAAGCGAGTTGTGGTTCTACAACAATGCCGACACCAATAATTTCTCCTTCCGCGAAATTATTGCCTCGGAAAAGCGCAACGACGGTAAGCCGGTCGATGACATGTTGCTGGTCAATGAGTTACAGGAATCCCTGAGAACGCATCCGAAAGGTAAGCATCTGGTGATCCTGCACACCAAAGGCTCGCACTATCTCTATTCCCAGCGTTATCCGCGCAGTTACGCCCGCTATACGCCGGAATGTAAGAGCAACACCTGCACCAAAGCGGAACTGATCAATGCATTCGATAACAGCGTGCTGTACACCGATACCTTTATCGATAACGTGATTGATCAGCTGCGCGATAAGAAAGCGCTGGTGTTTTACGCATCTGACCACGGTGAATCTATTGATGAGAACTCGCATCTGCACGGTACGCCGCGCGAGATGGCGCCGCCGGAGCAGTTCCGCGTGCCGATGATGGTGTGGGCTTCCGACAGTTTCCTCGAGCAGCCGGATCATAAACTGGCGTTTGAGCAATTGCAGGCGCAGCAGCGTATCGGCGCGAAGAAACGCCATGTTGAGTTATTCGACTCGATTCTGGGGTGTCTGGGTTACACCTCGCCAGATGGAGGTATTAATCCGGCGAATAACTGGTGTGCCAAACCTCAGGCAGAACAGAAGCTATAGGTCATTTTGGCAACGCATCGGATAATTTCTGGTCAGTCAGTCCGGATGTTTTAAAAAGCCATTGACGCTCTGAGGGGGTCGCAGTAAGATGCGCCCCATTCGGCGAGTAGCGCAGCTTGGTAGCGCAACTGGTTTGGGACCAGTGGGTCGGAGGTTCGAATCCTCTCTCGCCGACCACATTTGAAAAACCTGCTTTTTAAAGCAGGTTTTTTTTCGTCTGTAGTAAAGAGGATGAGAACCTCCGAAGGAGGTTTGAGCCGAGCGAAGCGAGACCACGTTGCGTTAGCAACGGCCCGCAGGGCAAGCATCGAAGATGCGCGTAATCCTCTCTCGCCGACCACATTTGAAAAACCTGCTTTTAAAGCAGGTTTTTTTTCGCCTGTAAAAAGCCCGCGGCCTTCTGGTTGCGGGCTTTTTGCTTTGTGGCGTGTCTGAGGGAGACTAAGGTACTTGTTCCGCCGCTACCTTCCCTGACGCCTCGCAAAGTGCCTGCCAGTCGTCTGGCGGTTCACCGCTTTTCAACATCTTGCGAAACATCCGGTATGCGTCTGTTTTGCTTTCGTATGCGCGTAATTCTTTATCATCATTCACCCAGGCGTAAATAATGATCCGGCTTTTAAGGTTGTAACGGAAAAACAAACGGTACTGCTGGAAGAATTTTGCCCTGAACCAGTGTGAGAATTCCCCGCCTAACGTATCGCCCTGACGGAATTCAACACGCGCCGGATCCTGCGGGATAACGTCAAACATCAGCTTATTGATCGCAGCCAGCCGTTTGGTGGCATTTTTACTTTTATAGCCCGCCGGATCTTTGCGGCGCAGTAAAACAACCTGATCAGTGAGTGCCTGTATTTGTTGCAGGATCAGAGGATGAGCGAGAAGGGTCCATCCGTTAATCTCCATGGCCTGATTGTGCATAATCCTTTACTCGTCATCGTCAGAAAGCGGGCTCTCAAGATCGATAGCCATCCCGGCGGTCAGTACATTGATTTTTTCATGCAGGGATAATGTTACCGGCTGCATATTTTCCGGGTTATTGAGCATATCTTTTGCCACAAAACCGAGAAAGGCACTGATAACAGGGTCTTCCGCTTCTTCGAGTTGCCTCGAAATAACCACCTGCCCGTCTGGCAAAATCTTGTACTGGATCCGATCATTTTCGGTGAGATTTAATGCCTTACGGATAGTGGCCGGAATGGTGGTCTGGAAGCGGCGGGTGACTTTGGATTCGGCTTCGAATTTTATTCCCCATACTGCCGAGGCTGACATAATGAGACTCCATAATGATGCTTATTTGAGCAATTTTGTCAGCGTAATGCATTTGCATTGCCAATGCAAATGCATTGCTTTTCACTTCATCATCTTCAAATCGCCTTTGCGGTGATTTTTATGATCCTGATAGAAATTCTCATGCGAATCCAGGCTGAGCAGATACAGTTCAATTTTTTCTTCGCGCCAGCAATAACCCAGCAATAACCCAGCAAAGCCTGCTGCTTTTCCAGCGGAAATTTATGCACCCTCAGGTCACTGAGATCGCCTTTCTTGAGTTCCCTGAGCCGCGAGAATAGGCGTTGCCTCACACGTAAGAAAGGGGCATTTTCGCCGGATTTTCATCCCTGCGAGGCATCACGTAAAAATGCCCGGCACGCCGTTTTTCTTGCACTCAACCTTGCGCGCCTTCGCGCAAAGGCTCGTCAAACAACGCGGCTAAAAACTCCAGATCTTCCTGTTCTTCCAGCCGGTTAAGCTGGCGGAAAAGGCCGCTGGCATTGCTCATCGTCGCGCAGCAGTCGGTGAATTTTCGCAGTCTGTCAGCGTCGCTGAACGGCTCGCGGTTGCTGCCTTTCGCCAGCTTGCGGCCCGCCTGTAAGGTGCGGCCATCGCGCAACGTCAGCGTGACCTCATGGGTCAGGCGTTCCTCCGGCGGCAGCCCGGCTTCCTGCTCCGGCGTATAGCAGCGCATGGAAATGCGGGCCAGACGCGCCGGTTCAGCGAGTTCTGCGACCCGCGCAGGGGTGAAATCACTGACGCCCAGCGAGCCGTGGCGCAGCCAGGTATCGACGCAGTACTGCATCGAGAAACGCGCCTGCATTTCGTTGACCGGCTGCGGATACGCCAGATTGCGCAGATTGGCGATGCCGACCAGCGTATCAACGGCCAGCACGTCGTCGTCGCTGAAATCATGCTGCGCACGCAGATCGTCCAGCGCATCGATAATCATGTGCGTCGAGCCGCAGCACGGATGACGTTTCGGCATCACGCCGGTGGTTTCAATGACATGCAGATGAGTGCCCACAATGGCCGGAATATCCCAGCCCGGCGGTGTCAGGCCGCCAAACATTTCCAGAAAGCCTTGTGGCGCTTCCAGAATATCAATGCGCCCCTGCATCTGCTGGCGGGCGAAATTCGCTGCGTCCACCGCATTGCGGGCCGCCCATCCGGCGTGCAGCGGTTTGACCGGCGTGCCGAACTGCCCTTTGGTGCCGGAAGCAAAACTGACGGCATTGCTCAACGCGCGCGCGATACCGGCCTGATCCAACCCCATCAGCCAGGCGACACCGGCTGCGCTGCCGATGCAGCCGACGGTCGAGGTGCCGTGCCAGCCCGCAGTGTAATGCGAAGGCGCGACGCCGGACCCGACAAACGCCTGCGCCTGTAGCCCGATCAGATACGCCTGTACCAGTTGTTCGCCACTGGCGCGGATGTCATCGGCCACCGCCAGCAGCGCCGGAACCAGCACCGCAGACGCGTGGCTCATGCCCGGCGCGAAGTTGTCGTCATAATCGATGGCGTGCGCGGCCGTGCCGTTGACCAGCGCCGCGATGGCCGCCGGGGCACGTCCGCCGCCGGCTAAACGTGAACTGGCGTGCGGGGTGAAATACGTTTCGCTGGCAGCACGCACCGCCCGGCTGGAAAAATCATCCTGTCCGGCGTACAGGCAGGCCAGCGTATCGGTGATCGCCTCGCGGGCTTTGCGGCGGGCTGTCGCGCTGAAATCGGGCTGGCTGCAACACCAGCGGGCAATGGCTTCAATCACATTCATGGTGTTTCCTTCAACGGCGTCAGTGGCGGCTGGCGGCAAGAAATTGTTGGGTATAAGGCTCGCGGGCGTCACCGCTGCGGATTTCACCGGCAGTCAGTTCTTCCAGCAATTTTCCCTGATGCATAATGGCGACGCGGTCGCACAGGTGCGCGACCACGGCCAGATCGTGCGTCACCATCAGGTAAGTCAGGTTGCGTTCACGGCGCAGTTTTTTCAGCAGATTGAGGATCTCCGCCTGCACTGACACGTCCAGCGCCGAAGTCGGTTCGTCGAGCAGCAACACCTGCGGTTCGATGATCAGCGCCCGTGCCAGCGCCACGCGCTGACGCTGGCCGCCGGAAAGCTGATGCGGATAGCGGTAACGGAAGGCGTCGTTCAGGCCGAGGGCATTGAGCACGTCGCTGATGCGTTCTTCACGGCGGTCCATGCCGTGGATCACCAGCGGTTCCAGCAGCGTGTGATACACCATTTTGCGCGGATGCAGCGAGGCATACGGATCCTGAAACACCATCTGCACCTGCCGGTAATAGTCTTTATCGCGCACCGGATGTTGCTCCCGGTTCTGATACAAAATTGCGCCGTTGTACTGCGTATTCTGGCCGGTCAGCGTGCGCAGAATGGTCGATTTTCCGCAGCCGGATTCGCCGATCAGTCCGTAACTTTCACCGCGGGCGATGTGCAGGGTCACGCCATCGACCACCGTTTTGCGGTGATGGCCTTTGCCGAAGGTAATGCTCAAATCGACGGTCTCGATCATCCGGTCGGCGGTGAGCGGTGGCGGGGTGATGAATGTGGTCATCAGCAGGCTTCTCCGTAGCGGTATACCGGGCCGGTCAGCCACGCGGGGTCGCGTGCCGGAATGGCGAGCATGTCTACCGGATGCTGTAAATCCGGCTGGCTGGCGAGCAGGGCGCGGGTGTAAGGATGTCTGGCGTTATGCAGCTGATCGGCTGAGATTTCTTCGAGAATGCGCCCGGCGTACATCACCAGGGCGCGGTCGCAGAAACTCGAGACCAGACTCAGGTCATGAGTGATAAACAGCAGGCCGGTTTTGCGCCGTGCCAGTAAATCATTCAGCACGCTGAGCACCTGCTGACGCACCGTGACATCCAGCGCCGACGTGGGTTCGTCGGCAATAATCAGATCAGGTTCCGGGATCAGCATCATGGCGATCATGATGCGCTGGCCCATGCCGCCGGAAATCTCGTGCGGATAGAGATCAAAGACCCGCTCCGGGTCACGGATATTCACCGCTTCCAGCATCGCCAGCGCTTTCATGCGGGCTTCTTTTTCGCTGACATTGAAGTGAATGCGATACGCCTCGTTAATCTGATGACCGACGCGCATCAGCGGATTCAGCGAGAATTTCGGATCCTGCATAATCATCGAAATGCGTTTGCCGCGGATTTTCCGCATCTGGCGCTCGCCGGTGCTGAGCAGGTCGATATCACCAAACTGCATGCGGTCGGCGCTGACGCTGGCACCCTGCGGCGTCAGTTTCAGCAGCGACCGGCCGGTGAGCGATTTGCCGGAACCGGATTCGCCAACAATCGCCACTTTTTCGCGTCCCACCGAGAAGGAGATCCCGCGCACCGCGTGGTTTTCCTGCCGGTGGCCTTTGAAGCGGATATTCAGGTTTTGTACATCAAGCAATGTCTCAGTCATGGCGTAGATCCAGTACGTCGCGCAGGCCGTCACCGAACAGGTTAAACGCCAGGCTGGTGAAAAGAATCGACAGGCCGGGAATGGCCGCAATCGTCCAGTGAGTCATCATGAACTGACGGCCGGAAGAGAGCATCGCGCCCCATTCCGGGCTGGGTGCCTGTGCGCCGAGGCCGAGAAAACCGAGGCCGGAAGCGGTCAGGATAATCCCCGCCATGTTGAGCGTCAGACGTACCACCACCGACGGCAGACACATCGGAATGATGTGGCGCAGGATGATGCGCATCTGCGACGCACCCTGTAACCGCACGGCGGCGACGTAATCCATTTTGCGGATAGACAAGGCTTCGGCGCGTGCCAGCCGGGCAATCGGCGGCCAGGCGGAAAGCGAAATCGCGATAATCGCATTTTCGATGCCGGGGCCGAGGGCGGCGACAAAACCCAGCGCCAGGATCAGGCTCGGGAACGCCAGAAAGATATCGACGATGCGCATCAGAATGGTGTCCGTCCAGCCGCCGACGGTGCCCGCCAGCGTGCCGACCAGCAAACCGAGCGGACCGACAATCAGCGCCGTCAGGCCGGTGATATAGAGTGTGATGCGTGCGCCATAGATCAGACGGCTGTAAATATCGCGTCCGAGTTCGTCGGTTCCCAGCCAGTATTCCCGGTCCGGCGGTGCCAGCCGCAGGTGCAGGTTTTGGGCATAAATATCGTGCGTCGCCAGCCACGGCGCAAAAATGGCGACCGCGACGATAAACAGGATGACGATCAGCCCGAACAGCGCCGACGTATTCCGGCGAAAGCGCCGCCACTGGCTCAGGCTTTGCTGGACACGCGCCTGCCACGGCGTGGCAGGAACCGGGGCATCGAGCCACGCCCGCAGGGAAAACGCCGGACGGGCAGTGAGATGAGGTTTAGCGGAGTCGGTCATGATTGCTCCTGACGGGTTCGCGGATCAAAGATGCGGTAAAGCAGGTCGCAGATAAGGTTCAGCGCCACAAAAATCACGCCGATCAGTAACGAGCAGCCGACCACGGCGTTCATGTCGCCCGCCAGCATGGCGTTGGTGAGATAGCGGCCAAAACCCGGCCAGGCGAACACGGTTTCGGTCAGCACCGCGCCTTCAAGTAAAAAGGCGTAAGACAGCGCGACGACCGTCACCACCTGCACCGCGACGTTGCGAAAGGCGTGGATCCACACACTGCGCGCCCACGACAGCCCTTTGACGCGCGCGGTGATCACATATTCCTGCCCGAGTTGTTCAATCATAAAACTGCGGGTCATGCGGCTGATGTACGACAGGCCGCTGAGGCCAAGAATTGACGCCGGTAAAATCAGGTGGCTGAAGACGTTGCGAAAGGCTTCCCAGTTGCCGGTCAGCGCGGTGTCGATCAGATAAAACCCGGTGACTTTTTGCACGTCAAATTCATACATAAAGTCGATACGCCCCGGCCCGCCGATCCAGCCGAGTCCGGCGTAAAACAGTACCAGCCCCATCAGCCCCAGCCAGAAATTCGGCGCGGAATGCCCCAGCAGGCCGATAAAGCGGATGCAGTGATCAAACCAGGTATTGCGGTACATCGCCGACAACACGCCCGCCGGAATGCCCAGACAGGTGGCGATCAGCGCCGCCAGCGTCGCCAGCTCCAGCGTGGCCGGAAACACGCGGGCGATATCGGTGGTGACCGGATTGCCGGTGGTCAGCGCGTTTCCGAAATCCAGCATCGCGACGTTTTTCAGGTAGAGAGCAAATTGTTCCCACAGCGGTTTGTCCAGCCCGAGCAGGTGATACATCTTCTGATAGGCTTCCTGACTGGCGTTATCGCCGAGCACTGACACCACCGGATCAATCGGCAGCAGGCGGCCAATAAAAAAGGTCAGCGCCGCCAGCCCCAGTAATGTGCAGAACACGGAAACCAGCAATTTACCCAGCCGGGCGGCGCTTTCGCGCAGCCGCAGCCAGAGAGGTTCAGCGGGTGACATTCCCGCCGCGGTCGGGTCGAGTTGCGACATCGGGCGCTCCCTGGTGAGTGTGTAATGCTTATTTAGACGCCAGCGCGTAATACACGCGGAAGCCGTTCCACGTCCAGTCCTTGACCTTTTTGGTCAGACCGGCGGTGTTGTACATCTGGAACATGATCGCCATCGGGCCTTGCTGCATCTGCTCTTCCTGTAAGGCGTGGTAGAGCGCGATACGTTTTTGCTCGTCCGGTTCGAGCAGGGCTTCGGTGACTTTTTTGTTCATCGCCGGATCGAAATACGAGGCGCGCCAGCTCGGGTACTGGGTTTTCTTGGCTTCCTTGCTGTTGTCCGGGTTGTAGACCAGACGCGAGGCGTTGCCGTGCGCATCCGGCACCGAGGTCTGCCACGCCATCATGGCGCTCTGGAATTCACGTCCGCGCACGCGGCTGAATAACTGGGCATTGGCCATGCTTTCGATGGAGAGTTTTACGCCGATTTTCGAGGCATTTTCCTGCGTACTTTGTGCGATAGGCGCGGAGTGCGGCAGGGTGCCGATGATCAGTTTGGCGGAGAATCCGTCGGGATAACCGGCTTCGGTCAGCAACTGTTTGGCTTTCGCCAGATCCAGTTTGAACGGCTGTCCGGCGTCTTTATCCAGCGCACCAAAAGCGCCGAGCTGGGCGAAACTGGCGCGCGGCACACCGAGATACGGCATCACGGTGGAAGCCAGCCCCTGATAATCAATCAGATAACGCATCGCGAGGCGCACTTTCGGGTTTTTGAAAATCGGGTCTTCACTGTTAAAGGTCCAGAAAAACAGCTGCGGCTTGAGGACTTTCTCCACGTTGACCTGACCGCCTTTATCCAGATCACGTAAATCGTCCGGTGCCAGATCACGGGCGATATCCACATCCCCCTGCGTCAGCAGCAGGCGCTGCGTACCGGTTTCCGCGACGTGGCGGATCAGGATGCGCTGCAGTTTCGGCTTCGCGCCCCAGTAATCTTTATTCGCCTGCAGCACCACGCCTTCACCGGCGTTCCAGCGCATCAGCTGATAGGCTCCGACGCAGGCGGTGTGCGTGGTCAGGTATTTGTTGCCCATGTCGTCACCGACGGCATTTTTCTCCACCAGCGCCTTATCCAGCGTGGTCGAGACGTTGTTAGCGGCGATGGCCTGCAACACCAGATTGGTCGGGTACGGCTGGTCGAAAGTCATCACCAGCGTGTTGTCATCCGGCGCGGTAATGCGCTGTCTGACGTTATCTTTGGTAAAGCCGTATTCGGTCAGGGTGGCGGAGTTACCGAAACCGAGCAGCACCACGCGCTGCAACGACCAGGCGACGTCATTCGCCGTGGCCTTATTGCCGGACGGGAAGGTCATGCCGGTATTGAGGTGGAAGGTGATTTGTTTGCGATCCGGTGAGATATCCCAGCTTTTCGCCAGACGGGGGATCACTTTGGATTCGTCTTGCGGATCAAAATCCACCAGCGTATCGCAGGTGTTTTTGATGATTTCATTGGTCACCACTTCGCCGATCTGCGCCGGGTCAAAGGTGCTGATCGCGTCAATATTCCATGCCATCACCAGCGAATCAGCCGGTGTCGCCGCCTGCGCTGCCGTGCTTCCCAATGTGAGACCAATCAGTGTGGCGAGCATTTTTGTTCTGGTGTTGAGCATAAATCGGGTTCCTTTGATTAAAAAACGAGCCAATTTTTCTCCCCCTTCGCAGGGGGAGGCGCACACATTATTCAGGACGTGGCTGAACCGGAGGTTTGACTTCCGGCGGGATCGGGCACACGTAAGGGGTTTCGGCGGTCAGTTCCTGGTGCGCCTGTTTCGCGGCGGCCATCAGCGTGCTGTCGGTCAGGGTGTCGATGGCGGTGGCGGCCATGATTTTGGCGACGTAAGCCAGCCCTTTGTGCGCGGCGGGCATTTTCCCCTGCGCGGTGAGTTGCCACGAATGGCCCGGTGTCCCGATGGCGTAAGTCGGGACGTGCGCCTGCACGGTGGGCATTTTCCAGCTGATGTCCCCGACGTCGGTCGACCCCAGCATCAGTTCGCCGGAGGTTTCCAGCGGGACAATGAATTCACATAACGGCGAGGCGTCCTGCGGTTTTTTGAGGCCGATGCGGCGGTAGGCGCTTTGCAAATCCTGCGGGCTGAGCGTGGCCTGAATTTCAGCGGCAAAGGCTTTGTCAGCCGCGTCGAATCCCAGCGGGCCGAGCAGTTCAAAGTTACGCTGCATGGCTTCTTCCAGCGGACGGTTGCCCAGCAGATTCGCCACGGCGCTCATGATGCTGATATCGACGGTGGTTTCGGTCATCATCGCCGCACCCTGAGCGACTTTCTTCACGCGCTCGTTGAGTTCAAACATGGCGTGAACGTCGCGTGAACGGATGGCGTAACGCACGGCGGCACGCGCCTGCACCACATTCGGCGCGATGCCGCCGGAATCGAGCATCGCGTAGTGAATACGGGAATCCTGCGGAACGTGTTCGCGCAGATAGTTGACGCCGACGTTCATCAGTTCAACGGCATCCAGCGCACTGCGGCCAAGATGCGGCGACGCGGCGGCGTGTGAGGAGCGGCCATGGAAGACGAAATCCATGCGGGTGTTGGCCAGCGATTCGGCGCGGGCGACTTCAGAAAAGGCATTCGGGTGCCAGGTGATGGCAATATCCACGCCGTCAAACGCCCCGGCGCGGGCCATAAAGGATTTCGCGGCACCGCCTTCTTCCGCCGGACAGCCGTAATAGCGCACGCGCCCCGGTGTACCGGTTTGTGCCAGCCAGTCTTTCAGCGCGGTGGCCGCCAGCATCGCGGCGGAACCCAGCAGGTTATGGCCGCAGCCGTGGCCCTGACCGTTGCCGGGCAGCGGTTCAGGACGGGCAATGCCTGCCACCTGACTCAGCCCCGGCAGCGCATCGTATTCGCCGAGAATCGCAATGATCGGGCCGCCTTCACCGGCTTCGCCCATCACTGCAGTCGGAATGTCAGCGACGTTTTCCGTGACGCGAAAACCCTGCTCTTTCAGCATCGCCGTGTGCTCGGCGACGGAACGGTATTCGGTATAGCAAATTTCCGGCATACCCCAGACGCGATCGCTCAGGGCGGTGAACAGGGCTTTTTTGGCGTCGACCAGGCTCCAGACGGTTTCTTTATTCTGCGCAGATGCGTTATTCAACGGAGACTCCTTGTGCCAGTGGCTACAGTTTCGTGAAGTGAATGTGTCGGAGGAACCTGTTCAGAATGTGTGCAGGGGCGGCAAAGATCCAATGAGTCTTTCATCTGACCCATTCTGAAATTGCATAGATTTTTTCAGGTATGCGAAAACGGCATAGTCAGTGTGACTCTCTGAACAGAAAGGATAATTTACAGGTCGCGGGGAGCTTCCCGCAGGCTGGCAGGCGTGGAGAAGAACATGTTTTGCCGCCTGAAAACGTCAGGCGACGGCGCGGGTCTGATGCAGCAGGCTGGCTTTATTCCACAGCCGTTCGGCCTGCGGGGTACGGAATTTTTCCAGCCGGTAAAGACGGATGCTGGCCTGAATATCCCAGCTGCGTTCCCCGGCACGGAGCAGCGATCCGCTCGCCAGTTCTTCACTAATCAGGCTGGTGGGCAGCCACGATACGCCGCAGCCGGACACGGTCATCGCTTTCAGTCCGCTGCACATCGGATTTTCGTAAATCGGTTTCAGCGGCAGCGGGCGCGAGGCAAACAGGGCGGTCAGCGCGTGGGCGAAGAAGGAACGGTTGCCGTAACTGAGATAAGGCAACGGGGTACGTGTGCCGCTAAAGGTGTGTAAAGGAAACAGCGGTTTGCCTTTATCGTCCGGCGCACACACCGCCAGCGCATTTTCTTTTCCCAGTTCGATATACGGAAAGCGTTCGAGCTGTTTCATCAGCGGAACCGAATCGTGAGCGTACGTCAGCAGAAAATCGGTTTCGCCATCCAGCAGCAGCGAAATATTGCCGCTGAAAGAGGGCTGCTGATCGCACAAGCGGATATAGCCGTACTGATGCGACGGGTCGATCTGGTTAATCCAGTCGGGGAAAAAGGTCAGGGAGAGGGTATTAAGCGCCGCGAAATGCACGATGGCGTGCTTCTGTGCATGACGCTCACGCAGATCGCTGCGCAACTGCGTCATGGAAAACACCAGTTCTGCGGCGGTATGCAGGAAATCCTGGCCTTCCGGAGTCAGTCGTATCGGGTAGGTTTTGCGGTCAAACAGCGGCACGCCTAACCATTCTTCCAGTTGTTTAATCCGGCGGCTCAGCGCGGACTGGGTGATGTTCCTTTCGCTGGCGGCTCGCGTAAAGCTATAGCACTGAGACACACTGAGAAAATCTTCAAACCACTTCAGTTCCATCACAAAACCTCTGGCGGGTGATAAGCCCTTAAGAACTAGCAAGAAGTGCGCCAGAGTTTAAAAACTGATTAACATATTGGTTTCAATCCATTTCGACCCACCCCCTGCCTTATGCTGGAAAAACAGGCAGGATCCGTTCGGATAATCAGCTGCACCACCAGCGTGCAATTGCGCTATTTTGGGGTGTTTTGCGGTGGCGTGCGCAAACGCTTTCGCTGACGACTCCGCGCCGTTTGCTGCACTTCTCAGCATTTTCCGCTGGTTTCCACCCCTATCTCAAAAATAACCGTTCATATATTCATCATTTAGCCAGAAATTTTTAGGGATTTAAAATGGGCGAAACCCCCAGGAATATTCTTTTACAAAGGGGAATGTGTGGTTATTCCCTGCGCAGACTGAACATTCGTCCTGAATTGGTTAACAAAATGTTTTTTTATGTTTGTTTGTTGTAACTCACAGTCTGTGTAAATGCCTGATGGTTATATTGACGTCAAGGAAAGGAGTTGCCAAATTGATAGCCCCAAGGAAGACCAGTGATTATTTCCGGTAAGATTTTGTAAAGCCAGCTTTACACTTCGAAGGAAAAAAATGGCAGTTCACCATGCTCTGGTTGGACTTATTGCAGCGCACGAGCAAACACAGTCACCCGCAAATAAAAATAAAGGGTGACGTGAGCTGTATACACAACACACACATCCACATCACCATTAATCGATGGAGCAGAAGCGATGACAATCTCTTTAGGTAAGTCGGGGCTACTGAAATTCAGTATGGGCCTGATTGCGCTGACCGTTGCGGCCAGTGTCCAGGCAAAAACGTTAGTGTATTGCTCTGAAGGTTCACCTGAAGGCTTTAACCCTCAGCTGTTCACCTCAGGCACCACGTATGACGCAAGCTCCGTGCCTATCTACAACCGTCTGGTTGAGTTCAAGATCGGGACCACTGAAATTCAGCCGGGTCTGGCTGAGAAGTGGGACGTGTCTGCTGATGGCAAAACCTACACCTTCCATCTGCGCAAGGGCGTGAAATGGCAGGACAACAAGGAATTCAAACCGACCCGTGATTTCAACGCGGACGACGTCGTGTATTCCTTCGAACGTCAGCTGGACAAAAATAACCCATACCACGGCGTTTCTGGCGGCAGCTACGAATACTTCGAAGGCATGGGCATGGGCGATCTGATCAACAAGATCGTGAAAGTGGACGACAACACCGTGCAGTTCGTGCTGAACCGTCCGGAGTCTCCATTCCTGGCTGACCTGGCGATGGACTTCGCTTCCATCCTGTCTGCGGAATACGCTGACAACATGCTGAAAGCGAAAACCCCTGAGAAAGTCGACCTGGATCCGATCGGTACCGGTCCGTTCCAGCTTCTGCAATACCAGAAAGATTCACGCATCCTCTACAAAGCCTTCCCGGGCTACTGGGGCACCAAGCCGCAGATCGACCGTTTAGTTTTCTCCATCACGCCTGACGCATCCGTGCGTTACGCGAAACTGCAGAAAAACGAATGCCAGGTCATGCCGTACCCGAACCCGGCAGATATCGCGGCAATGAAGAAAGATAAATCCATCAACCTGATGCAACAGCCAGGTCTGAACGTGGGTTATCTGTCCTTCAACGTTGAGAAGAAACCACTGGATGAAGTGAAAGTGCGTCAGGCACTGACCATGGCTGTGAACAAAAAAGCCATCATCGATGCGGTTTATCAGGGTGCTGGCCAGCCGGCTAAAAACCTGATCCCACCAACAATGTGGGGCTACAACAAAGACGTCGTGGATTACGAATACAATCCTGAGAAAGCCAAAGAGCTGCTGAAAGAAGCAGGTCACGCAGACGGTTTCACTATCGATCTGTGGGCGATGCCGGTACAGCGTCCGTACAACCCGAACGCACGCCGTATGGCTGAAATGATCCAGGCTGACTGGGCGAAAATTGGCGTGAAAGCCAACATCGTGACTTACGAGTGGGGCGAATACCTCAAGCGTGCGAAAAACGGCGAGCACCAGTCTGTGATGATGGGCTGGACCGGCGACAATGGGGATCCGGATAACTTCTTCGCCACCCTGTTCAGCTGTGCGGCAGCGAAAGACGGTTCCAACTACTCCCGCTGGTGTTACAAGCCGTTTGAAGATTTGATCCAGCCAGCCCGTGCTGAATCCGATCACGCCAAACGTGCTGCGCTGTACCAGCAGGCTCAGGTTGTGATGCATGACCAGGCACCTGCGCTGATCATCGCTCACTCCACCGTGTACGAACCTGTTCGTAAAGAAGTTAAAGGGTATGTCGTAGATCCGCTCGGCAAACACCACTTCGAAAACGTCTCAATGGAGTAATTGACTACTGAGCGCACAGGGAGCTGCGTTGTGCGGTGCTCGCAATTTTCGCCTACCTAATGGTATGTCTCAATTGCTCTGCTCCTCCGCCTTGCTCGCTGAGCGCTCACTACGTCTTTTAGTTCAGCGATATAAAGTTTTGTGAGCTATCAATAAGCCCGGCGAGCTACGGTTCTCCGGGCATTTTATACAGAGAGTACGGGATATGTTGCAGTTCATACTCCGACGTCTGGGGTTAGTTATCCCAACGTTTATCGGCATTACTTTGCTGACTTTTGCCTTCGTACACATGATACCAGGCGACCCGGTCACCATCATGGCAGGCGAGCGCGGTGTTTCCCCCGAACGTCACGCCCAGCTGATGGCAGATATGGGGCTCGACAAGCCTCTCTACCAACAATATTTCCACTACGTGAACGGCGTGCTGCATGGCGACCTGGGCACGTCCTTAAAAAGCCGCACCCCTGTCTGGCAGGAATTCGTACCGCGCTTTAAAGCAACACTGGAACTGGGCATCTGCGCGATGATTTTCGCGATCATTGTCGGTATCCCGGTGGGCGTGCTGGCGGCGGTAAAACGGGGATCGATATTCGACCACACGGCGGTGGGGATCTCGCTGACCGGCTATTCGATGCCGATATTCTGGTGGGGGATCATGCTGGTGATGCTGGTCTCGGTGCAGCTTAATCTGACGCCCGTGTCGGGGCGAATAAGCGACACCGTCTTCCTCGATGACAGCCTGCCGCTGACCGGCTTTATGCTGATCGACACGCTGTTCTGGGGCGAACCGGGTGATTTCGTCGATGCCGTGATGCACATGATTTTACCGGCCATCGTGCTGGGCACCATTCCGCTGGCGGTGATTGTGCGTATGACCCGTTCTTCCATGCTGGAAGTCCTGGGCGAAGACTACATCCGTACCGCGCGCGCCAAAGGCGTCAGCCGTATGCGGGTGATCGTCATTCACGCACTGCGCAATGCGCTGCTGCCGGTGGTGACCATCATTGGTTTGCAGGTCGGTACGCTGCTCGGCGGCGCCATCCTGACGGAAACCATCTTCTCCTGGCCGGGACTCGGCCGGTGGCTGATCGATGCACTCCAGCGCCGCGACTATCCGGTCGTGCAGGGCGGGGTGTTGCTGGTCGCTACTCTGATCATCGTGGTTAACCTGCTGGTAGATGTGCTCTACGGCGTGGTCAACCCGCGTATTCGCCACAAGAAATAAGGGGCGCACAATGTCTCAAACCACTGAGCCGGTCGCTAACGAGTTAGTGACGGCTGCGCCAGTGCCGATGCCGCCGATGCGCGAATTCTGGCATTACTTCAAGCGTAACAAAGGGGCCGTTGTCGGCCTGGCTTACATCATTATCATGCTGGTCATTGCGATTGGCGCGAACGTGATCGCTCCTCATCTGCCTGCTGAACAGTTCCGTGACGCACTGCTGCGCCCGCCGGTCTGGATGGAAGGCGGTAGCTGGAAATTTCTGCTGGGTACCGATGACGTGGGCCGCGATATTCTTTCGCGTCTGATGTACGGCGCGCGTTTATCGCTGCTGGTCGGCTGTCTGGTCGTTGTACTTTCGCTGATCCTCGGCGTGGTGTTCGGTCTGTTTGCCGGGTACTACGGCGGTGTGGTGGACGCCATCATCATGCGCGTGGTCGATATCATGCTGGCCCTGCCAAGTCTGTTGCTGGCACTGGTGCTGGTGGCGATTTTCGGTCCGTCGATTGTCAATGCCTCGCTGGCGCTGACCTTCGTGGCCTTACCGCACTATGTCCGCTTAACCCGCGCGGCGGTGCTGGTGGAAGTGAACCGCGACTATGTGACCGCGTCGCGCGTCGCCGGTGCCGGTTCTGCCCGTCAGATGTTCGTCAACATTTTACCTAACTGCTTAGCGCCGCTGATTGTTCAGGCATCGCTCGGCTTCTCCAACGCCATCCTCGATATGGCAGCGTTGGGCTTCCTCGGCATGGGCGCACAGCCGCCAACGCCGGAGTGGGGCACCATGCTGTCGGACGTCTTACAGTTTGCTCAAAGTGCCTGGTGGGTCGTGACCTTCCCGGGTGTGATCATCCTGCTGACGGTACTGGCATTTAACCTGATGGGTGATGGCCTGCGTGATGCCCTCGACCCTAAACTTAAGCAGTAAGGGGTTGGAGATGGAAACAACATTAACGAATGACGTTCAGGTCGGCAAAACGTTGCTGACCGTGGATAAGCTCTCCGTTCACTTTGGTGACGAAGGGACACCGTTCCGCGCGGTAGACCGTATCAGTTACAGCGTGAAACAGGGCGAAGTGGTCGGGATTGTCGGCGAGTCCGGCTCCGGTAAATCCGTCAGTTCACTGGCGCTGATGGGGCTGATCGACTTCCCCGGCAAAGTGATGGCAGAAAAACTGGAGTTCGGTGGCCGTAACCTGCAGGGCATCAGCGAAAAAGAGCGCCGCCAGATTGTCGGTGCCGAAGTCGCGATGATTTTCCAGGATCCGATGACCAGCCTGAACCCGTGTTACACCGTGGGTTTCCAGATTATGGAAGCCATCAAGGTGCATCAGGGCGGCAACAAAAAGACCCGTCGTCAGCGCACCATCGATCTGCTGAATCTGGTCGGTATTCCTGATCCGGCTTCGCGTCTCGATGTCTATCCGCATCAGCTTTCCGGCGGGATGAGCCAGCGCGTGATGATCGCCATGGCGATCGCCTGTCGCCCGAAACTGCTGATTGCCGATGAGCCGACGACCGCGCTCGACGTGACCATTCAGGCGCAGATCATCGAGCTGCTGCTTGAGCTGCAACAGAAAGAGAACATGGCGCTGATGCTGATCACCCATGACCTGGCGCTGGTGGCGGAAGCCGCGCATCACATCATCGTGATGTACGCCGGTCAGGTGGTGGAATCGGCCAAAGCCACGGAAATCTTCCGTGCGCCGCGCCATCCGTACACGCAGGCGTTGCTGCGATCCTTACCGGAATTCGCCGCGGATAAAGCCCGCTTACAGTCGTTGCCGGGCGTGGTGCCGGGTAAGTATGACCGCCCGAACGGCTGTCTGCTGAATCCGCGTTGTCCGTATGCGACCGACCGTTGCCGTAAAGAAGAACCTGCGCTGCGTGACCTCGCGAACGGGCGTCAGTCGAAGTGCCATTATCCGCTGGATGATGCCGGGAGACCTACTTATGAGTCCTGATAACACCAAAGCGCAGCCGCTGTTGCATGCGATTGACCTGAAAAAACATTACCCGGTGAAGAAGGGCATCTTCGGCCAGGAACGCACGGTGAAGGCGCTCGATGGCGTGTCGTTTACCCTCGAACGCGGCAAAACGCTGGCGGTGGTGGGCGAATCCGGCTGCGGGAAATCCACCCTTGGCCGTCTGCTGACCATGATTGAAGTGCCGACTGGCGGTGAACTGTATTATCGCGGGCAGGATTTGCTGAAACCTGACGCCACCGCTGAAAAGCTGCGTCGTCAGAAGATCCAAATCGTGTTCCAGAATCCTTACGGATCGCTCAACCCGCGTAAGAAAGTCGGGCAGATCCTCGAAGAACCGTTGCTGATCAACACCAAACTGACCCGCGAAGAACGTCGCGAGAAAGCGCTGGCGATGATGGCGAAGGTGGGCCTGAAAACCGAGCATTACGACCGCTATCCGCACATGTTCTCCGGCGGCCAGCGTCAGCGTATTGCTATCGCCCGCGGTCTGATGCTGGATCCGGACGTGGTGATCGCCGATGAACCGGTGTCCGCACTCGACGTTTCCGTGCGTGCGCAGGTACTGAACCTGATGATGGATTTGCAGCAGGATCTGGGGCTGTCCTACGTCTTCATCTCGCATGATTTGTCCGTGGTGGAACATATCGCCGACGAAGTGATGGTGATGTATCTCGGTCGCTGCGTGGAGAAGGGGTCGAAAGAAGCCGTCTTCAGCAATCCGCGCCATCCTTACACGCAGGCATTGCTGTCCGCAACGCCGCGTCTGAACCCGGACGAGCGCCGTGAACGCATCAAACTGACCGGCGAGCTGCCAAGCCCGCTGAATCCGCCAGCCGGTTGCGCGTTCAACGCCCGCTGCCGCCGCGCGTTCGGCACCTGCAAACAGTTCCAGCCGCAGCTGAAACAGTACGGTGACCAGCTTGTCGCCTGTTTCGCCGTCGACCAGGATGAAACCGGCACCACGCAGACGGTCGCCGTAAATCAGTAATCCCACGCCGATATAACGAAGCCCGCGAAAGCGGGCTTTTTTGTGTCTGTATTAAACGCCTTTACTCAGTGGATGCGTGGGCAGATACTTTTGAGCCAATAACCGACGAAAAGCAGAACTTAGAATATTCCAACAAGGGGAGTACGTCAGATGGTGAAAGGGATTGTTGTTATATTCTTTCTGGCAGTAATAGGTAATGCTTATGCCAGCGGGAAAACTGAAAATATATTGGTATTTAAAGGGAGTAAATTTTTAATAAATATTAAGAACAATTGCCCTGAGGGGTATGTAGATTGTCAGGACGTAGATTATTATTCGATAAATTTGAAAACAAAATCTGAATTGAGGTTAAAAGGAGAAACCTGGAATAAAAAAGGTAGTGATGATAACATTGGTTTTATTTTTAAAAACAAAGACTATATTTATACTATAAGTGATAGTGATACACCTATTACTTCATCGACTCCCGATAAATGCTATGGTCTGCTCCAGCTTAATGTTTATCATAACAATACATTGATTGCACATGATGATGAAGTATGCGAAAAATGAAGCGCCACAGAATAATTTATTGTGGCGCAGCGCACCTTGCGTTAATACACCCTTTCATCCCAAATGCTATACCCCGTCGTACCCGCAGTATGATGAGTTGCGATGATAGACTGGTAATTAAATGAGATCACTTCAAAAGATTGCGTGTCATGACCCGGAATATTCTCCGGGTCATAAGATGAAATATGGCATAGGGTCGCTTGGGTTAATCTGACAGTATAATATTTTTCTTGTTTCCCGGTATTGGAGGTTCTGTATTTATCCAGAATCACTTCCATTTCTTCATTAGTAGAAACACCAATCATCAGTAATGGTGATGATTTATCTATTGGTTTCTTAATAATCAATGGGTGATGATTAACGTTTTGCTCCCGACTAATATCATGATCAGCGGAGTAGACAAGTATCTGATCCTCATGACCTGCCTGATATCGGTTGCCAATAGAATCATAGGTTGAACAACCCGCTGAAATGAGCCCCTGATTCTTTCCTTTTATCGTTAAGTATAAGTTGTTAGCCATATTAAACGTCCCATGTTTTCCTTTGATGTTCTATTCAAAACCTTTCTGTTGATCTTCGCAACAAAACATACGGCTCCGGACCTTCCCTGAAAATACCCCTTTCGTTTACTTTAACCGATAATAATACCCGCCATGGTGCCGCGTAATGCCTTAATTAACAGGGTGTTTTCTATTATTATCTGTGCCACGTAACCTGAGATTTTCTTTTGTGGTTTTTTCATAATGTTTAGAATTTTACAATTCAGATCAATATATTGTTATAAATTCGTATTAGTGTAAGGGTCAGACATGATGACATGAGTGAATCATTACCGAAGATTAATTTATTTTTTATATGGATAGCTCTTATGCATTCTCATTATGAATTGTTCATTGAGCTGCATGCTTTCATGAAAAAGGAATTTACATGTCGCAGATCAGATTACCCGCTGTTATTTACGCTACGCAACCAGGTCATAAGACTCGGGATGATTTAAATTGTGGTGATATGACCGAGCACGAACTTAAGACTGTTTACGGTCTTGATGATGTATCAGCTAAAGTGAATCCCTATAATTTTACCCGGAAGAGCGAAATATCGCTTACTCCTTTCATGGATTACAGCGCGTTTAATTTCCCGACTTCCTCTGTTACTGACCCCTTCGACCATGATCCAGCTTTGTTCCGTCGTTTACACGATGAAATGATGAATACCCTTAACCGGCAGCAATGTTCCGATATTCTGTTTGATGAAATGAGGGCGTTGTCTAAGCCCTTTGCTTTATATGGTGCTTATAGCGAACTTATTGTGAAAATGATAAATCATTTACAAGGTAACAGTGGCACCGTTTTCAGGGATTATCTTTTGAATAAGGCTCTGAAGGATCAGATTGACCATGATTTTTCTGCGAGTAGCAGTCTGAATACCATAAAAGCGACTCTACTCAAGAGAATACACTGGGAACGTAATATTTATCCTCAGGATGATGAGCATTTTTTTGGCAGAGATTTAAACTTGAGCGTCCTTCCAAAATTTAGAAGATTCAAAGATAATTTCAATGGCATGGGAATAACTGTTCACGATACTTATGCCACTCAAATAACACTAAAAGAACTCACTATTACGGATGGTAAATATAAGGCTCTTGTAAATTATAAGGTGCAGGATCATTTTGGATTAGATAAGACAGATATTTCAAATATTAAATTCAGAAACTTGCGTTTTTTCAGAATATGGTTTGTTCTACAACGTTGGGAAAAATTTGGATTTAAACCATTTATAACTGAGATGAATTCAGATATTTATTTTTATGGAGGTATTAGATGAAACAAAAATACGCCTTCATTATTATATTAATGACGATTTTATTCATTTACTTCTTTTTTATGAGAAAAGCGAGAGTTATCTATGTTCATGAAGATGAATATAATACCGTTATCGTTGTTAGAAATTTCCCGATTACCCAATGGGGCAAAATATTCTGGTGGGAAAATAACAAGGACTTTATTAAAGAAAAATATGGAGTCCCAAAAAATTATAATAAGGGTGATTATTCCATAGCTATATTGGATGAAAGTGATGGGTTTAAAAAGGACACTGAAGCTAATTTCTATTGGTTTAGTTTTGAACATACCGATCTCTATTGTTTTGATGAAATTAAGTCAGAAAAAAGATGTGTGGAAAAAAATATTTTAATGAATATTCAAAATGGAATGGATAAGAAAATATTCTATTATATAGACGGGAAGTTAATAGTAAAATGATAAGGTTATGTTCGATGAAAGATATGTTAATTAACAAGGTGTTTTGGCACTCCTGCCCATCATACTTTAATTCTTTGTTTGAGTGATTTCTTCAATGGAAATAGATACATCTGCCATTTGCAATTCAATGAAAAAGAAGATAATTATCGTCTCTGTTCTGTGTGTTGTAATATCAGCATGCTTTCTTCTCTTTAGAAAAACAGAGGTTATTTTCTTACAACATGTGGAAGGGGTAACCGATATTGTCGTCAGAAACTTCCCACTGACTCAGGTAGGTAAAATAATTTGGTGGGAAAATAATAAAGATAACCCTCTAATAAAAAATGAGATATCTGATGTTGATGAATACGGTAATTATTTTGTAGGGATAGAAGATATTGGTGTGGGGTTTATAACAGTGTCAGAGGCAAGATTTACATCATGGTATTCGTTTTCAAGGAATGATCTGATTTGTTTTGAAGAAATAAAATCAGAAAGGAGATGTATAGAGAAAAATAATTTAATGATGATCCACAATAGTAGGGATAATAAAACAGTCTACTATATTGACGGGGATTCAATAAAAAAATGATAAGGATATTTTTACGCTATTGTATTAAAGGGGTTAGAAAATTAGTGATGAGCAAAAAAAACATGACAGTGTGCGTTCTACTTGCTGTACTTTATCTGTTCCAATTTTCCACCAGAAATCCTGAAATTATTCATGTGGTTCAAGATGTTGCCACAATGGATATTGTGGTTAAACAACCTCCTCTGAGCCAGAAAGGTAAAATCATATGGTGGGAAGCTCACGAAGCGGCTATTGAGAAAAAATATGGATCCCCCTGGCGTGGTGAAAATGGTTTTTATTACGTCAGTATTTTAGATGGCGGAAATGGCTTCAGAAAATCATCAGAAAATAATTCAAATTGGTTTTCTTTTTCTCACAAAAATCTTTATTGTTTTCATGACATAAAATCAGAAGAAAGATGTTTTGAGAATGAAATCCTAATGACGGTGATTTACGATGGAAGTAACAAAGTCTCATATTTAATAGATAATGATGAAATATTGAAAAAGTAAAGAAATGAATAATAAAAATTTATTTGGTGGCAATGATTTAAGAAGCATAAGACGTTAACGCAAATAGTGAAGCTAAATATCGAACAATACTTATTCTGAAAAAAGCAAAAAAAATGCCCGACAGTGCATATCGGGCAAACGGACTTAATGGAACTTATTATTGTGACTACGTTCGCGATCAAGGTGTGAAGGTGATCGGTTTTTGAGGTTACTGCTACCATCATCCGTGGTTCGGTGACGTGCTGTTGATCAGCGGTCGGCAGGCGTTGCCATTGGCATGTCGTTATGCTGACCAAAGCGGTAGACCACACCGGCAGAGACGGAACTGACATCGCTGCTGATGCCGATCTGATTCGAGTTGCCCACGTTGCTGACCCACTGGTATTCCAGACGGCCTGCCCAGTTTTTGGTGAAGGC
Source organism: Rahnella sp. BIGb0236 (assembly GCF_004364755.1). NCBI lineage: Bacteria > Pseudomonadati > Pseudomonadota > Gammaproteobacteria > Enterobacterales > Yersiniaceae > Rahnella > Rahnella sp. BIGb0236. Next base: position 160,872 of record NZ_SOAO01000004.1, read on the forward strand.
ATATTCCGTACCGACTGCCGCCAGAGGGCGAACACCGGTTTCGAAATTGTCATGACCGTTGTTTTTGGTTTCAGCGCGGTACGCCATGGCACCGGCACGGCCATAAATATCCCAGTCATCGGTCAGACCGTAGCTGGCTTTCAGGGACATTTGCAGGCCCTGGCTTTCCAGTTTGGAGCCGGAAGCACCGTGGTTACCGTGAATATCCATGTTGCCCATATAATCGTAGCCGCCTTCAACCGCCAGCCATGGGGTGATCTGATACCCGCCGAATACGCCGCCGCTGACATTGTCTTTGTCGTAATCAAAGTCGGTGGCTTTGCTGAGGTTATCGTTGAAGTTGCCTTTACCGCTGGCATCAAAATAGTGTGACCAGCCCAGTTTTGCCCCGCCGTACCAGGTATTGGTATCCGCAGCGGCATAGACGCTGGAGACAGCGCAGACGTTTAATAAAAGTATCGCGACAAGTGTCTTTTTCATATATTCCCCGGATTCTGTTTCTGTCCGCCGTGGAACAGAATGTCTTGAAGTGTGAAGTTGTCGGGGGAAATACTAATTAAAAATCCTGATGGGATAAAACGGTAATCTGTTTAAAATTAAATTTTGGAAGTATCGGGAATAATTATTATTCCCGGATGGCTAAAATTCTTCAGGTAATTGAGTCAGTTCCAGTAAATATCCTCCGCGACTGGTCTCGATATAGTCACCGGCTTTAAGGGCGTGAATGACATTTAATACACTGCTGCGCGATAAATGCGTGCGCTCCTGAATATATTCGAGAATAGAGATGCGTAAGCGGGTGTCAGCAGGTAACAGGATCATCTCCTGTAAATGGTTTCTGATGACTGAATAAGTGCGTTGCTGGACGACCAGCGCGTCGCGGTAGAAAAGATAGCTGCTGAAGTACGACAGGGTAGCGGCGACATCCTGCCAGAGGGTGTTTTCACTGAAAATCGCCATGGCCTGAGCGGCATCCACACGACGCAGCGCAGCCTGCGTATCCACGCGTAATGTCTGGCTGTGAACCTTCTGCATCGCTTCGGCAATCCCGAAGACCAGCGGTTCATAAGCCGTTGCCATCACCAGCCCGTCAGAGGCGCGCAGCACCGACACTTCGCCTTCCAGAAACAGATAAAACTGCGGATTACCCTGATAAGCCCACGCCAGTCTTTTACGCGGAACGACAGTGATGGGAGTACTGACCGGCATAAGCGCGGATATCAGCCGACTGACAGATTCTTCAGGACGTTGCGGGGGCGTTATTTTCACGGTTCCTCACTCGATACGTTGTTCGTTTCATCTATTATAGCCAGGTATATTAACTATTCTTTTTACCTTAATAGATAATAATACCTTTTTCCAGCGTGGATCTAAGAATGAAGAGTCTCCTCTTTTTACTGCTCAGCAGTACCCAATCACCCTGACGTGATTTTTTGTCGGCATCCTTTGATAAGGAAATTCGATTTTGACAATGTAGATCAATAATTAATTTAATAGTCGTATTAATGTGGTGAGCAATCATCGCATGCGTTGATTTACCTCTGTAATTAACAATGTTTTTATATGGTCAGGGCTTTTATATATGCGATATGAATAACTATACCACTGCGTCCTTTTAGAGGAGATGACTATGTCTCAGATATCATTACCGTCCCTTATTTATTCGACTCCGCCCGGAAAGAAATCCCTGGATGATTTAAATTATGGTGACCTGACAGAACAAGAACTCAAAGTATAATGAGCAAACATAAATTGGATTTAATAATTTTTTTAACAGTGCTGATCGTTTTTTTGGGTGTTATAAGAAAACCTGAGATTATGCTTGTTCAGCAAGATGATAACTATACGGATATAGTCGTAAAAAACTTCCCGCTTACACAGTTTAGAAAAATGATGTGGTGGAAAAATAACAGGGCTATCATAAAGGAAAACTACAACTCACCACGCCCTGATAAATACGGGAATTATCATATAGTCATTTGGGATGGTAATGATGGTTTTAGGAAGATGCCTGTCGGTTCGACCTTCCTCAGTTCGGATACTCATGATCTCTATTGTTTTTCGGTGCCAGACTCCGGGGAAAGCTGCATTGAGAAAAATATAGTGATGGAAATACAAAACTGGAGAAATGGTAAAACAATGATCCGTATCGGTAATGATGAAATAATACAGTCACCACAGAACGAATGAAGTATTCCATTCTGTGGTGATCAATATTGCTCCCTTACCCTTTATGACTTGCCCACCAGCTCAGCAGTTGCAGGGTGGAAGAGTAGTAATCGTCTTTCGGGGCCAGATTCGGGCTGATGGCCGCGGCATTCGCCATGGTGAAATCACGAACGGCTAATAAGCCCGGCGACATGTTGTAGCCCGCTCTGGTGCCGGTCATCACGTCGATCCAGGCTGGCGTCGCGTTACGCGGCGATTTCTGCCACCACAAGATGAACGGTGCCATCTGCGGGCTGCCCGGATGCGCCCAGCCGAGATACAGCGGGATACGCACGGCATCGTAACTGAACCGCGTCGGCCAGCGGCTGGCCGGTTTCAGGGTGCCATCGGCCTGCATATCGACCCAGTCGGTCGGCAGACGGAATTCACCAAACGCCATTTTACTGAGCATCGCGGTGCCGCTTTCATCCAGATCTTTCCATACTTTCAGATGGCTGTGGGCATAAAACGCCTGCCACGCCGGGAAGATGAAGTAAGACGGATTGACGGTCACGTTGCTGGTCTGGTTGAAACCTTTCACGCCCGGCAGCATCACTTTGTAACCGGCATAATCAATCACATTGTATTTGATCAGCGCCGCCTGCAATTTCTCCGAGGCTTTGGTGTAACGGCTGTCGTTCCACTTATCGCCCGCCAGCAGGAGCGCCCAGGCCATCAGCGTATCGCCGTCGGAGGCGTTGTTAGTGTCCGCCACATGCGGGGTGCTGTTCGGATCGTAACGCCATGAATACAGACCGATATCCTGGCGGTACAGCGTGGTGTTTGCCCACTGCCACAGTTTGTCGAATGTCGTCTGATCGTCGTTAAAGACCGCCAGCAGCATGCTGAAACCCTGCCCTTCGGTGTGGCTGACGTTTTTATTTGCAGTATCGATGATTCGCCCGTCAGGCATCAGAAAGCGACTTTTATACGCAGACCAGCCAGAATCCTGAGCCATTACAGCGGAACTGAAAAACGCAAAGATAAGGCTGAACCACAGCACCCGTCTGTAGCGTCGAAATGCCAACATAGAAATTCCTTACAAACCATTTTGATAACGGAAAACGAATGCGCCTTCCGGCGTGCTTTCCTGCCAGCGCAGCGGAACATACGGCTGCCCGCCCTGCGATAACAGCCATCCGGCATACAGGCCTTCAAACAACGCGATCAGCGCGATACGCCACAGCTCGTCGTCCTGTCCCTGCGGAGAAACCGGCCAGGCGATGTGTACCAGCGCCAGTTGTTGCTGGGTGGCTTCCAGTTTCACCACACCCCAGTCAAAACGACTGAGGATGTGATTGATATTGTCTTCCAGTTCGCCGAGCGTCGCCGAGACGGGCAACGGATGCTGGCTTGCCAGATTGTTGCCCATCAGCGTGAGAAAACGGCGACCGTCTTCATCGTCAGCGGAGGCCAGAATACCTGAAAATAGCACCTGCACCAGGCTTTGCCAGCCCGGTGTGGTGTGACGCTGGCGGTAATATTCCTGCGCGACCTGCGTGTAATTGTTTTCTTGCATGGTTTTAGTCCACCGGAATTAATTTTGACCCATCAGGTAACGGAAGTAGACCTGCGCTTTGCTTTCGTTGTAATCACCGAAAGTATCGTAGCCAACCTGTCCGCCAATCTGCATGCTCTTGTTCAGGTGATAATTGCCACCCACGCCCGCATTCCAGCCGATACCATTCTCTGTTTTACCGCTGTAATAGGCATCAGTGCCGTAGCCTGCTGCCACCAGATCTTCCAGCTGTTTCTGCAGGTCCGGGTTGTTCGGGAAGTAGGCGCTCTTATCCTGTGAATAAGACTGGTAACCCACAGAACCGGACAGTTTCAGATCCCAGTCGTCATATTTCTGGGTGTATTCCACCGGGAAGGAGACGCTGACATAGTTTTGCGGGCTGAAGTAGCCGCCCTGACCAAAGCTGTAATAGCTGAGGTTTTTGTCGAAGTCCATGTAACCGACGTTGATACCGGTTTTCAGCTCGCGATCGTCATAACGGTACGGACGGACATACAGACCGGCATTGGCGTTCACCGATTTGTTGCTCTTCACGTTGTTACCGAGATAGCTGTAATACCCCGCTTCGGCGTAGAAACCGGCGTCGCCGTCATCGTACGACAGATTGACGCTGCCGCCGTTTTTGGTGACCTGGCCCCATTCTTTGCCGCTGTAATTATCTTTGGTGCCGACGTAGGACAGAATACTGTCGGTGACCGCACGACGTTCCGCCGTGACCCGCAGGGTGGTGAAGTCGGTCAGTTTGGGTGCCCATTGCACGCCACCGACCAGCGAGTTCAGATCCTGCCCGAGCGGTGTGCTGCCGATGTCGGCTTTATAGCTGTCACCGGTCAGCGCGGCGTTGACTTCTACGCCGGTCGCGCTTTGATTACCTGCCGCCGGCGCGGAGTACGTCGTGGGATCCGTGCCGGTAATGGTGTTGTACGCTACGCACTGATCGGACGTTGCATTGGCGGAAGTGCAGTTGGCGCTGGAGTTAGCCGCTGCGGCCGCCTGCAATTTGGCAAAGGTGCTGTAGTTGGCGATATCCAGACCGGCGGCAGCGGCTGCTGCGGCCACATCTTTCTGTGCCGACTGCGCTGCTGCCAGTGCGCCCTGACCGAAACGTGCATTGCCTGTGCCGGACGGACTGCCTGCGCTGAGGGAAACCGGCGTGACGCCGATACTCAGGCGTGAGGTATCAAACGGCACGAAGGCAAAGGTCATTGGCGCTTTGGCTTCGGTCAGCTGGCTGAGACCGCTTTCGCCGTCACGGCCGCGAATCGACATATCGCCCTGCGCCCAGGTCGCGGTTTTGCCCTGCAAATCGTCGAGCATGTCGTCGATCTGTTTCTCGGTGGCATTACGCTGCGTCACTGCTGCCGGTGTGGCGGTGGCGGCCGGAATGTTCCCCGGCGTGGTCACCTGATCGGACACCTGCCACGGCAGCACGGTGCCGTAAGAAGATTGCGTCGCCGGACGTGAAGCCGACGTTCGCGTGGTGCGGTTGATGAACGGGTTGTCGCTGATCTGCAAGCCGGCGACCTGCGCCGTGCTGTCCGCGCCTTCCAGCCCAATCATCTTGCCTTTCGCCGAACGCAGTAACGCCAGCGCCTGCTGGTGATCGCCCTGGGCTTCGGCGACGCGCGCTTCGAGCAGCAGACGGTCAGGCGTACGCGGTCCGCGCAGTCCTTCCATCAGCGTTTTCGCCCGATCGTTATCCCCTTCACCCAGCGCCACGTTAATCGCCCCAATGCGCGCATCCTGCGTCGGGGTATCGTTGCTCATCAGGTAGTTATAGACCTGACCGGCTTGTTTATTGAGTTTGCCGGACTGATACAGACGGGCCATCGCCAGCATCAGATCGCGGTTTTGCGGATCGGCCTGTAAGGCGACGACCAGCTTGTCGTAGGCTGCCGCATACTGACCTTGCTCGCGCAGCTGATCAGCCTGATTGATCACAAAACCGTTACGCAGGCTGGCCAGCGCCGTCGGTGACGTGCCGGACTGAATCTGCGGATTTTGCAGGAAGGCCTGCGCTTCGTTGGTCAGGCCGGCCTGATTCAGCACGGAAACCTGATCGGCGTAATCCCCGGCATTGCCGTTGACGCCCTGACGCATATTCTGACGGACCAGTTGCACCGCCAGCGGAAGCTGACCGGCTGCAGCCAGATTTTTCGCCAGCGCACCGACATCTGCCGGTGCGGTTGGCGGATTCTGTGCCAGCGCGCGTAAGGTGTTAGACGCGGCGGCGGTATTGCCCTGTTGCAGATAGCTTTCCGCATCGGCCATTTGCGCATTGAAATTGGCGCGCTGCGCCAGTTCACGCATGCCCTGATTCTGACTGCTGCGCGGAATGCGTGAGAGCAGGGCGTTGGCGGTTGACCAGTTTTTGGTTTCCGACGCGAACAGGGCGGCGGCGTACAGATCGGCGGAAGACGCGCCCGGACGCGAAGACGGTGCCATGATCGACTGCGCCTGTGCGGTCTGTCCCTGCGATTGCAGGATGCGCGCCATATCCAGTTTTACCCAGACGTTCGACGGCTGACGTTCCTGCGCCTGCTGAAGAATATTCAGGGCGCGCTGCGGATCGTTGTTCGCCACGGCCTGTGCGGCCTGACGGCGCATTGGCTCGATGACATCCGCCACGGTCGGCGGATTCATTTTGGCCTGCAAACCGGCTGGCAGGGTTTTCAGTACCTGATTCGCTTCGGCGGTTTTATTCTGCTGACGCAGCACGTAATACAGCCCGGCGCGGGCATCGGCGTTGTCACCCAGCGCGCTGTATTGCTGTTCCGCACCGGCCAGATCGCCTTTGCGGCGCAGGATATCGGCACGCAGCAGACTGGCGGACTGGCCTTTTTCGCCACCGACCTGGGTCAGCGGGGTGACCGCCGCCAGTGCGGCGTCGTAACTGCCGGAACCGGCGGCGTCTTTGGCTTTCGCCAGTTGGGCGTAGAACGCGGAATCCTGTGCCTGATTGCTCAGCTGGGCGCTGTTCGGGCCGCCCTGTGCAGCGGCTTTGCTCAGATACTGTGACGCCTGTTCGAAATTGCCGCTGCGTTGGGCGATATACCCCAGACCGGCCAGCGCATCGGCGTCGTTCGGGTTATCGGCCAGCACGCTTTCAAACTTCGCTTTCGCGCTGTTAACGTCGCCGCTGTTCAGGGCGGTGAAACCCTGACCTTTCGCCGCGCCGCCAATGTTTTTCTGGAAATAGGCCATCACCGCGGTGTCATTCGGGTGTCGCGCCTGATAACCCTGATACAAATCACGGTCGTCTTCCTGCGGAGCCATCCACAACAACGCCTGACGCAAGGAGCGGTCGGCTTCTGTGCTTGAACCGGCCAGGGTGCTCAGCAGTTTGATACCGTCGCGGCGGGTGGATTCCTGATAGGTCAGCACTTTACCCAGACCGAGTCGCGCCTGCGTGTCGTCCGGACGTGAGGCGACGCGCTGTTGTAAACCGGCAATCGCCTGCGGCTGGAGCGATTTGTCGCCCGCCATGGTCAGGTAATATTCGGTCGCCAGACTGTCGATCGGCTGGTTACCGTTAAACAGGGTGCGGTACGCCGCCAGCGCGCCGCTGACGTTGCCCTGTGCGGCCATCTGGCGGGCAGAGGCCAGTTGCGCCGGGGGAATAGACTGCATGGCTTTCGCGCTGTTGAGCGACGCCAGACGCGGGTCATCCGGCGAGACCGCCGACAGTTTTTCGCGCCACTGGTTAGCGGCGGTTTTATCTCCGCCCTGCATGGCATACAGCGACATCAGGTACAGCGCCTGCGTGTTGTTTGGCTCAACCAGCAACACTTTCTGCAACGCATCTTTTGCCAGATCGTCATGAGCGCGTTCATGCCAGTAAGCGGCCTGATCAAACAGGGCTTTCATGGCCGGGTTGGTGGTGTCCGCCGCCAGGGTGGCGTGACTGAAACTTGCTACTCCGGCGATCCCTACCAGATAAATAGCCCTGATCACCGCCAGGGACAGTTTATGTTTATTCATTTTCCAGCTCCGGTAATCGCCAGAGAGTCGCCGCCCGAAACCGGGAGGAACGTCATTGTTTTTGTTATAAAGCCGATGCTTTTCATTTCTGACCCAGACGTTTAGCGGCGTGACGACGCAGGACGACGAACAGGCTCAGGCCGATAACCAGCGAAATCAGGGTGGCAATAAAGGACAAGATCACAATGTGTGTGCTGGCGTACCAGAGCACCATCATGTACCACGGCATTTGTCCGGTCGGGAATTGCTGGCCGACGGAGAAGCTGCGGATACCGTTTTCATCGGTAATGATCGCCAGATCGCCACGCACGTTGGCGTTGATTTTCGGTGATTTCAAATCGTTATGGATTTTCAGCAACTGCTGATCGTCCGTGCCGGTAGCCACCACGACCACGTGATCGGCGGACCAGCGCGAGCGGTAGCTGACGAAGCCACGCCATGCGCCGGTAGACGACAGATAGCGGTCCGCATCCACCGGCTGGCGATACCAGTCGCCGGTCAGCCAGGCCACCACGCGCTGCACCTGGGTCGGCGTTCTCACGCCCATCGAACCCGCATTGGCACTGAACGGCGAATCCGTCAGTAACTGCTGATTGAACGGCGTGTCGCCGAGGGTGGTGACGGCCAGAATATCGCGATCAAACAGCGGGTTATTCTGCTCATCCCCTTTCAGACCAAAGGCGACCTGCACATGATTAACCGGCATACCGGTGGCTTTACCGGCGCGGGAGGCCAGATTCAGCAGGGTGTGGATTTCATCCGAGCCCGGTGCTGGCGGCAGCAGCATCAGGGTGTCGGAGAAGTCCGCCAGTTTGGAGTACGGATAAGACGCACCGACGAAATACGACAGGTTCGGCAACTGGGTAAAGTGGTAGCTTCCGCTCAGGTCGATGAAGGATTTCGGATCGATACGGCTCTTGATGTTATCGCTGGTCAGAATGCTGCACGGCGCATCTTTTTTCGGCTTGATGTCGAAATAGAATTGCAGCTGGTTGTCGCCGTAAATCAGGTAAGGCGCGAGTTGCAGCGTGTAGCGTTCCTGACGACTGTCACCGCCGAGGCGACGCCAGATGTTTTCCAGCAGACCGACTTTGTTGACGGTCAGGCTGCGCAGGAAGTTGCTGTTGATGGAGACGTTCAGTCTTGAACTGTCTTCATCAATCCAGTTTTCGGTCGGGAAACGGTAATCAATGCGCACCGGAATGTTATGGCCATCCCACATGAACAGGTCAGGCGCGGCGCGGAACGCCACCTGAATGCCATCATGATAAATGCCGTTGGAAATCAGTGAATCCGGATCTTTACCCGCCAGCTCGCCCAGCGTGACCGGACGGGAAGTGTCGATCCAGCGCGGCGCGTCATAAGGTTTGCTCGACGGGATCGTCTGCTGCGTCACATCCAGATGATCGGTGTTATTCGGCAGACCGGCGCTGATCAGGCGATACGCGGCCTGACGCAGTTCGTTATCGTCGTTGCCCAGCACCAGCAGCAGTTTGTAGACCGGATTGATCGGATTATCGATGATCTGAATCGACGCACCACTGCTTGCCGGCAGGGTCAGGGAGCCGATTTTATCCCCCGGTTTGCCGAACAGAATACCGTTCTGATCCGGCAAATCGTTCAGGGTGACCGGAAAATCAACGCTGCGATAATCGGACAACATGCCGAGATAAGACGAGACCATCGCCGCTGCGCTGACATCGCCCGGTTTCATGGACGCGGAGAAGCCCATGGTGATTTTGGACTCCTGCATTTGCAGGCCATCAAAGAACGGGCGCGGGAAGTTACCCAGATTGCGGCCAATGTTCAGCTGCTGACCTTCCAGCCCGATGCTGGTGGTCGGCAAAATCGTGACCCAATACTTGTCCGACTGGTCTTTCTCGCAGGTCATGGTGTTGCTGTCATGCACGCGGAAGCTCAGGTTGTTGTTCGACACCACCATGGCCGACGGAATGTCCAGATCGTAGACATCGCCGCCGTTGCTGCTCTGGTTCAGCGGCAGGTTACCCAGCGGCTGGCCGTTGAGCATCAGTTCAAGCGTGGTATCGCGGGCAATCAGCGCCGGAGAAATTTTCAGTGCCAGCGACAGGTGCGCATTGGTCACCACTTCATCCGCAGGCAGCGTGAAAATAATACCGGACTGCAACTGGCCGCCGCTGAGCGTCAGCCCGTTCGGTTGGCCCATTTCGGCGACCGTCACATTGCTGGTCACCGGCTGCACCAGCGGCATGACGGGCGCAGGGGCAGCGGAAGGATCGGCAGACACATCAGGCACCGGCGCACTGTTATTCGCCGGTGTGGTGTCAGTCTGCGGCGCATCGGCGGCAGGCGTGGTGTCACTGGCTGGCGCACTTTCTCCCGGCATGGGGGTGACCGGCGGCAGCCATGACGGCGCGGCAGGCAGGCTGGTTGCCGGATCGAGTGCAGGGGCGGGCGTTTCTTCCGCCTGTGACAACGGCAGGCTGCTGAAAGTCAGTAACAGACCGGTGGTGATTTTCCTGAACAGGGACATGCCCCGCACAGCAGATAAACGGCGCTTCATCATCAGGTTACGAGTTCGATTCATGCTGCTTCACTCTTGCTGGTGGCGTCAGCGGGTTTATTTTTGGCGCGGCGTTCTTTCCAGGTGTTATAGAACAACTCAAACACGCAACGGATGATGCTTGCCAGTGATTTGAACGGGTTATCCGGCGGATATTCTTCGCCAATCCAGGCATCAGCGCGGCATAACACCACGCGCACCAGTTCGCGGCGTTTCGACAGCGGCAGGTTTTCAAATTGCAGACGCAGACGATTTTTGTCTCCGCTGACTTGCGTCACCGGGAAGCTCTCCGCACCGGAAGAAAGCTGGATCTCCACTTCTTCAATTTCTTCATTGAGATAGCGCACATCCGGCGTCACCAGTTGCACACCGCCCATCGACATATCAATGGTGGTGGTGCGCAGTGAAATGCCGTTGGCGTAATGAATAATCGCCGGGATCGCCACGTCGATACGGATGGTTTTACGCACCTGACGGGTTTCTTTCGCTACGGCAATCGCCGCCAGTAAAATCAGCACGCTGAAGCTGCCCCACGCAATGTTCAGCGCGACAACACTGGGGTCGATGGCAAAGTAATCATGAAATACGGCGCGCACGATGCCGTATCCGATACCCGCAAGCATCAGGATCGCGACAATCAGGTGCGGTTTGACGATGTTGAAATCGAAGAAACCGACATCCAGCAAACCGCCTTTATCCGTCACGTTAAACTTGCCGCGTTTTGGCGCGAACATGGTCACAATCGTTGGCAGGATCAGGTGGAAGGCCATCACGGTTTCGTAGATTTCACCCCAGAAGGTATAGCGGAAACGGCCATTCATGCGGGAGTTGATGTACAGCGACATCACCAGGTGCGGCAGCGCGTAAGCAAAGATCAGGCTGGCGGACGAGGAAATGATGTTCAGGTTAAACAGCAGGAACGCCAGCGGCGCGGTCAGGAACACCACGCGCGGCAGACCGAACTGGAAGTGCAGCATGGCGTTGAGATAGCACAGACGTTGCTGCCATTTCAGGCCACGGCCAAGCAGCGGATTATCCACACGGAAAATCTGCGTCATGCCGCGCGCCCAGCGGGTACGCTGAACCACGTGCAGACCGAGACGTTCCGTCGCCAGACCGGCTGCCAGCGGGATATCCAGAAAGGCGGTATTCCAGCCACGGCGCTGCATTTTCAGTGCGGAGTGGGCATCTTCGGTGACGGTTTCCACGGCGAATCCGCCGACTTCTTCCAGCGCCACGCGGCGGATCACCGCACATGAGCCGCAGAAGAAGGTCGCATTCCAGTTGTCGTTACCTTGCTGAACCGGGCCGTAGAACAGGGCGCCTTCGTTCGGCATGGTGCGGCCGGCAGAAAGGTTACGTTCGAACGGGTCAGGCGAATAGAAGTAGTGCGGCGTCTGGATCAGCGCCAGACGGGGGTCTTTCAGGAAGCTGCCGACGGTCGCCTGCAGGAACGCGCGTGTCGCCACGTGGTCACAGTCGAATACGCAAATCAGCTCGCCTTTGGTGAGTTTCATCGCATGGTTCAGGTTACCGGCTTTGGCGTGGGAGTTGTCATTACGCGTAATATAGCCAACGCCTGCATCCGCCGAGAACACCGCAAATTCATCGCGTTTACCGTCATCGAGCACATAAATTTTGATTTTGTCTTTCGGATAATCGATGCACTGCGCCGCCAGCACGGTATCACGCACCACGTCGAGACTTTCGTTGTACGACGGAATATACACATCGACCGTCGGCCACAGGGAGGTGTCATCCGGCAACGGTTCGATGGTGCGTTTTAATGGCCAGGTGGTTTGCAGGTAGCCCAGCAATAAGATAATCCAGACATACAGTTCGGCGAGAAATAAACCGATCCCTAAGATGGCTTCTATCGTTGAATTAAAATGCAGCGTTTCTGTCGCGCGCCAGTAAATATACCGCGTCGACATCATGACGGACATGATGACCATGACCACACTGATGCGGCGGCTTTTACTGATGCCCAGCAGGAATAACAGCCCGATGCTGATCAGGCCAAAAATGTACTGCTTCTGACTGTCCATCGGGGCAATAATGATGACTGCTGCCACCGGCAGCAGCAGAAGCACAAGTAAGGAAAACAGGAATTTATTCATCGCTTTGGGGTCGCTGTTAACAGTGATAGTTAATAACTGCCAGATTTAGGCGCGGCGTGTAATTCACCATCACCGACTTTAATCCCTAAAATGGCGGCGACTTTCTTGCTGATCAGTTCAATATCAAATGCCGAAGCAGAGACCGGACTGAAATCAATAATAGAGCGCTGCGAGGCATTCGCCTCTGGCACACATTCATCCCTGTGGATTGTGCCTAATAATCTTTCATTTAAACGCTGTTCGAAAAATTGCGTGACGTCGCGGCTTAATGTCCGGCGGGTGTCACTTTGGTTAACCACATAATATTCACCCTTCTTATTATTAAGCGGGGTACCAATTAATTTATTCTTTTCCATTAAAGGCAATAAAGATAATGACGCGGTATCCGCCAGCATCACCACAACATGTAAATCCGCAATCGCCTGAACGGCTTTTAATGCCGGACTCGGACCCGGAGGGAAATCGGCAATAATAATCAATCCCGGATAATTCAGGACGGTATTTAATCCGCGCTGTAAAAAATGCGGATCGCTGGCGAGCTGGTGTTCGAATTCCAGCCGCTGATCTTCCGTCACTTCGCCGTAAGGTAAGACAAAGGTATTGGAACCCGCTTTGAGGATGAACTGACTCCAGTCGGATTCATTCCCCGAACCGGCGACAAAACCACGGGTATCGGAAATCGGTACACCGAAATGCAGGCGAAGGGCGTTCTGCACGTCAAAATCGATGACCAGCACTTTGCTGCCACTGCGGGCAAGGGAATAGGCCAGATTGGAGGCCACCGTGGTTTTTCCTACCCCACCTTTCGGTGAACAAACGCAAACTAACGGCATGAGGCAATCATCTCTAACAAGGGTTGAAGCGGTGTGTCGCGATGTAAATAAGCGCTGGCAGGCTGCGGAGCCCGTTGTTTAAACATCTGTTTAAAGCGCTGGTTAGCATCAGCAGACGCCGGAGACGCCACGTGTGCCGGGCTTGCGGGTAACGGGCTGCGCACTGGCGCGGGTTGCTGTACAGGTGGTGCGGCGCGGACCGGTGCAGGCTGGGCAACCGGTGCAGGCTGAGCCTGAACGGGCGCCGGTGCCGGTGTCTGAACCGGCGGCGCTTCAGGCATGGCTTTACGCAGGGAATCGAGCAAACCTGACCCACTGTCTGGGATCACAGACTGCGCGTGCAACGTCGGTGCCGTGTGAACAGGCTGATGTTGCGCGGGCTGTGACGCCACAGGGGCAGGCGGCAGTGTTTCGCGCAGCGCATCCAGTAAGCCAAAACCGGCTGCCGGCGGAGCCACTTCCGATGACATCGGCGTGCTTTGCGCGTGCGTGGCAGGCTGCGTTTCCGGTTGCGGCGCGGCATGATGTTCAGACGCAGCCTGAGCCGCAGATAAGGAAAACTCATCCGCTGAAATGGCTTGTGGGGTGGGTTGCGTCGTGCGGCCATTGTCGAGGGGACCCGCAGGTTCTTCGCTGGCAGAAACTTGTTTAATCAACGTCCATTGATTCATTGAACCCGTAATGGATTCACCCGTTGATTTTTCATTAAGCTCTTTATAATCAAGCTTTTCCAACTTCGTCTTATCCATAAAACGTTTAATATCATCATATTTATTCATAAATCCCGCCCGGTAGGATTATATATATCGGTGTTTTCTGGACGTCAAAACGGCCCGGATTGGCCGCTAACAAAGCGTGTGGAAGGTTTAATTTTTTTAAAGTTTTATGTGGGAATAAGACTCGTCTTAATATATCAGTTCTTTTACAGCTTAGAGCACATTTTACAAAAAATAAGAATTTCCCGCATAAAAAACAACACCTCTATAACTGGCTGTCACACAAGGTTTTTAGCCTTCATTTGCTGGTTGTTTGTCTTAATGTAGTGGAATAGTTTGTCTTTACCGTGATCACCAGCACACTCACTTCATAAGTTGTATTCAAGTCAGGATGTTCGGTTTTTCCTTATTATTCGATTACAGTAAGTAATGTATGGATTTCGTAAGTTAAATAACCTCATGAATTATCAGTGTAGAAGCCTTCCGGCAAAGATGTTGTTTTTTATAGTCAAAACGTGGTGTAACGCCTCGAAATAACACGTTATAAGGTATACTGCGCAGAAGTGCCGTGCCTGCTCAGGCGGGCGGGGCAAATCGGGTCGGCGATTGATGGAGAATTAAGTTGCGGGTCAGGCGTTCACTAACGATCAAACAGATGGCGGCGGTATCCAGTATTGCGGCAATCACCATTTGTATTTTCATCGTCATCCAGCTGTTTCACTTTGTGCAGCAGCGGAGGGATGATTACGCCCAGCAACTTGAAAACATAGCACATTCTGTCCGGGTTCCGCTGTCTCAGGCGGTGCTGGATGTCGATCTGGAAGAAACTCAGGATATCCTGAATACCCTGCAACCGGTGGGCATATTAAGCCGCGCCGATGTCGTGATGCCTAACCAAATCGCCGCGCTGCACACGCATTTCCCGCCTGGCCGCCCGGTGCCGCAATGGGTCACGCGGGGCTTTAATTTACCGGTGACGATTTCCGTTCCTCTCTATTCTGCGGCGGCCAGCCCGAAAGATCCCAAACCGCTGGCTTATCTGGTGTTGCAGGCAGATTCCTACCGCATGTATCAGTTTATTGTCAGCGCGCTGTCGACCATGCTGACGACGTACCTTTTACTGGCGCTGATCCTGTCGATTTCCCTGAGCTGGATTATTAACCGGCTGATCGTTAAACCGCTGCGCAGCATCGCCAGTGATCTGGAATCCCTGCCCGAAAGCGATGTGCCGCACCATCAGCTGACCCTGCCGCCGCGCCATGAAGACGATGAAATCGGCATGCTGGTGCGCAGCTACAACCGCAATCAGCAGCAGCGGGAAAAAGCCCGGCCGCCTGTCACCGAGATGCTGCTGCCGTCAGACGGTGCGCTGAACAGCGAAGAACAGTTTATGCAGCGCCTGCAACACCGTCTGCATGGCGCGGAGCCGGAAAAAGGTTTCCATCTGCTGCTGATCGGCATTGAAAGCCTGCGCGATGACGGCCATGTCGATTGTCCGCTGATCTCATCCATCATGGAGGTGCTGCCGGAGCATTGCCTGATGGCGCGTCTGAGCTACAACGAGTTTGCGGTGCTGGCGGGCGATATTCCCCGGCCCTTTATGGCGATGCGTCTGGCCAGACACATCATGGAGCGCATTAATGCGCCGCAGGAAAGCCATGCGGGCAATATGTCGCTGCATCCGACCGGCAGTATCGGTATCGTGCAATACACCGGCGAATTCCCGGTGAGCGCGCAGCAACTGATGGTCAACGCGCGGGCGGCGAGAGTGTCGGCGTATCAGCAGGGGAAAAACCAGATCCTGTTCTTTGAACCGGAACTGACGGCGAAAATCCAGAAGCGCCTGTTGCAGGAAAACGAAATCCTGCATGCGATGGAGCAGAACGACTTCACCTTGTTTATCCAGCCGCAGGTCAATATGAAAACCGGCGAGGTGGTCGGTGCGGAAGCCCTGTTGCGCCGCAAAATGACGGACGGCAGTTACGGGCTGGAAAGCGATTTTATTGTGCTGGCCGAAGAAATTGGCGTCATGAGTTTGCTGGGATACAAAATTCTTGAACTGGGCTGTCAGATCCTGGCGGACTGGCAACGGCGCGGCATCACGTTACCGTTGTCCGTGAATCTTTCCGGTGCTCAGGTGCAGCAGCGTAATTTCCTGCCGGAGCTGCGCAGCCTGCTGAGCCGCTATAAAATCAATCCGGGGCAACTGGTGCTGGAAATCACCGAAACGGCACGTATTGATGATTTAGATCGCGCGCTGCTGTTACTCAGCGAACTGCGCGCTGTCGGTGTTTCGATTGAACTGGATGATTTCGGTCTGGGTTACTCCGGTCTCGAATACCTCAACCGGCTGCGTTCGCTGCCGATTGACGTGATTAAAATTGACCGCAGTTTCGTCAGCGTTCTGCCTGACGATGAAGTGATGGTGAATATCGTGGCCTCGATAGGCCGCGCCATGAATATTCAGCTGGTGGCGGAAGGTGTCGAAAATGAAGCCCAGCGCCGCTGGCTGCTGAAGGAAAATATTCACATCGGACAGGGGTATTTATTCTCCGCACCGCTTTCCAAAAAAGAGTTTGAACGCCAGTTCTGCCAGCCTTCCTGATCCTGCCTGACGGCGGGAAAACCCGCCTGTTTCCTCACTTTTTTACTTTCTTTACTTACTAAATTCTCAGCTGAATGGTTTCCGCTCTGGTTTTTCATGAGTCGCCATTGCAGAGGGAAACAAAATATTTCCATCATGTTGTGTTGGTGTTACTTTCCGGCTGTCGCTCATGACCTCCGACCCTACAAAATAAAGGGCGACACAATCACATCAGGATGGCAATAACATGAAAAAATCAATCTTCAAGAGCCTGTATTTTCAGGTTCTTTTGGCAATTACCGTCGGTGTTCTGCTGGGCCATTTTTACCCTGAGCTGGGCGCTCAGATGAAACCACTTGGTGATGGTTTTGTTAAATTAATCAAAATGATCATCGCCCCTGTGATCTTCTGTACGGTGGTAACGGGCATCGCCGGCATGGAAAGCATGAAAGCCGTTGGCCGTACCGGTGCGATCGCGCTGCTGTACTTTGAAATTGTCAGTACGCTTGCGCTGATCATCGGGCTGGTGATCGTCAATATCGTGCAGCCGGGTGCCGGGATGAACGTTGATCCGGCGGCGCTGGATGCCAAAGCCGTGGCGGTGTACGCCGAGCAGGCGCAAAGTCAGGGCATCATTCCGTTCCTGCTGGATGTGATCCCGTCCAGCGTCATTGGCGCGTTCGCCAGCGGCAATATTTTGCAGGTGCTGCTGTTTGCCGTGCTGTTCGGTTTTGCGCTGCACCGTCTGGGCCATAAAGGCCAGCTGATTTTCAACGTCATCGAAAGCTTCTCGCAGGTCATTTTCGGCATCATCAATATGATCATGCGTCTGGCTCCGCTGGGTGCGTTCGGCGCGATGGCCTTCACCATCGGCAAATACGGCGTCGGTTCGCTGGTGCAACTGGGTCAGCTGATCCTGTGCTTCTACCTGACCTGTATTTTGTTCGTGGTCGTGGTGCTGGGGCTTATCGCCCGCTTCACCGGCTTCAGCATCTTCAAGTTTGTGAATTACATTAAAGAAGAACTGCTGATCGTGCTGGGTACGTCCTCCTCCGAATCCGCCTTGCCGCGTATGCTGGATAAAATGGAGCGCCTGGGCTGTAAGAAATCAGTGGTCGGTCTGGTGATCCCGACCGGTTATTCCTTCAACCTCGACGGCACCTCGATTTACCTGACGATGGCGGCGGTGTTTATCGCCCAGGCCACCAATACGCATATGGATATCTGGCATCAGATCACCCTGATTGTGGTGCTGTTGCTGTCTTCCAAAGGCGCGGCGGGCGTCACGGGCAGTGGCTTTATCGTGCTGGCGGCGACACTGTCTGCGGTAGGGCATTTACCGGTTGCCGGTCTGGCGCTGATCCTGGGTATTGACCGCTTTATGTCAGAAGCGCGTGCGCTGACCAATCTGGTCGGTAATGGCGTGGCGACCATTGTGGTGGCGAAATGGTGTGATCAGCTCGATGAAGGACAGTTAAAGGCGACGCTGAACGGTCAGAAAGGTCTGACAGAAGCCGAGAAATCTGCCTGAATTTTCTGAATAAACGTCAGTAAGCGGAAAGAAATTCCGAGAAGGGTTTCCGAAAACGCATTTATTTAGCCTCAATCTCGCCTAATAACCCCCGGTTACTTGATGTAACCGGTGGATTATCTTCATAATATGTCCCTCTGATGCCTCATCCGGCGTTACTTCCCAGAATATTTTTGCAGGCTGCGCGACATTGCGAAAAATGTGCGGTCTAACGAAGGGCTGTATTTTACGTCCTAAAACTTACGCATTCAGTTCCTGTGGGCGAGTCAACTGACACCGGCAGGACAGCAAATTGAAAATTGGATTGTCATTACGTAGGGGTTCACATGCAGGGCACCAAAATCCGTTTACTCATTGGTGGATTGCTGCTGGCAGCAGCCGCAAGTCATGTGCAAGCTGAAGCATTACAACCAGACCCGGCCTGGCAGCAGGGGAAACTGGACAATGGATTTACCTGGCAGTTGCTGACCACGCCGCAACGCCCGAGCGATCGCATTGAATTACGTCTGGTAGTGCGCACCGGGTCGCTGGCAGAATCCGCCCAGCAAACCGGCTATGCCCATTTCCTTCCTCGTCTGGCGCTGATGCACAGCGAAGGCTTCAGCACGGCTCAGCTACAGTCTTTGTGGCAGCAAAGTATCAATCCGCAGCGGCCTTTGCCGCCCGCTGTCAGTTCTTATGATTTCACCTTATATAACCTGAGTTTGCCGAACAACCGTCCGGAGCTGCTGAAAGACGCGCTGAACTGGCTGGCAAACACCGCAGGGAAAATACCGGTCACTCCGGCGCTGGTGAACGCCGCGCGGCAGGAATCGCAGGATCCGGTCGGCTCGTTACCGCAAAATACGCAGGATCCCTGGTGGCGTGCCCGTATCGCCGGTTCGACGCTGGTCGGCCATAATCCTGACCAGTTACCCACCAAACCTATCAATATCGACGCATTAACCAAATTCTATCATCAGTGGTATACCCCTGATGCGATGACCTTATTTGTGGTCGGGAATGTCGATGGCCGCGGTCTGAGTGAGCAAATCAACCGCACTTTCTCTTCGCTGAAAGGCAAACGTGAAACGCCGCAGACCCTGCCGACGCTGTCTGAAGTCACCACCAAATCCATGACCGTGATGGATGAAAACCTGACGCAGGATCGCGTGTCGTTAATGTGGGATAACGCATGGCAGCCGATCCAGGAGTCACAGGCGCTGGCCGCGTACTGGCGCAGTGATCTGGCGCGCGAAGCGTTGTTCTGGCATTTGCAGGAGCAGCTGAAAAGCGCCTTTGAAAGTAAGAAAGACGCGACGACTCCGGCTTCGGCACTGGGCTTTGACTGCAATGTGCAGTACCAGCGCGCGCAATGTGCCATCCGCATTGAAGCGCCTCAAGCCAAACTGACCGAGCTGTTTAAGCGTCTGTCGGAAGAATTGCTGGCAGTGCGCGACAAAGGGATTTCTCAGGCGGAATTTGATGCGCTGATTGCGCAGAAGAATGATCAGCTGAGTAAACTGTTCGCGACTTACGCCCGCACCGATACCGATGTGCTGATGAGCCAGCGTTTACGTTCACAACAAAATGGCGTGGTGGATATCGCCCCGGAACAGTATCAGCAATTGCGCCAGCAGTTCCTTTCGACGCTGACCCTACCGGTCCTGAATCAGGAACTGAAGCAGCAGTTGTCCCGCGAGCCAGCGTTACTGATCGCGCAACCGAAAGGGGAACCTGAGGTGAATGCGGCAGAACTGCGGGCGGTGTATGACAACGTTATGGCTCCGGCGGAGACCGCTCCGGCGGCAGAAGCACCTGCCGGGGATGTGCCGGCGGCTTCGGCGGCAACGAGTGCGCAATAAGCAGATTGTTGAGTAAGAATTCGGTCGACTCCCTCCCCTGCGAAGGGGAGGGGTGGGGTATTAAAGATAAATCATAGGGTTAAAGCGTGGTTTGACCGCTGTTTTTGTTTTTAAAACCCCCTCCCAGCCTCCCCCTTCGCAGGGGGAGGAGCAGAGCCAGCGCGTTTTTAATCACGTTTGTTGAGTAAGAATTCGGTCAGCTCCCCCCCTTCGCAGCAGAAGCAGAGCCAGCGCGTTTTTATCCCCGATCTGGCATAAACTCCATCGGGATGATCGCCCCGCGATGCTGAATCACGGTACTGGCAGTCTCATGCCCGCGCACCGCCGCTTCCACCGCGCTGCCGCCGGTGAGTCTTACCGCCAGATACCCGGCACTGAACGAATCCCCGGCCGCTGTGGTATCGATGACTTTCTCTTTCGGCAGTTTTACGGCAGGCACATCATGTAGCTCGCCTTCGGCGCTGGAGACGATGCAGCTGTCGGCGCCGCGTTTGACCACGACTTCACTGACACCCAGCGCATGCGTGCGCGCAATCACCTCATCGTAAGGCTTCTGGCCCCACAGCATGTCTTCATCATCAAGGGTCAGGAAGGCGATATCGGTGCAGGAAAGCATGGCGTTATACGCAGCCTGGGTTTGCTCTTTGCTGGCCCACAGGCGCGGACGGTAATTGTTGTCGAAAATCACTTTGCCACCGCGTGAACGGCAGGCTTTCAGCAGGGTCATCAGACGGTCACGGCTTTCGTCGTTGAGGATCGCCAGACTGATGCCGCTCAGGTACAGATAATCAAACTCTGCCAGTTTCTGGCAAATCTCTTCCGATTGCGGGCTGTCGAGCCAGTAACGCGCAGCGGCGTCGTTGCGCCAGTAGTAGAAGGTGCGCTCGCCGGTGCTGTCGGTTTCAATCACATACAGACCCGGCAGTTTGTTATCCAGACGCTGGGTGAGATCCGTGTTCACGCCTTCCTGCTGCCAGGCCTGCAACATTTCATTGCTGAAACTGTCGGTGCCGAGCGCGGTCACGTAATGCACGTTCAGCGCATCAGGGGAAACCTGGCGGGAAATATAAACAGACGTGTTCAGCGTGTCGCCACCAAAACCACGGTGAAGCGCATCGCCTTTCTGAGATAATTCGATCATGCATTCGCCGATAACGGCAATGTTTTTGCGGGTCATTGTACCTGGCCTATGTCTGAAGCATTAAAACGAAAGGAAAGAAAAGACCGTCATTATTGCGCTCTAGTCTCTTCATAAGAATGCGGTCAGTCAAATAAATTAAAACGAGGTTTTATTTTTTTAGGCAGGAGGCAAAAAAACGAAGCAAAAATGCAGAAAAAAGTGGAAGTGGCAGCACTTCCACCTGAGGGCGTTACTTGCTTCCCTGTCGCAACTCGGTCACCGGACGGCCACCCAGACCCCAGTTATCGGTATCGATCTCATCAATGATCACCGTCGTGGTGGCCGGATTTTTACCCAGCGTATCCACCAGTAACTGCGTCACACCGGCAATCAGGGCTTTTTTCTGTTCTGCCGTCGCGCCGTCGCGGGTAATTTTGATATTAACGTAAGGCATTTTTTTCTCCGGGTTGTGAATGGGCGGTCAATGACATGTTTCAGTGCCTCCAATGTAGAGCCTGCGGAAAAGAACTTCCAGCGCGGTTTTTTGGTTTTTTATGCGCACAGATTGCAGGGAAATGCGGAGTGATTAAAGTTTCCCCGCGCAGCGCCGATAGATAACTCTACTAAAGAAAGCCAGGAAATCGGGCTACTTTGCCTCCATGAAACACGGTGTTTCCTGAAACACAGGCTGTTGACATGAATCTCATTGTAGTCACGCAACACATGTTGCCGCATGTCCCTGATAATCTGATTCTTATTCATGACGGCAGAAAAATATGATCACGAAGATGATGTTAGGGCTGATTACGCCTTCTTTTACCGCCATAGAGCGCGTAAAAGCACAATCTTACTGGCGTCAGTGTCAGAGAGTGTACCGTTTTCAGCCCATTTATCGCACCACAGGAAAGCTGTTGGGAATTGAATTACTGACCGGGGTTTTCCATCCTGCGAACCCGCATAAATTCATTTCGCCGGAAGCGTATTTTGTCGCGATTGCGGTGGGTAAACGCCTGCAAATCGTGCAGGAGCAACTCGACCTGTTGCAACGCTGGCAGACGATGTTTATCGAACATGAATTACTGGCGTCGATTAACGTCGATGGTCAGGTGCTGGAAATGCTGCAATCTGATTCGGCGCTGCGGGCGCAAATCAGCGCCATGCCGTACGTCCGTTTCGAACTGGTCGAAAGCGCCGAACATGCGCTGAGCATTCCGCTGTCGCAAATCGAGCAATCCGACCGGTTATGGCTGGATGACTTCGGGCAGGGCATCGCCAACTTCTCTTCCTTCACGACCTGGCATTACGAATACATCAAAATCGCCCGCGACCTGTTTATCCTGCTGGGGCAGAGCGAAGAAGGCTCACGGCTGTTTTACACGCTGGTGACGCTGATGAACCGTTACAGTAAAGGCGTGATTATAGAAGGGGTCGAGACCGCCGCAGAATGGGCGATGGTCTGTAATTCCGATGCGCTGGCCGCACAGGGGTATTATCTGGCGCGCCCGACGATTTTCGATAATCTGGACAACCTGCCGATACATTTCAAAGGATAATGGATCACACCTGACCCGCTAAGGCTAAGTCTCAAAGTGTCTGGTGAGTTGCTGTGGTGTGATGCATTTCCAATGCCTTGATTTCACTTCTCTTTCCTTTTCTTCCTCCTGCGGTTTCTTTCCCCTGCGTTTATACCGTTTCCGGCAAGCTGCGATGAATTCTACTATGGTTAAACTCTGGGATTCGTTAACTGTCTGAAAGGAACAGATTTATGACGCGCACAGGTAAAGTGATTTCCTGGGTTGTGGGTGTGATTATCATTCTGTTGATTGCTATCGTGATTTTCATCGCGATGTTCGACTGGAACCGGCTCAAACCCACCATCAATCAAAAAGTCAGTACAGAACTTAACCGCACTTTCGCCATCCGTGGCGATCTGGGCGTCGACTGGTCGCGTCATAAAGATGAAGCGGGCTGGCGTGCGTGGGTGCCCTGGCCGCACATTCATGCGGAAGATATCGTGCTCGGCAACCCATCCGATGTACAGACTGGCGAAAAAGACCCGCAGATGGTGAAACTCGCCCGCGTCGATGCCAGCATTGCGCCGCTGGCGTTATTGCATAAAGAAGTGCTGATCCCCACGATCTGGCTGAAACAGCCGGATGCCTCGCTGCTGCGTCTGGATAATGGCAAAAACAACTGGACGTTCAACCTCGCCAACAGCGAGAAGAAAGACCCGGCGCAACCGCCGTCTGCCTGGTCATTTACCCTCAATGACATCGTATTTGACCGCGGTCAGATCGATTACAAAGATGCCCAACTGAAAGCCGATTTCCGCGCGGTGATTGATCCGCTGGGCAAACCGCTGCCGTTTACCGAAGTGGTCGGTGATAAGAGCGATGCACCGAAATCCAAAACCCCGCCTTACATGTTTGGCTGGAAAGTGGACGGAAAATACAACGGCGAATCCCTCTCCGGCAGCGGTAAAATCGGCGGCATGCTGGCGCTGAAAGATCCCGATGCGCTGTTCCCGTTACAGGCGGATGTGCGCTCCGGCAACACGCGGGTGGCCGTGGCGGGGACCTTGCAGGATGCGATGAACCTCGGCGGTCTGGATTTACGTCTCAAATTCTCCGGCCAGACGTTGTCCGATTTGTACGGTCTGACCGGTGTGTTGTTACCGCAAACCCCGCCGTATTCCACCGACGGCCATTTATCGGCGACATTACACGGCAAAAACGGCGCGGTTTACCGTTATCAGAACTTCAACGGCGAAATTGGCGACAGCGATATTCACGGTTCACTGACCTATCAGGCCAGTAAACCGCGGCCTAAACTGAGCGGCGAAGTGGTTTCCAAACAGCTGCGCTTTGCCGATCTGGCGCCGCTGATTGGTGCCGATTCCAACAAGGATAAAGCCAAACGCGGCGAAACGACCCGCCAGCCTTCCGACAAAGTGCTGCCGGTCGAGAAGTTCGATACCAAAAGCTGGCGCGTGATGGATGCCGATGTGAAGTTCAGCGCCAAACGCATTGAGCACGGCAAATCCCTGCCGCTGAGCGATCTGAGTACTCATCTGAAACTCAACGATGGCGAAATCCTGCTCGACCCGCTGCGTTTCGGTGTGGCGGGCGGTAACCTCAATTCCACCATCCGGCTGGAAGGCGACAAATCACCGATGCAGGCGCGTGCGGACATTCATGCACGTAAGCTGAAACTGAAACAGTTGCTGCCAAGCGTGCAGTCGATGGAGCGCAGTCTGGGTGACCTGAACGGCGACGCAACCCTGACCGGCACCGGGAACTCCGTCGCCGCGCTGCTGGGGACCAGTAACGGCGACATGAAAATCCTGATTAACGATGGCGTGATCAGCCGTGGCCTGATGGAACTGGCCGGTCTGAATGTCGGTAACTATGTGGTGAGTAAACTGTTTGGTGATGACGAAGTGGCGATTAACTGCGCCGCCGCCAACGTTAATGTCAGGAACGGGCTGGTGACGCCACGTCTGTTTGTGTTCGATACCGAGAATGCGGTGATCAACATTACCGGCAACACCAACATGGCGACCGAACGGCTGGACCTGTCGATCAATCCGGAAAGTAAGGGTGTACGTATCCTGACCTTACGTTCACCGCTGTATGTGCGCGGCACGTACAAAAATCCGGATGCGGGTGTTAAACCGGGGCCGTTGATCGCCCGTGGTGCGGCAGCCGTCGCGCTGGGTGCCGTCGTCGCACCAGCCGCTGCCCTGCTGGCCCTGATTTCCCCAAGCGACAATGAAGAAAACCAGTGCGGCCCGATATTGCAGCAGATGAAAGAGAAGTAAGCTCCTCCCCCTCGTGAGAGGGGAAGGCGCTGGCATTAATCACCTTCGGGTATCTGTATTACTGAGGCACCGGATCCAGTACCGCACAATTGTGGTCCTGGATCTCTTCCGTGGAGGCGTTATTGAGTTTCAGCAGGTCGCGTTCGCTGGCGAGCAGCAGGAAGTCGCCGCCCGGCAGGGTGACCATCGCCATACCGAAATGGCCCATCTTCTTCTCCGCTTCCGGGACGCCTTCTGCCAAAAGCCGGAACGCGCCTTTCTCATTCAGCTCGGCTGAGGTCACTTTGCGCGCCAGATAAGTGTGCCCGAGCAATTTATCCGGCAGTGCCTGCCAGTTATACCCCATCTGCCCGCCATCCCTGCTCAGCGTGGTTTTCACCTGCGGCAAAAGACAGGAAATATGGATATGCAGCTGATTCTGCGAGCGGCCGTATTGTGAGTTGATCGCCAGCGAAACATTGGCGTCATCAATCGGTTTGCCGTATTTATCCGCCATAAAATGCCGCGCATTCCATGCCTGACTGAAAAAGTTCGGTGTGGCCGGTTCCAGCAGGGCGGGGCTTTCCATACCGGTGATGCGCGCGGTGGGCATCAGCAAATATTGCAGCGGGCCGTTCAGGTCTTTCAGCACCACAAATCCATGTTGTTCATCCACCTGCACACAAGGATCGGGTTTGCCCGTGCTTTGCTGATTCGGCACGCATTTCTTACTGACGATGTTCCACAGGGCGTTCGGATTGGAGGTGTGAGGCCAGAAATACCAGAGGGCCGCAGCAATGACGATAAGCAGGAGCAGGAAAGGCAGGATAAATCGACGCAAGCGCATAAGAAACCTTCGCTGAAGGCACCGTGCCGGGCGCAAACCGGGCACGGTGTCCGGGTCAGTTACAGTGACTGATGGGCGGTTTCTTTCGACAGTAACAACGCGATCAGCGTCAGCGTTGCCATTGAGGCCAGATAAACGCCCACATAGAACAACCCGTAATGGGTTGCCAGCCAGGTGGCGATGTACGGCGCGACGGATGCGCCCAGTATCGAAGACACATTATAGGAGAAGGATGCGCCGGTATAGCGAACTTCTGTCGGGAACAGTTCCGGCAGCAGCGCGCCCATCGGGCCGAAGGTCAGCCCCATCACCATAAAACCACACAGCAGGAAAACCATCACCAGCGCCTGTGAACCGGCCCCCAGAATAGTCGGGAAGCACAGCGCGAAGACGATCATCAGCAGCGTAATGCAAATCATGGTTTTGCGACGGCCAAACTTATCCGCCAGCTGACCGGCTACCGGCACCATCACGCCGAAACCGATCACACCAATCATCAGCATCAGCAGGAATTCGTTACGCGGAATGCCCAGACCCACCGGTTTCGCCGCCGTGCCGTAACCCAGTGAATACACGGTCATGATGTAGAACAGCGTGTAAGTCGCGACCATGATGAAGGTGCCGAGGAGGGTGGCTTTTTTGTATTTGGTGAACAGCGTGCCGATCGGCACTTTGACCTGTTTGCCCGCTTTGGCGATTTTGGCGAACACCGGCGTTTCGTGCA
The DNA here is from genome assembly GCF_004364755.1 of Rahnella sp. BIGb0236. Classification (NCBI taxonomy): domain Bacteria; kingdom Pseudomonadati; phylum Pseudomonadota; class Gammaproteobacteria; order Enterobacterales; family Yersiniaceae; genus Rahnella; species Rahnella sp. BIGb0236. Next base: position 187,240 of record NZ_SOAO01000004.1, read on the forward strand.
GGGAAACGCGCACATACAGACCGACGATGACCAGCACCGCAGAAAGCAGGAACGGCACACGCCAGCCCCAGGAAATGAACTGTTCGTCCGTCAGCAGCCACGACAGCAGCAGGAACATGCCGTTGGCGAAGAAGAAGCCAATCGGTGCGCCAAGCTGCGGGAAAGAACCGTACAGGGCACGTTTCTTCGCCGGGGCATTCTCAGTGGCGAGCAGCGCTGCGCCGCCCCATTCACCGCCCAGTCCCAGACCCTGACCAAAGCGCGCCAGCGCCAGCAGCAAGGGTGCGAAAACGCCTATCGTCGCGTACGTCGGCAGCAGGCCGATCACCACGGTGGACACGCCCATGGTCAGCAAAGACGCCACGAGGGTGACTTTACGGCCAACGCGGTCGCCGAAGTGACCGAACAGCGCGGAGCCGATCGGACGTGCGATAAAGGCGATGGCGAAGGTGGCAAGCGACTGTAGCGTGGCTGCCGTCGGATCCCCCTGCGGGAAGAAAATATGCGGGAAAACAATCACCGCAGCGGTGGCATAGATGTAAAAGTCGAAGAATTCGATGGCCGTACCGATAAGCGATGCCACGATGACTTTGCCGCGGGAGTTCTGACTCACCAATTGCGCGTCAGCTTCTAATTCTGGAGTGATAGTGGCTTGCATAAGTGTTTCTTATTTGTAATGAGTGGGAGGGATCTAATGTAAATAAATGTATATCGAAAAGGCATCTTATGCAGAGCGCAGCGGTATTTCAACGCAACGAAAGCAGGGGGAAAGGGCAATTCAGGGTGGATCGGGGGAATGTTTTATCAGGGCAGGATTTCGCCAATCATAAGTTTGGCGAATGGGTAAAAGTCAGAGTAACTGACTGCAAAACCGCGAAATAAAAGTACGGCTCTCAGTCAGTTATTCTGGTTTTCAGGGTGAGGCTCGGCTTTATTTGGTGTTATTCACTGCTTTTTAGCTTCATTCTCAGCATTAACGTCGGCTATATGCATTTCATCTGGCACGATGAGGTTGTCCGGTGTGTATTCACTGTCGTTTCCCGTGGCCGTTTTTGCGTGTTTGGCGGCCTTTTGCTTCGGATCCGGCATCGGCGGGTCATCTTTGTATTTCGCCGTGGCGATCCACGCCGCGACAAACAGCGTCAGACGGGCGAAGAAATAGAAGAACGCCATCAGACCGATCACTGACCCGAACGCCGCACCGGAAGGCGAGGTCGCCAGTTTCGGCAGCGTCATGGTCATCACGAATTTGATCACCTCAAAGCCTACCGCTGCCAGCAGCGTGCCGCGCAGTAAGGCTTTTTTGCGAGGCTTATGGCGCGGCAACATCCAGAAAATCCACAGGAACAGCAGATAGTTGGCGGCAATGGAAATCACCAGCGTAATACTGGTCATCACCGGACGCAGCCAGTCGATGCCGCCCAGCCCCAGTGCATCGACAATGGTTTTTTGCGCCGCACCGGCAATAGACGTCAGAGACAGCGTGATGATCAGCGCCAGCACCAGCCCGGTCAGGGAAATAAAATCGCGGATGTAGCGGCGGTAAATCTTCTCCTGATCCTGCGGATTGCGTTCCCAGACATCACGCGACTGAGCGCGGATCGCCTCACGCAAATTGCCCATCCAGCTGACGCCGGAATACAGCGCAATCAGCAGACCGGACAAGCCCACGGCGGTACGCTGCTGAATGGCGGTATTCACCGTGCTTTTCAGCGTATTCGCCAGATTCGGGTCACTGATGCTGTTGACGATTTTGTTGATCAGCTGGGCCAGCAGATCCGGATTTGAGGCCAGCACAAACCCCACGGCGGCGAAAGACACCATCAGAATGGGGATCAGCGACAGAAAGGAGAAATAGGTGATGGCCGCGCCGAACTGGCTGCCCAGGCGATCGTTAAAACGTTCCATGGCACGCAGCAGATGCGCGACCCAGCCCCAGGACTGAACGTGCTCCACCAGCCGCGAGAAGCGGCCAATGTTTTTATCCACCGTCTGATTGCCGGTTTTGAGGTTAATCAGCGGCGCGGTAGTTTCCTGCGTTTTCGGTTCTTTTTTTGAAATGATGGGCATTGATCCATGTCGTCCATAAAAGTGCATCCAGCCTTAAGTATAGACACCTGAGTTGCTCAGGCTATGCCGCAGCGGTTTAACCGCTCAGGCAATGAACGTTTGGGTGATTTCTGTCAGCCAGTCCATAAACACTTTCACGCGGCGGGAAAGGTTCAGGCGGTGCGGATAAACCAGTGTGACCGGCATCGGCGGCGCACGGAACTGCGGCAAAATACTCACCAGCTGGCCGCCCGCCAACGCGTCACGCACGCCGATCAACGGTGCCTGAATGATCCCAAGACCGGCCAGACAGGCAGAGACGTAAGTTTCGGTGCTGTTAACGGTCACCGCGCCGCCACTTTTCACCGTTTTTACCTGCTTGCCGTCGAGATATTCAAAGGCGGAGGTGTGGCTGCCGAGGGTCTGTTCGTAATGCACCATCGCATGTTGCGCCAGCTGATCAGGGTGATCCGGCGTGCCGTAACGGCGCAGATAACCGGGGCTGGCGCAGTTAATCACGCTGAGCTGGCCGAGGGGACGCGCAATCAGCCCGGAGTCTTTCAGCGTGCCGGAGCGGATCACACAGTCAAACCCCTCGCGCACCACATCCACACGATGATCGGTGCTGCTCAGTTCAATTTCCAGCGCCGGATAACGGTTAAGAAACTCGGCCAGTCGCGGCAACACCAGATGCGTTGCCATTCCCACAGACATATCGACGCGCAACCGCCCGCTGACGCTGGCCGGATTCGACTGAAACATCGATTCCAGTTCATCCATGCTGGCCAGCAACTCCTTGCAGCGTTGATAAAAGACTTGTCCGTCCTGCGTCAGTTGCACGCGGCGCGTTGAGCGGTGCAGCAGACGCGCCGACATCCGCGTTTCCAGTTGTTGCACCAGACGCGACACACTGCCTTTCGGTAATCCCAGACTTTCTGCCGCACGGGTAAAATTGCTCAGCTCCGCGACCCGTACAAAAACCTGCATTGATTGAATTTTATCCACATTTTGCCTGATTGTTGTTAATACTGAGACAGTGAAACTCATTATGGACCATTTATCACGCCTGAGTAATCCAATAGGCTGTATTTCATCCGATGCAGAAGATGCAAAAAGCCAATGAGGTCTGAAATGAATCGTAAAATCGCAATTGTGACCGGCGGAAGCCGTGGTTTAGGCAAGAATGCCATTGAAAAGCTGGCAAAAAAGGGCGTTGACGTGATTCTGACTTACCACAGCCAGGCCGCTGCGGCGCAGGAAGTGGTCGCCACGGTGGAAGCTCAGGGCGGAAAAGCCGTTGCCTTGCCGCTCAATACCGGTGAGTCCGGCAGCTTTGACGCTTTTGTGGCGCAGGTAAAAACTCAGCTGCAACAGGTGTGGCAGCGCGACACGTTTGATTTTCTGGTCAACAATGCCGGTGTGGGTTTGCATGAGTCTTTTGCGCAGACTACCGAAGCGCAGTTTGATCTGATGATGAATGTGCACCTGAAAGGGCCGTTCTTCCTGACCCAAAAACTGCTGCCGCTGATGGCCGGCGGTGGCCGCATCCTGAATATTTCCAGCGGTCTGGCGCGGTTTGCGCTGCCGGGATCATCCGCTTACGCCATGATGAAAGGCGCGATTGAAGTGCTGACCCGCTATCAGGCAAAAGAACTGGGTGCGCGGGGCATCACCGCCAACGTGCTGGCTCCCGGCGCGATCGAAACCGACTTCAGCGGCGGCATGGTGCGCGATAACCCGGAAGTGAACAAAATTGTTGCCAGCAACACGGCACTGGGGCGCGCCGGATTACCGGATGATATCGGGGATATGGTGGCGCTGATGCTCAGCGATGAAACGGGCTGGATGACCGCCCAGCGCGTCGAAGCGTCAGGCGGCATGTTTATCTGATGGCTGGTTCAGTCGTGCTGGAAACGCTTTGCTTTCATATGTTGCTGTTTTTCCAGCTCGAAAATCGCCCGTTGCAGGTCACGTTCCTGCGCGGGCGATAAATGCGGAAACTTAAAGCTCAGCCGCTGCGTGCTGACCGTCTCGCCTTTATTGCTCACTGATTTGCGCGCCATTGCGCCCAGATACTCTAAATCCACTTTAAAGGTGCCCAGCTCGGCAAGCTGGATCATCGAATCTTTCAGCACGGAACCGGAGGTGATCTCCGGCGGCGTGATCCCGTCAATTTCCAGCCCCAGCCCGCCCAGGGAAATGTCCCTGACACGGTAGGCGAACTCGGTCGCGTCCGGTAAGGTTCCGCTGCAACGGTAATCCGGCAGCCACGGCACATTCACGCGGAAATACTCACGACGTTGAATGAAATACAGCACCGGGGGAATATCGCAGGTAAAGGTAGGCAAACCTTCAAACGTCACCTGACGGACTTTGCTGCAGGAGTACTCTACTTTCGCGCCGGTCGGTTCAGCGACAAAACTCAGCGAGTCCGCTTCCATCGCCAGACCGTTTTCATAATCTGAGCTGCCCAGATCGAACAGGAACTGGTGGTTATCGGGATCCACGTCCAGAATTTTACTGATAAATTGCCCGCGGGCGTGGCTGACCATGACCAGCGTCTGATTCTTCTTTAAGTCACGCAGAACGGACAAGATTGCCAGCGTGTTCCGCTTAGCAAACGACTCTTTGGATACTTCGCTCACCTGCCACACCTCATAAGAAATAAATGCAAATTAATGGCGCAGCCGTTGCCGTATAAGACGCCCGATAGGGATTATCGGCTACGCAGAACAAAACTTTATCCGGAATTAAGGCGGTTCTTTATGGGTAAAATGGGCAACTGCTGTGCGAGGGTATGCCATTTTGTCCGCCCCTGACTTTATATATAGGCTATCTTTCACACCATTGAAGGTCTATTTCCCCTCTGTCTCAGATTTTTATTATCAGATTCGTCCTTTGCCGCCGACGACCAGCGTGTAGTTTCACTGCGAAACTAACTTATGTAATTATTTAAAGTATTAAACTATTTTTAATGCACGTAACGACGATGTTAAATTGTTTACGAAATCTCGATAATATGAGTATTCGGTAACATTTGTGTGGTTGATTTTGTGAACATCTGCCACGTTGTCGTCACTCTCCATTATTGTCCTTTCATACTCTGTGGAAATAAGTGTTTATTTCCCTCCGCACCGGGTTGTTGATTTCGTTTATCCAGCGCAAATCTGGATAGCTTTCACCTGCAAAACTAAAACTAAACATTCAGAGAAACAGACGTCATGAGAAAGATACTCGCCATGATCCTCTGCCTTAACGTGGTTGCTTTCAGCCAGTCAGCGTTGGCAGAAGATGAAAAGCCCGTTGATGTGTTACTGATCGGCGGCGGCATTATGAGCGCGACGCTGGGGACATACCTTCAGGAATTAGAGCCAGACTGGTCCATCGACATGGTTGAGCGTCTGGACGGTGTGGCGCTGGAAAGCTCCAACGGCTGGAACAACGCCGGTACCGGTCACTCTGCGCTGGCGGAAATGAACTACACGCCGGAAAAAGCCGACGGCAGTATCGATATCTCCAAAGCGGTCGAAATTAACGAATCCTTCCAGATTTCCCGTCAGTTCTGGACCTATCAGGTTGAGAACGGCGTGTTGCACAACCCGCGTTCTTTCATCAACAGCACGCCGCACATGAGTTTTGTCTGGGGCGACGACAACATCAATTTCCTGCGTAAACGTTTTGCGGCGCTGCAACAAAGCACTCTGTTCCGTGGCATGGAATATTCAGAAGACCCGGCGCAAATCAAACAGTGGATCCCGCTGGTGATGGAAGGGCGTGATCCGGCGCAGAAAGTCGCGGCGACCCGTATCCCGATCGGCACCGACGTCAACTTCGGCGAGATCACCCGTCAGCTGGTGGCGTCGTTGCAGAAGAAACCTAACTTCTCGCTGAGCCTCGGTCATGAAGTCCGCGATATCCAGCGTAACCCGGATAACACCTGGAACGTGACCGTTGCCGACCTGAAAAACGGCGACAAAGAAAGCGTCATCAAAGCCAAATTCGTGTTTATCGGCGCAGGCGGCGCGTCCCTGACGTTGCTGCAAAAATCCGGTATTCCGGAAGCAGACAACTACGGCGGCTTCCCGGTCGGCGGCGAATTCCTGGTGACCGAGAACCCGGACGTGGTGAAACGCCATCTGGCCAAAGTGTACGGTAAAGCGTCTGTCGGCTCACCGCCGATGTCCGTGCCGCACCTCGATACCCGTATTCTGGATGGCAAACAGGTTCTGCTGTTCGGGCCGTTCGCCACCTTCTCCAGCAAATTCCTGAAAAACGGTTCCCTGTGGGATCTGTTCGGCAGCGTCAATTTCTCCAACATCATGCCGATGACCCACGTGGGTATCGACAACTTCGATCTGGTGAAATATCTGGTCAGCCAGGTGATGCTCTCCGACGACGACCGTTTCGATGCATTGCGTGAATACTTCCCGGATGCGAAGAAAGAAGACTGGCGTCTGTGGGAAGCCGGTCAGCGCGTGCAGATCATCAAAAAAGATGAGAAAGAAGGCGGCGTTCTGCGTCTCGGCACCGAAGTGGTCAGCTCGAAAGACGGCAGCATCACCGCGCTGCTGGGCGCTTCTCCGGGCGCATCTACCGCAGCGCCGATCATGCTGCACCTGATGGAAAAAGTGTTTAAAGACAAAGTGGCGACGCCAGAATGGCAGGCCAAACTGAAGGACATCATCCCTTCTTATGGCACCGAACTGAACGGCAACGTGGCGGCAACCGAGAAAGAACTGGGCGACACCAGCCGCGTTCTGATGCTCGACAACCCGCAGCCAAAAGCCGCAGAACCGGCTCCGGCGGCGGACAATTCTTCAGCCCCTAAAAAGGGTGAAGAGCAGAAGCAGGTTGCAGACGTCGCGCTGTAATGTGATTCCGTAAAAAGTGATCGTAAAGGCGCGGGCAACTGCGCCTTTTTTAACATCTCACGTTTGCCATCAAACCCGATTTAGCACAAATTGCACGTTCTTTGACCGCCAGAAACCCCTCCAAAACTCTTTTGCAGAACCCTTAAAATCCAGCGGTGACGCGGCCTGAGCCACTGTCTGATATCCCCTCTGCCTGTTTTTTTGAAACGTTAAATCCTTTTTTAAATTTTGTAGTGATAATGTTATATTCGTAGCCATCATTTGAAAAAATGAAGTTTCAGTAACGATCCCGCGTGTTTTTTTGCTAATTTCTTGTTCGATAGCCATAACAATATTCCTAACGAATAGCCAAAACAGAACTGAACATTTAGAGAAACAGACGTCATGAGAAAGATACTTGGTATGCTTCTCAACCGTGACTCACTGGGTGCCAGCGAGCCTGCGGCCGCAGAAGACGAAAAATCCGTTGATGTATTGCTGGTCGGCGGCGGAATTATGAGTGCAACCCTGGGGACTTATCTCCGGGAACTCGAGCCGGACTGGTCGATCCATATGATCGAACGCATGGATAGCGTGGCGCAGGAAAGCTCCAACGGCTGGAATAACGCGGGTACCGGCCATGCCGCGCTCGCAGAAATGAACTATACCCCGCTGATGCCCGACGGTTCTGTCGATATCACCAAGGCCGTGGCGATCAACGAAGCCTTCCAGGTTTCCCGTCAGTTTATGGCGTATCAGGTGCAGAAAGGTGTGCTGAATAATCCGCGCTCGTTCATCAACAGCGTGCCGCACATGAGCTTTGTCTGGGGCGATGAGAATATCGATTTCCTGCGCAAACGTTTTGCTGCCCTTCAGGAAAGTACGCTGTTCCGTGGCATGGAATATTCGGAAGACCCGGAACTGATCAAACAGTGGATCCCGGCAGTGATGGAAGGCCGTGATCCGGCGCAGAAAGTCGCCGCAACCCGCACCACCGCAGGCACGGACGTGAACTTCGGTGAAGTGACCCGTCAGCTGGTTGAGGCGTTGCAGAAACAATCCAACTTCACGCTGGCAAACGGTCAGGAAGTGCGGGATATCCAGCGCAATCCGGACAAAACCTGGCGCGTCACCATTACCGATCTTAAACACAGCCACAAACACCATGTCGTGAATGCCAAATTCGTGTTTATCGGCGCAGGCGGCGCGTCGCTGACGCTGCTGCAAAAATCCGGCATTCCGGAAGCGCGTGAATACGGCGGTTTCCCGGTGGGGGGCGAATTCCTGGTGACAGAAAATCAGGATGTGGTGAAACGCCATCTGGCGAAGGTTTACGGCAAAGCCGCCGTGGGCGCGCCACCGATGTCGGTTCCGCATCTCGACACCCGTATTATTGATGGCAAACAGGTTCTGCTGTTCGGGCCGTTCGCCACCTTCTCCAGTAAATTCCTGAAAAACGGGTCCCTGTGGGATTTGTTTGGCAGCGTCAATAGCTCGAACCTGCTGCCAATGACCCATGTCGGCGTGGGCAACTTCGATCTGGTGAAATATCTGGTCGGGCAGGTGATGCTCAGTGACGAAGACCGTCACGCCGCGCTGAAGGAATTTTTCCCGCAGGCCGAGCAGAAAGACTGGAAACGCTGGGTCGCCGGACAACGTGTGCAGGTCATCAAAAAAGATGGCAAGCACGGCGGTGTGCTGCGTCTGGGCACCGAAGTGGTGAGCGCAAAAGATGGCAGCATTGCCGCCTTGCTGGGTGCATCACCGGGCGCATCAACGGCGGCACCGATCATGATGAAGTTGCTGGAAACCGTCTTTAAAGAGAAAGCCGCCAGTGCAGAATGGCAGGCCAAATTCCGGGAAATCATCCCGTCTTATGGCACCAAACTGAACGGCAATGTGGAAGCGACCGAGAAAGAACTGCTGGAAACCAGCCGTATCCTCGGGCTGGAAACCCCGTCGCTGAAAACCACACCCGTTGCCGATGTGGTTCAGCTACGTCCGCTGGAGGCTCAGGCGAAACAAGAGCCGAAACAGCCTGCGGATATCGCGCTTTAATTTCCTGATTTCAGGCACAAAAAAACCGCTTTAAAAGAGCGGTTTTTTTTATTGGTGATTTAGTTAGCGCTAAACCAGCCTTTTAAAACAAGCGGGAACGAGCAACCTCAACGAAAAGAACTGTACATGATTCACCCGAAACGAACAAGTTGAGTGACAATAAAATTGTCTTACTTTTTATATGGTCTTAATGCTAGTCTGCGCGCGGAGCTAGTTTCGCCTGTTTAGCGACAGGTCACCGGGCTCAGGAAATAGCACTTAAGTACCGCGGGGACGAGCAACCTCAACACTGCTTGTCCTTCTCCTGTCGGTCCCGGTGCTTATGGGTGAAACGCGGCTATAAAAGGCCGTAACAATGAAAAAGTGTATATACGCACTGATCGTTGTGCTGGGTTCTTTGATGACGTCTGAGAATGATGGATGGAACGTTAACGTTTCTCATATCAATATTAACGTCAACATGGGGTCTGGTTTATAGCAGTAGAGAAACCGCCCTTCGGGGCGGTTTTTTAACTCAGGCTTTACGCCCTAATCCCCAGCACACCAGTCCCGCCACCAGCAGCGACGGAAGAGTCGCCCCCACATCAGGCAGCAGATTTGCCATCAGATGATAGACCGCAATTCCGATAAACCAGGCTGCGACAGATCGCAGATTGAGGTTTTCGGTGGTCTGCCGGCGCAGGACAAAATGGTGCGTCAGCACCACGCCGAACAGCGGCGCGAAGACTGAACCAATCAGCAGCAGGAAGTTTTCATATTGCGTCAGCGGCACCGACCAGGCGATCAGCGTACACAGCAGGCCGATACCCAGCGTCAGCTTACCGACGCTGACCGGCACGGAAGTGCCTGCCGACACCGCCGCCGAATGGATATCCGCAAAGGCATTTTCATGTTCATCCACCAGAATCAACAGCAGCGGAATGCCCAGCGCGATACCGGAAAGTGCCAGCAGCAGCGCATTGGCATCGGTCGGGGTGCTGACAAACGCAAGCGTATAGGCCACGCCGAGCGACATCATCCACACGCTGCCGAGGAAATATCCGCACGCCGTGCCCCAGAAGTTTTGTCGCGCAGATTTGCCAAAACGGGTGTAATCCGACACCAGCGGCAACCACGAAAATGCCATCGACACCACGATGTCACAGGCCAGCGCGAAGGGCATCGAACCGTCTCCGGCGCTGTGCCACAGCGTGGATAAATCCGTATGCAGGAACAGATAACCGGTCAGCCATGCGCAGCTCGCCAGCAGCAACCAGATACCCCAGCGGCGCAGCACCACGCGGATAAACGCCAGTGGCCCGCTGGCCGCCAGCAAGGTAGCGACAGCGCCGAAAATAAACGTCCAGAGTGTCGGATTCGCCCAAATACTGCCATCCCCCCAGGCGCGTTTCGCCAGCAGACTGGCGGCATCACGCATCACCACAATTTCGAACGCGCCCCAGCCAATCAGTTGGATCAGATTGAACAAGACCGGCAACACCACGCCGCGTTTACCGAGGCTCAGTTTCAGCGACGCCATTGATGATAAACCGGTTTGCCCGCCGGTTACGCCGACCAGCGCCAGCAGCGCAACGCCGACGGCAGACCCCAGCACAATCGCCGCCAGTGCTCCTGCCAGTCCGAGGCCCGGCGCAAGAATCGCCCCGGCCTGCAACACCATCAGGCCCATGCCGAGTGAGAACCACAGCGAGAATAAATCTGACCAGCCCAGCACCCGTGATTTTTCCGGCACAGACGCCTGAGGAGAGTAAATACTATTATCTTTCATGAGGTTAATTTTGTGGCTAAAGCGAATGCCTGTTATAGCATATTGCGGTGAGATCCCGATGAAGGGCGGGGGAGAAGCGCACTTTTCGGCGGGGCGTGAGGATTTCAGACACAAAAAAACCGCTTCAGAGAGCGGTTATTTTGTTGAGGAAGTTCAGTTAGCGCTAAGCTTTCTCAATTTTCATTTGCTTAAAATAAGCGGGACAAGCAGCCCAGACCGGGTAAATATACCTAAGTGAAGAATCCCCGGCAAGCTTAAATTATGATCAATAACCTTATAAATATAATGGCCTTAATGGTAGCATCTGCGCGGGGCTAGTTTGCCCGTTTAGCGGCGGGTCACCGGGCTTGTAATTGGCACTTAAGTACCGCGGGGACAATCAGCCCAGACGCTGCTTGTTCTTCTCCAGTCGGTCCCGGTGCTTATTGGTGAAACGCGGTTATAAAAGGCCGCAACAATGAAAAAGTGTATTTATGCACTGATCGTTGTACTGGGTTCTTTGATGACGACTGAGAATGATGGATGGAGCGTTAACGTTTCTCATATCAATATCAACGTCAATATTGGCCCGGTTTTATAGCAGTAAATGAACCGCCCTTCGGGGCGGTTTCATGCGAGGGTTAGATTAACCGCTATTTTTGCAGTCCGGGGAAACAGGTAGAATAAATCCATTGTTTGCTGAATCAACGCCCTTGCTGGCTGAAGGAGTAAGTACCGGTGGATGAACACATTACGCCTCTGGCGCCGGAAGGTGAGTTTGTTCTTTTCCAAACTCATGACGGGCGGCTACGTATAGAATGTCGCTTTGAATCGGAGACGCTATGGCTATCGCAGGCTCTGATTTCCGAAATTTATCAAAAAGATGTTCGGACCATTAACGAACATTTGATGAATATCTATAACGACGGTGAGCTTGAGCGAGATGCAACCATCCGGAAATTCCGGATAGTTCGTCAGGAAGGGACGCGGGAGGTTTCCCGGCAGATTGATTATTACAATCTTGATGCCATCCTTGCGGTCGGATATCGCGTCCGCTCTGCCCGTGGTACGCAATTCCGTCAGTGGGCGACACAAACCCTGCAAGAATATGTCATTAAAGGGTTTGTCATGGACGATACACGACTGAAAAATCCGCCAGTGGGTCAGTCAGTCGTGCCGGATTATTTCGACGAAATGTTGGAGCGCATCCGGGATATACGTGCCAGCGAACGCCGTATTTATCTTCGTATCAAAGATATTTTTGCGATGGCGGCTGATTATCGGCCCACAGATAAAGATACCGCGCGTTTCTTTCAGGCAATCCAGAATAAGTTGCATTTCGCCTGTACCGGCCTTACAGCGGCGGAAATTATCGCTCAGCGCGCGAATGCCAGCCAGCCGGATATGGGACTGACCAGTTTCAAATGTGATCAGGTGCGTAAGACTGATACCACGATTGCGAAAAATTACTTACGCGAAGAAGAAATTGATCAGCTGAATCGCATTATTTCAATGTGGCTGGATTACGCGGAAGATCAGACTAAGCGCCGCCAGCAGATATTCTTAAAAAGCTGGGAGGATAAACTTGAACAATTCCTCAATTTCAATGAGTTTGACGTTTTGCAGGGCAGCGGTAAAACCAGCAAAAAAGAAGCGGATGAAAAAGCCTGCCAGCAATATGAGAAATTCGCTGAACAGCGTCGCAAGCTGAAAGAGGCCGAAGGCGAAAAAAGTAATATTGAGGCGCTTTGCACTCTCGCACAGAAAAAACGTTAACTGTGCTTTCAAATCCCGTCATTTCGAATGAATGACAATCACACCCAGCTTCTCCAGCAAATGACTTTGCTGCCAGTCATCGATTTTCACGCCATCGAGATCGATTTTACGGATATTCAGTTCGCCCAGATCTGAATTCGTCAGGTCGCAATGGGTGATGTTGACGTTATTCCAGTCAAACTCAGTGAATTCGCCACCGGAAAGGTCGGCGCCGCTGAAATTTGCACCCTGCACGTTCGCGCCGGTCCAGCGGTTTTCCCACAGTTCGCATTTTTCCAGAATGACGTTGCGGAAATTGGCATAACTGAAGTTATTTTTGGTCATGAACGCGCTGCAAAACCAGGTGCGTGGGGTGATCATATTCATAAAGCTGGCACCGCTGAAATCTGCGCCGGTGGCTTTGCATTCGCGGATTTCACAGCCCAGCGCCTGAATGTTTTTGAAATCCGCCATCGTCAGATCGCAATGTTTGAAACTGGCATCCTGCAATCTGGCATGCTGGAAAGAGCAGCCTTTTTGCTCTTCATCATCGTAAAACAGACAATCGACAAACGCGGTTTCTGACAGATCGGTGCTGTCGAAACGGCAGCGGTAAAAGCGGCAATTCTCCAGCGTTTCGCCGGTAAATTGTTTCACGCTAAAACGCTGGTCGCTGAATGTCTGGTCTTTGATCATCGGATCCTCTGTCGTCTTTGATGCCCTGCAAAGGCCGATATCCTGACAGAAAACGTTTGCCGAAAATATGGAATCCGCCTCGTAATAACACGATTTACCTACGTTTGCCTTTTGCCGGATCGGCGTGCGAGGTCTATTCTCAATGACTTAACGGAGCACTTCTCTCACTCAGATAAGGAAGACTGGAATGCGTTTGTCATCTCTCTTTTTGGCAACCAGCCTGGCTGTCAGCCAGTTTGCAGGGGCTGCGGAAACCGCCAGGCCCGCCACGCAGGAGCATGCTATGAATCACGCCATCAATGCAGATAACCCATTTCTGAAACCCAGCCCGCTGGAATATCAGGCGCCGCAATTTAATCTCTATAAAGACAGTGATTATGAACCGGCGATCCTCGAAGGCATCCGCCAGAAACTGGCTGAAGTCGATAAAATTGCCAGCGACACGGCGCCGCCGACCTTTGAAAATACCTATGTGGCGCTGGAAAAATCCGGCGTCATGCTGCAACGCGTACAGAATGTTTTTGGTGCGATGACCGGTGCGAACACCAACGACACGCTGCAAAAAATTGACGAAGACACCTCGCCAAAACTGGCCGCGATGGACGACAGCATTCATCTCAACAGCAAACTGTTTGCGCGTCTGAAAGCGGTGTATGAGCAGCGTGGCAGCCTGAAAATTTCGCCGGAATCGCAGCGCCTGATCGACGTGACGTTTAAGGATTTCGAGCTGGCAGGTGCCAATCTTTCTGATGCGGATAAAGATAAACTGAAGGCGCTGAATCAGCAGGCCGCAACACTTAGCACCCAGTTTACCAACAAATTACTGGCCGCGACCAAAGCGGGCGGGCTGACGGTGAAAGACAAAGCGCAGCTTTCCGGGCTGAGCGATGCCGAACTGTCGGCGGCCGCGCAGGCCGCCAAAGATCGTAAGCTGGATAACGCCTGGCTGCTGGTGCTGCAAAACACCACGCAGCAGCCGTTATTGCAATCGCTGGAGGATCGCGACACGCGCAAGGCGCTGTATGAAGCCTCGATCAATCGCGCCGAAAAAGGCGATGCCAATGATACCCGCCAGCTGATTGCGACGCTGGCAAAAGTCCGTGCCGAACAGGCTCAGGTGCTCGGCTTCCCGAGCTATGCCGCGTGGAAGCTGGAAGATCAGATGGCGAAAACGCCGCAGGCTGCGCTCGATTTTATGCACAAAATCGTCCCGGCAGCCACCGCCCGCGCGCAGCGTGAGGCCGCTGATATTCAGGCGGAAATCGATAAACAGAAGGGTGGCTTTAAAGTGGCTGCCTGGGACTGGCAGCACTATGCGCAGCAGGTGCGCAAAGAGAAATATGACCTCGACGACGCGCAGATCAAACCCTATTTCGAGCTGAATAATGTGCTGGAAAACGGCGTGTTTTATGCCGCGAATCTGCTGTACGGCATCACTTTTAAAGAACGCAAAGACCTGCCGGTGTATAACCCGGACGTACGGATTTTTGAGGTGTTCGATAAAGACGGTAAATCGATGGCGTTGTTCTATGCTGATTATTATCAGCGCGATAATAAAGGCGGTGGCGCGTGGATGAGCAATTACGTCGAACAGTCGAAATTGCTGGGCAATAAACCGGTGATTTACAACGTGGCGAATTTCCAGAAACCGGCGGCGGGGCAACCGGCGCTGCTGTCGTGGGATGACGTGATCACTATGTTCCACGAGTTTGGTCACACGCTGCACGGCCTGTTTGCCGATCAGGAATACCCAGGCCTTTCCGGCACCGCCACACCGCGTGATTTTGTCGAATTCCCGTCGCAGTTTAACGAGCACTGGGCGAGCGACCCGAAAGTGTTTACTCACTTCGCCAAACATTATCAGACCGGCGAGGTGATGCCGCAGGCCCTGCAGGACAAAATCGAGAAGGCCAGCAAGTTCAACAAAGGTTATGACATGACCGAACTGCTGGCGGCGGCGTTACTGGATATGCACTGGCACAGCCTGAGCGCGGACGCTCCGCAGCAGGATGTGGATAAGTTCGAAGCGGAGTCGCTGGCGAAAGACAAGGTGAATCTGGCGTATGTGCCGCCGCGCTACCGTTCCAGCTATTTCCAGCACATCTGGGGTAACGGCTATGCCGCCGGATATTACGCCTATCTGTGGACCGAAATGCTGGCCGACGATGCCTTTGCGGGTATCACTGAACAGGGCGGACTGACGCGGGAGAACGGTCAGAAATTCCGTGATCAGATCCTCTCGCGCGGCAACAGCGAAGATCTCGAAAAACTCTATGAAACCTGGCGCGGCAAAGCGCCGTCGATTGAGCCGATGCTGAAAAATCGCGGGCTGAAGGAGTAACTTTCGGGTTTCCTTGAGGCCCTGACGTGAAAACGTTCAGGGCCTTTTTTATGCTGTCCGCGATGCCAGCCGGTGCCCCATCCAGAAGAACACCAGGCCGCCCACCGAGGCGGCGATCAGCGCGATAAACATCACCGGCGGGGCGGCGTAACTGAGCAGAAAACCGCACATGACCGGGTTTATCGCGCCGCCCAGATTGCTCAGGTTCTGCATGCCGTAGTAGCTGCCTTTCATGTTTTCCGGGGCGATAAAGTCGATAAACATGTATTCCACCGGAATGACGATCAGTTCGCCGAAGCTGAAAATCGCCATGGCGATCACCCAGAACAACACCGATTGTCCGGCGGTCATAAAGCCAATCAGGCCGATGATGAAGAAAATCGTGCCGAGAAGCAGCCATTTCAGCAGGCTGTTTTGTTTCATCCGGCTGCTTAATACGTACTGGAACGCGATAACAATCACGGCGTTGGTGATCATCACCGCGCCGATGATTTTGTACGCGAAGGCCGCGTTCGACACCAGAATCAGGTACTGCGACAGATAACCGGCGAACTGCCCGAACACCACTGAACCCAGCGTACTGCCCAGCGTGAAGTAAATCAGTCGCCGGTCGCGGGCGAGAATACCCAGCGTCTGGCGCAGATTGGGTTTCGGCTGCGGAGTTTGCTCCTGCTCCGCTTGCGGCGGTTTATGCGCAATATTGCGCAATCCCCAGGTCAGGGAAATCACGGTGCCCAGCGCCAGTACGCCGGAAATCACAAACGGCAGCATCGGGCTGAAACCGGCCAGCCAGACGCCCAGCGATGAACCGACCGCCCAGCCGACGTTTACCAGCGTGTAGTTCATCGAAAAGGCTTTCACCCGTTTTTCCACCGGCAACCAGCTGGCGATACAGGCTTTAAGCGTGATGCTGAGCAGGGCATAAGAGGCATTCAGCAGCGCCAGAACCAGCAAAACACCGGTCACATTGGGCAGCACCGGCAGCAGTAAAAAACTCAACCCGAACAGGCTGATCGAGACGGTGATCAGTGTCCGGTGGTTGAATTTATCCACCAGATAGCCGCCATACAGGCTGCTGAGAATGCCGATCGCCAGACTGGCCCCGAGAATAATCCCGACACTTTTGGGCAGCAGATGATAGTGCTCGGTCAGATAAATGGTAATAAACGGCAAGGTAACGCCACGTCCGATAGTAAGTACTAATGAACTGGCTAGTAACGCGAGGATTAACGGCGGCATTCCCTTCATGATGAACGGCATTCCCTGATTAACGGCAACATTTTTGTTACATGATAAAGGAGTCTGCGCAGTATTTTTCATTACAAAAAAGAGGGATTTAAGAGAGTTGCGCGGGCGAACCCGCGCCGGTCAGGATCCTGCTTATGACTTCTGCGGTGCAAGGCCGTGGAAGGATCATGAACCTGCTCTTGCAGGCTCATCAAGTTACCCTCAGCCCATCAGTTATAACTCTGAGCTGTTTTATTAAGATGATCAGAAAATTGGTAGATATCATCGAGAGAGTCTATCGGATGTCGGGTCTCATTTTTTTCGGCATCAAACAACCCAATATAAAATTGAGTACGGTTAAAATGGAGACGACAAATAGGTTTTCTGTTGTTGTCATCAATGAGAATACCAAAATAGCTTTTGGTATCCCTCGGTGTGATACGTTTAGCATCGACAATGGTTCTTATGATTGACTTAACAATATGGAACCCTTCCAGTTCTTCCTCAGAGGTAACAATCTGTTCTGTTTCAGGCGTGCTCATAATTGCGGATGCAGCACCAGGTTCATCTTCGATTTCTTTTACAGGTAAGTTTTGCACTGTGCCGCTGAGTGCTGATTTAAGCCTTTCGTTAACCTGATCATTTAACAACTGGCTCGCGGCCTTACGGGTAAGAGTATTAAATTGCTCACGGACTTTTTGAGTGAGTATTCCGTCATAAACACGAGAAGCAAAGAATTTAACGAAATCTTCCTCAGGATTAGTGAACTGAGTAAGAAATATTTTCTTAATCTGACTTACGTATTTCAGCTCACCCGCAGCATTGACGATGGACTCAACATCGAAGGCTGATTTGGTGAGTTTGATCAACTCTGGAACGAGATTCTCATCTAAATCAAGTAGATCGAGTTCAAAGAATGGTTTCTCATCCATTTTATTCGGAGCATCAAGATCAGTAAAAAACTTATATACCTGCCCGTTAGTTAGAACGGATATCCGGGCAT
Source organism: Rahnella sp. BIGb0236 (assembly GCF_004364755.1). Lineage (NCBI taxonomy): Bacteria > Pseudomonadati > Pseudomonadota > Gammaproteobacteria > Enterobacterales > Yersiniaceae > Rahnella > Rahnella sp. BIGb0236. The sequence continues at coordinate 204,966 of NZ_SOAO01000004.1, forward strand.
TTGTCACATGGAAATATCGGAATAGTTGAGAAGCGTGGTTTATGTTGAGTGATTCGCCGATTTTTTTGCATTCCACAAGGATTTGAATTTCTCCCCCTTTAAGGATTGCGTAATCGATTTTTTCACCTTTTTTGGTACCTACATCACAGATAAATTCTGGAATAACCTCTGTCGGGTCAAAAACATCATACCCAAGTATTTTATTAATAAATGGCATAACAAATGCGTTTTTGGTGGCTTCTTCAGTTTGAATCAGTGGCGACTGTTGCTTAATTTTTACAGCCAAGCTATTCAATTGTTCCAAAATTTCCATATATGCCTCAATTATTTTCTAATCACTGCTGTGTGATGTTTACTTATAGGGAATATAGAGGAATAACACCAGATGCAAATTGTGGCATTGATCACTTATTCAGTGAAATGCCACTAATAATCGAGGAGTAAAAGTAAATAGCTTATGACTTCTGCGGTGCAAGGCCGTGGAACAGCAGCAGGGCGACGTGTTTGCGCAGCATATCGGGGGAGATCGGCGACGCGCCTTCCTGACGCATTTTCATGGAGGCCATCGGGAACAGCGTCAGGCCGAACAGGGAGATGAACAGCAGCGCCGGATTCAGATCCGGGTTCAGCCGTCCTTCCGCCTGCCAGCGGGTAATGCATTCCTGCACGATTTTACGGTTTTTATCGCCGTTACGTTCTTCCATGCGTTTTTTCAGCATACCGCTTTCGCTGATCACTTCGCGTACCCACAGCGGTGCCACCCACGGGTATTTTTCTGCCGCATCAATCATGCACTGCGCCATATGGGTGATTGCCATCAGCGGGTCGTCGGCATGGGTTTCGAAAATGTCGGTGAAACCGGCGCGCACCGGCTGGAAACGTTCGTCGATCATCACGTCCAGCAGCTGTTCGCGGGTTTTAAAATAGTAATGCAGCATGGCGGTGGTGACGCCTGCTTCTCTGGCGATCATGCTCAGCGGCGTTTCAGCGATGCCGTATTGGGCAAACAGTTTCAGGGCGGCATCCAGCAGCAGTTCGCGCTTATCTTCACCTTTTTTGGCACTGCGCGGCCGTCCCGGACGACGGGCGGGCGAGGTGACTTCCTTTTGATCCTTTTGTGCGGATCCTGGCGATTCTGAGATTTTTCTGTCTGCCATAAGGGGTTTGATCCATTGACCAGATTAATTTGATGCTTCAATATTAATTATACAGTTAATTAATTACAAGTCAGGATGTCATTCATGACGACAATAAATTCGGCACAGAGCGAAGTCACGAAGGAGAAGCCTTCGATAAAGCTGCTGTTCTCCGCGCTGATGCTGGTGATGCTGCTGGCCGCACTCGACCAGACGATTGTGTCTACCGCGTTGCCGACTATCGTCAGCGAGCTCGGCGGGCTGGATCAGCTCTCGTGGGTGGTGACCTCTTATCTGCTGGCCTCCACGATTGTGGTGCCGCTTTACGGTAAGTTTGGTGATCTGCTCGGACGCAAAATCGTGCTGCAAACGGCGATCATTGTGTTCCTGCTCGGTTCGGTATTGTGCGGACTGGCGCAAAACATGACGCAGCTGATCCTGATGCGCGCTCTGCAAGGGCTGGGCGGTGGCGGGCTGATGGTGGTCAGTATGGCGGCGGTCGGTGATGTGATCCCGCCTTCTGAGCGCGGAAAATATCAGGGGCTGTTCGGCGGCGTGTTTGGTCTGGCGACGGTGATCGGGCCGCTGATCGGCGGTTTTTTGGTAGAACACATTTCGTGGCGCTGGATTTTCTACATCAACCTGCCACTGGGGATTTTTGCCCTGCTGGTGATTGGCGTGGCGCTGAAATCACAGAGCGCACGCATCCGCCATGAAATCGATTTTCTCGGCGCGGGTTATCTCGCGGCGGCACTGACCTGCATCATTTTGTTCACCAGCGAAGGTGGCACGGTGTATCAGTGGTCGGATCCGCAACTGTGGTGCATTCTCGCCTTCGGTATCGTGACACTCGGCGGCTTTATTTATGAAGAAACGCTGGCCGCTGAACCGATCATTCCGCTGGGGCTGTTCCGCGACCGCACCTTCCTGCTCAGTTGCGCGATCAGCTTTATTATCGGCATGTCGCTGATGGGATCGATGACCTTCCTGCCGCTGTATTTGCAGGTGGTAAAAGGCTCGTCGCCGTCGGAAGCCGGGATGCAACTGTTGCCGCTGATGGGCGCGTTGCTGGTCAGTTCGATTATCAGCGGACGGCTGATCAGCCGCATCGGGCGTTACCGTATCTTCCCGATTATCGGCACCTTGCTGAGTTTTGCCGGCATGGTGTTACTGGCTCTGCTGAAAGTCAGCACGCCGGTGCATATGTTGTATCTCTACATCGGCGTGCTCGGCCTTGGCCTCGGGATGGTGATGCAGGTGCTGGTGCTGGCGGTGCAAAACTCGGTATCGATGAAACAGATGGGCGTGGCCACCTCCGGGGTGACGCTGTTCCGCTCGATTGGCGGTTCGATTGGCGTGGCGATGTTTGGTGCCATTTTCACCCACGTCCTGCGTGATCAGCTGGTGGCGCTGATCCCCGAAGGCACGGTGCTTCCGCGTTCCCTCAGCGCGCAGGCGGTGCAGGAATTACCCACCGCCATCCGCGCTGATTATTTGCAGGCGTTTGGCTCGGCGCTGCACTCGGTGTATCTGATTGCTGCCTGCGTGATGGTGCTGGCGTTTGTTCTGTCGCTGTTGCAAAAAGATGCGGTGCTGAAGAAATAAGCGGCGGCACTCTGCGCGATATGCACTAAGCTTTCCCCTTTACGGCGTTGAAATGGCATGGAAATCCGGCAGCGCCGACAGGGATATCATCAAGGGGATCGCTATGCTGTTTCGCCGTTTCGAGCGAATGATCGACATCTTCCGTGAGGCACCGGCCGCTCAGCCGCCGGATCAGGTTCTGCCTTTCTATCTTTATTATCTGCGTCAGGTCTGGCCAAGCTTTGCGATTTTGCTGGTGGTGGGGCTGGTCTGCGCGCTGATTGAAGTCTCGCTGTTCAGCTATCTCAGCCAGATTATCGATCTGACCAAAGACACCCCGCCGGGCAGTTTTTTCACCGACCATATGGGCGAGCTGTTGTGGATGGCGGCGGTGGCGATGATTCTGCGGCCGGTATTTATCGGGCTGCATGATTTGCTGGTTCACCAGACTATCAGCCCCGGCATGACCAGCATGATCCGCTGGCAGAATCATAAGTATGTCCTCAAACAAAGTCTGAACTTTTTCCAGAGCGATTTCGCCGGACGCATTGCCCAGCGCATCATGCAGACCGGGAACTCGCTGCGCGATTCTGCGGTGCAGGCGGTGGATGCCATCTGGCATGTGGTGATTTACGCCGCCAGTGCGCTGTTCCTGTTTGCCGAAGCCGACTGGCGGCTGATGATCCCGCTGATTATCTGGATTTTCGGCTATGGCGTGTGCCTGCGTTATTTCGTGCCGCGCGTGAAACAACGTTCGGTGCAGTCGTCGGAAGCGCGCTCAAAACTGATGGGCTGCATCGTTGACGGTTACACCAATATCACCACGCTGAAACTGTTCGCGCATACCGATCTTGAGCAGAAATACGCCCGCGAAGCGATCACCGAACAGACGGAGAAAACCCAGCTGGCGGGGCGTCTGGTTACCGGCATGGACGTGTCAATCACCACGCTGAACGGGCTGCTGATTGTCAGCACCACGGGTCTGGCGCTGTGGTTGTGGACGCAGTCGCTGATAAGCGTCGGAGCCATCGCGCTGGCGACCGGCCTGGTTATCCGTATTGTGAATATGTCCGGCTGGATCATGTGGGTGGTGAACGGTATTTTCGAAAATATCGGTATGGTGCAGGACGGCCTGCATACCATTGCGAAACCGCTGAGCGTCACCGATCAACCGCAGGCGAAAGCACTGAAAGTCGATCAGGGTGCGATCCACTTTGATCATGTGGACTTCAATTACGGCAAAGGCGGCAGGGTGATCCATCATCTGGATCTGGCGATCCGCCCCGGCGAGAAGATCGGCCTGATCGGACCGTCCGGCGCGGGGAAATCCACGCTGGTGAACCTGCTGCTGCGCCTGTATGACATCGACGGCGGCCGCATTCTGATTGATCAGCAGAACATCGCGGAGGTCACGCAGGAAAGCCTGCGCGCGCAAATCGGCATGATCACGCAGGATACCTCGCTGCTGCACCGTTCGATCCGCGATAACCTGCTGTACGGACGGCCGGACGCAACGGAAGAAGAGTTGCAGCTGGCAATCCGTCAGGCACGCGCCGACGAGTTTATTCCCGAACTCTATGATTCGCTGGGCAGAACCGGGCTGGATGCGCATGTCGGCGAACGCGGGGTGAAACTTTCCGGCGGCCAGCGTCAGCGTATCGCGATTGCCCGCGTATTACTGAAAAACGCACCTATCCTGATCATGGATGAAGCCACATCGGCGCTGGATTCCGAAGTGGAAGCGGCGATTCAGGAAAGTCTGGAGACGCTGATGGGCGGCAAAACGGTGATTGCGATTGCACACCGCTTATCGACGATCGCCAAAATGGACCGGCTGGTGGTGCTGGAAAAAGGGCAGATTGTTGAGACGGGCAATCACGCCGAACTGCTGGCGCACGGCGGGCTTTATGCGCGCCTGTGGCAACATCAGACCGGCGGATTTGTCGGCATGGATTAAGGCCGGAACTTAAACGACGTCGTGCCGGTAGGGCAGCACTTCGCGGGCTTCGTCCGCCCAGCGCTGCACGGCGGCACGTTCTTCCACCAGAAAATCTTCCACGGCGTCACGTAAACCCGGATGCCGTAAATAGTGCCACGAGTCGGTGATCACCGGCTCAAAGCCGCGCAGCAGTTTGTGTTCACCCTGTGCGCCCGCGTCAAAGCGCGCCAGCCCGCTGGCAATCGCGTATTCCATTCCCTGATAGAAACAGGTTTCAAAATGCAGCCGGTCGAATTCTGCCAGACAGCCCCAGTAACGCCCGTAAAACGTATCGCCACTGATTAAGCTGAACGCCATTGCCACGTCGCGGCCGTTTTGTTGCGCGAAGACGACGCGGATCGCCTCCGGCATTCTTTCCGCCAGCAGGCTGAAAAAAGTGCGGGTCAGATACGGCGACTGGCCGCGAATATGATAGGTGTTGCTGTAGCAGGCATAAACGAAATCCCATTGTGATTCAGTTACCTGTGCGCCTTCCCGCCAGACAAAATCAATTCCCTGCGCAGCCACCTGTTCGCGCTCTTTGCGAAACTGTTTACGCTTGCGCGATGTCAGCGCATCAAGGTAATCCTGAAAATCGCGGTAACCGCGATTCTGCCAGTGATATTGCAAACCCTGCCGGTGCTGCCACACCGCTTCACTGCCCATCAGCCGGTTGGCGCGCTCGTCGGTAAAATTGATGTGCGCGCCGGTCAGGCCGTTCTCTTCCAGATAATCCGGCAACGCCTGCAACAGGCTGATGGCGGCAGATTCCTCGCCCAGCAATCGTGCGCCGGTCACCGGGCTGAACGGCACCGCGCCAAGCCATTTCGGGTAATAGGCAATGCCCGAACGCTGGCAGGCATCCGCCCAGCCCTGATCAAAGACGTATTCGCCATAAGAATGGCGCTTGCGGTAGCCGGGAATGGCGGCGCGGATTTCGCCGTTTTCCTGCCAGAGCAGATGCTGCGGACGCCAGCCGGAGTGCGGTCCCAGGCTGCCGCTGTCTTCCAGCGCCGATAAAAAGGCATAACTGAGGAAAGGCTGTTGCGCAGGCACCAGCGCATCCCACTGTGCAGCAGGACAATCGGCCAGACGGTCTAACGTGATAACAGGCATCAATTATTCTCGCTGTGGCGTAAAAGAGAAATCGGTTAACTGTCGTTCAGGCAGGGGGATATTACGGCAGAGGGTAAGACAACAATATAATAAGACTTAAGTCGCTGATTTATCATCCGGAACATTATTTAACACTGTTCCGGATGTTTTATTTTACGGGCAATTAACTGGCGCGGACTTCCGGATTATCTGACAGCGAAATAAAGGATGCGCTTTTCGCATCAAAGGCTTCGATGCAACCGGATTCAATATCATACACCCAGCCGTGCAGGGTAATTTCCCCTTTCGCCAGCGCGACCGCCACGCAAGGATGCGTACGCAGGTTGCTCAGCTGAGCCACGACGTTCTGGTGCACCATACCGTTCACACGAGCTTCTGGATTTTCGTGTTCGACGGATTCATTAATCGCTTTTGCGGCATCGGAATAACGCAGCCAGTGCGCGACCGCAGGCATGTGATCCAGACAGGTGCAGTTAGCGATGGCGCTCATTGCGCCGCAGTTGGAATGCCCGCAGATGACGATATCTTTCACGCCCAGTGCTTTAACGGCGTACTCGACCGTAGCGGAAACGCCGCCCGGTTCCGGCCCGAATGGCGGCACAATATTCCCGGCATTACGGATCACAAACAGTTCACCCGGTTCACGTTGCGTCACTAATTCCGGTACCAGACGGCTGTCGGAACAGGAGATAAACAGGGTCTTAGGATTTTGGTTTAACGCGAGTTCTTTGAATAGCTTAGAGCGTTGAGGAAACGCCTCTTTCTGGAATCTGAGGAAGCCTTCAATTACGTCTTTCATAGGGGAATTCCGTGTATTTCAATGTCAGTGAGTCTGCCACGAAAAAAAAGGCAGATCAATCAGACGCAATATCAGCATTATTTCTGTGGGAAATTAACTGACACAAAATATTCTCTTTTTCTGCGCAGAAGAAATTCACACAGCCGGTTATTTATTGTAAACCCTTTATCTCAGTGTCATCTGTCCCCATATTTCCTTTGTTGCCTAAATTAAGGAGTCTGCATGACAATCGAATACGCTATTTTCGGCGGTGGTTGCTTCTGGTGTACGGAAGCGGTGTTCAAAGACGTCATCGGCGTCGAGTCGGTGGAAAGTGTGTACACCGGCGGCCGTCGCCCGAATCCGACCTATGAACAGGTTTGCACCGGCACGACCGGCCATGCAGAAGCCATCCGCGTCGGTTTTGACCCGGAAAAACTGAGCTACGGCGATCTGCTGGATATCCACTTTGTGACCCACGATCCGACCCAGCTTAACCGTCAGGGGAATGACGTCGGCACGCAATACCGTTCGGCGATTTTCCCGGCCAATGAACAGCAGAAAGCGGAGGCGGAAGCCGCCATACTGCGCGCGCAGCACGATCACCGTGATCCGATCGTGACCAGCATCGAACCGCTCGGCGAAGTGTACGTGGCCGAAGGCTATCACCAGAATTACTGGGATGGCGCCGGGCAGCAGAACCGTTATTGCATGGCAGTGATCCCACCGAAACTGCAAAAGTTGCGTAAGAGTTTTGCGCAGCGCACCAAATCTTTGCAGCAGTCATAACGGCGGGTTGCGCAGTTGTGCAGTAAAAACTCTCAGTTATTGCGCACAGGGACGCCCACGCTTTTCTGTGTGCGATAGCGAAGATAGAGATTATTGAGGATCAGCGCAGAACCGGTGATACAGGCACCCGCGATTTCCGGGGCGCTGGGTTCGACACCGGTCATGGCGGAGATAGAGAACGCGGTGATCGGGACGATATCCATAAACAACACCCCGTTAAGTGGTGTCAGGATTTTATTGCCGATATTCCAGCACAGGATGCCGATAAAACTGGCCACGAAGGCGGTGTAAAAGACATGCGGGATCACATACACGAAGTCGCTGACGGCGGGCACGGCCACGAAGCCAGTGATATACAGCAGCGCGTTTAATACCAGTACGCTGGTCATCCCGAGAACGCTGGTTAATGCGGTGTATTTAAGCGGTGACCAGGTCGGGAAAAACGACGCGCCCACGGTGTAAAATACCCAACACAGTGCGCCGAAAATAATCAGGGCGTTGGCTTTGTAGCTGGAAGGTGAATCAAACAGGCTGGCATAGTGCCCTTTGGTGATCACGGTCATCACCCCAAAAAAAGACATCATAATCAGGCCAACGGAAACCGCGGGCGGGACGATTTTGCGCAATACGCCGTTTACCAGAATACCCAGCATCGGCATGGTCGCCATCATGATCGACGTGGTTAACGCGCCGTTTTCTCCGGCCATTTGCTGACCCAGAAAAACAAAAAAACCAAAACCCACAAAAGCCGCTGAACCTAATAACCAGGCCAGACCGACGCGTTCACCTTTCAGGTTCAGCCCCTGTTTTCCTTCGCGTAATCTCAGCGCGATCACTAACGCGATCGCCGCGAAACCATAGCGCAGGGTGGTGAAAGTATAGGGGTCAAGATGTCTCAGCGCGCTGGTCATCATCGGGAACGTCGCGCCCCAGGATAAGGTCGCTATCAGACAGCAGATAACGCCCGCAGAGTAAGAGTTTTTCATTTCTTTATTTCTCGGTTAAGTGGCAATCATAATGAAATCATTCAGTCATCCGGCACAGGGAACATGTGCCGGGTGGTCAGTCTTCTTTCGCCTGAGAATTATTCCCCCAGCAGTTTCCCGCCTTTTGCCCAATGCGTTTTAGGGACTTCAGTAATCACCACATCAAGGCTTTCAGGCTTGCAGTTGAGGGTTTCTGCCGCGACACGCGTGACTTCACGGGCGAAATCGCTTTTTTGCTCAGGCGTACGGCCCGGCACCAGTTCTAAACGGATAATTGGCATCATGGTTCCTTATTTTTCAGCCCCCCGGCTGAGGGGCTGAATCTGATTTTTACTGAAGCGCGGGAAATGATAAATATGTGTTAAGTTGAATGAATTGAAACCTGCAGGTTCATAATCATGAGCAAATTGTCCGGAATGGAAATGTTCGTCAGAGTGGTGGAATGTGGCAGTTTCACCGCGGCAGCGGTGGCCAGCGGCGTCTCACCCACGATGGTGGGCAAGCAGATCCGGGAGATTGAACAAAGGCTCGGTGCGCGCTTATTGCACCGCACGACGCGGCGTCAGCAACTGACGGAAGTCGGCCAGCTCTATTTTGACCGCTGTCGCCGGGTGCTGTCGGAAGTGGAGCTGGCGGAGAGCAGCGCCATGGAATTGCAGGCCGCGCCGAAAGGGCTGGTACGAATGATTGCCCCGGTCAGTTTCGGCTGTCAGTGTCTGGTGCCGGAACTGAGCGCCTACATGGCGCAGCATCCCGATGTGGACGTGATGCTGAATCTGGATAACCGGGTGCCGAATCTGAGTCAGGAAAATTACGAATTAGGCATTCAGATCGGGGAAGTGTGTGAGCCGGGCGTGGTGGCGCGTCCGTTACGCCCGTATCGCCGGATACTGGCCGCGTCGCCGGACTATATCCGTCAGCACGGTATGCCGGAACATCCCGATCAGCTCGGCAATTACAGCTGCCTCGGCCTGTCCTACTGGCTGCATCAGGATCGCTGGGATCTGATGGGGCCGGAAGGGGAAACCTTTAAGGCGTTTATCAGTGGCCGGTTCATGTCTAATCAGGGCAATTCCCTCAGGATTGCGGCACTGAATGGCTGCGGGATTGTTCTGCAACCCGATTATGTGTTGATGGACGATATCGCGCAGGGCCGTCTGGTTCCTGTATTACCGGCATGGTCGTATAAGCCAACGCCCTTGTACCTGATATATCATCAGGATAGTCGTCCTTCTGCCAAATTACGCAGTGTCATTGATTTTCTTATGGAACGTCTGGGGGCATGAAATCCCAGAATGAGAATTATGCTTACCAATAATCCTAATCGCGAATGAGGGGCATTTCTTTTTTAACGGAAAGCGTTAATTTATTATTTCCGCCTCCGCTTTGGCCGGTTAAAATTCTGGATGACATAGCACAATTTTGACGCGCTATCGGGTCATCTGACGCAGAAAAAGGTGTTTTTGCAGGCTTGCGGAGACCGGGTTTTGGCACTAAATTTACTTTTTTTATCCTCTAATGCCATGATTAACCGTCTTTTATAAGTTGTTTTGGGTTGGCTACATATTCATTTAAGTGAAAGTGGGTGTTCCACGGGCGATTTTGCTGGGAAAATAATGTGTTCCATCAGTAAAACCCTACAGGATAACTTCCATGAATAAGCCCGGCTTAACGTCTTTGGCACTCCTGGCGTTAATCGCTTTGAGCGCATGCAGTACGAAAAATAATGTGGCGACAACAAAAGAGACACCGACAAATAAAACGTCGAATAATACCTGTGTTAATGAATTCAAAGCATTACAGCGTCTCTCTCCTCACGATTTTGAAATTTACCAGCAACAGTTTAATCAGCTGACGAAATCTTATGATGTGTATAAAGCGAATAAGGGTCTGATTAATAAAGATGCTCAGGAAATCCTGAACATCGAGCTGGATTCAAAATTAAAACTTATCTGCGCAAGAGTTAAAGGTGCGACCTTTAAGAGCATGGACGAGCGCTCTCAGGAAGTGAATAAAATATGATGGCGCGAGTGAAGTCTTTCTTCTTAATTCTGCTCCTGATCAATATACAGGGAGCCCATGCTGAAGAGCCGGTGGATGCTAACCTGAGTCTTTTGGATCAGTTGCAAAGTGAAAATTTAATTTCTGCTCCAGAACCTTCTGTTTTTGCGGAAAAAGATAAGACTTCCTCTCCGCTGATCCAGCCTCCAAAAAATATTGTCGTGCCGAAAGCCCCTGTTGAAAAACCCGTCGCTGTCGAAAAACCGGTAGCGCCAAAACCGCGGCCTAAACCGACGCCAGCGCCAGCCAGGAAAACCCCCAAAGCGCCTCAGCCTGCGAGCACTCAATCGGTACCGGCGGTGCCTGCCACTGCGGATGTCAGCGACACCCAGAAAAAGGCCAACGATCAGCTCAAAAAATCCCTTGAGGCAGCAAAATCCACCGCAGAAAAATCCCGTGACCAATACGCGGCGTTGCAAAAATCCTATGCGGATACACAAAAAGAAAACCAACAGCTACAAACGCAGATTGCGGCGTTAAAAGCCAAACCTGTGGTGACCCCGCCGTCGGCAGACCAGAAACTTGCACAGAAAAAAGCGCAGGATGAACTGAAACAACTGCAAAATTCGCTGAAAAATACACAACAAGAAAATCAGCAGATCAAATCGCAGTTACAGACGCTGCAGGTCAGCAAGAAACAAGCCGAAAGCCTGACGGAAAAATTGTCCGTTGCGCAGACCGCGTCTAAAAAATCTCAGGACGAAGTGGCCGGTATCCAGCAGTCGTTGAAAAAGACCAAAGCTGAAAATGATCAACTGAAAGCGCAGCTCACCGCGCTGAAAACCAGTCAAGACGGGGTCGCGAAAAAATCCTCTGAGCAGGTGGCGACGTCGCAGCTGGCAGCCAAAAAAGCCCAGAAAGAGATTGCCACCCTTGAGGCGAGCTTTAAGAAATTAACCAGTGAAAATACGCAACTCAAAACACAACTCGATACCGTGAAAAAGCAATCCTCCGTGCGAATTGAGCAGCTCAGCTCATCCGCGCGTGCTAACGGTAAATCGCTGGCTGAATTCGCGGTACTGAATGCGACATTGCAGCAGGCGACAGAAGAAAATCATCAGCTCAAAACCCGGCTCGAGACGCTGCAAAAGCAGTCGACGGAACAGGCTGATAAGTTGCAGGCTTTACAAAGCAATGGCTCTAAATCCCAGGCGAATGTCGCTGAGTTGCAGACGACGGCAAAACAAGCCGCCGCTGAAAATGCACAGCTGAAAGCGCAACTGGCCGATCTGCAAAAACAGGGAGACAGCCAGAACGAGAAGATTGCGTTTGCCGTGGCCGCCAATAACAAGTCTCTCGGTGAAAATCAGGTTCTGCAGAAAACCCTTAAACAGGCCACTGATGAGAATGCGCAGTTGAAAACTCAGCTGGCAGGTCTGAAAAAACAGGGCACCGCGCAGAATGGCAAACTGTCCGAATCTGAAGCCGCCAACAAAAAGTCACAGGCTGACTATCTGGCCGTGCAGAAAACCCTTAAACAGGCCGCTGATGAAAATGCACAGCTGAAAACCCAGCTGGCAGATTTACAAAAACAGAGTGCCGCGCAGAACGACAAACTGTCTGTGTCAGAGACGGCCAATAAAAAGTCGCAGGTCGATTATCAGACCTTGCAGAAAACCCTTAAACAGGCCGCTGATGAGAATGCACTGCTGAAAACCCAGCTGGCAGACCTGCATAAACAGGGCACCTCGCAGAATGGCAAACTGTCCGATTCTGAAGCTGCCAATAAGAAAACTCAGGCAGATTATCTGGCCTTGCAGAACAGCGTGAAACAGGCTGCGGATGAAAATGCGCAGATGAAAACTCAGCTGGCAGCGTTACAGAAACAAGGCGCGGCGCAAAATGAAAAGTTGTCTGCGTCTGAAGCCGCCAATAAGAAATCTCAGGCGGATTATCTGGCCTTGCAGAAAACCCTGAAACAAGCCACCGATGATAAAACGCAACTGAATACCCAACTGGCAGCCTTGCAGAAACAAAGCGCCGCGCAGGCTGAAAAACTGATTGCGTCTGAAGCCGCCAATAAGAAATCTCAGGCGGATTATCTGGCCCTGCAGAAAACCCTGAAACAAGCCACGGATGACAACGCGCAACTGAATACCCAACTGGCAGAGTTACAGAAACAAAGCACCGCACAGGCTGAAAAACTGGCTGCGTCTGTGGCTGCGAATCAAAAATCGCAGAATGAGTATCAGGCGTCGCAAACGGCATTAACAACCTCTTCTGAGGATGTGAAACGCCTGACAACCCAGCTCAGCGAGAGTCAGCTGGCGGCGACCAAAGTTACGGAAGAAAAAAATAAACTGACAGCCGAACTGGATAAAACGAAGAAAGACCTCGCCTCACACAGTATCGCTGCCGTGACAAAATCTGGCGGAGAGCTGATCAGTGATGCCGAACTGAAAGCGTTGCAGGCGAAAGAAAGCAAGAAAACCGGCCGTTCTTATTCTGTCGGGTATTTGCTGGGTCAGGCCGCGAATTCAAAAATCGAGCAGGTGGTATCCGCCGGTGAGAAAATTGATCGCAATGTGATTATCAAAGGCTTTGTTGACCGCATGAATGAGCTGTCCAGCATGTCGACAGAAGACATGCGGGAGTCGCTGAACAGTCTGGACAGTGATATCCGCTCTCGTCAGGAAAAGCAAAAGATGTCCAATGTAGAGAATAACCAGAAAATCCTCGATAAAGCGGGCAAAACGAAAGGTGCGGTGAAAGCCAAATCGGGCTTCATTTACCAGATCACTAAGCCAGGCTCTGCCCCTAAAGTGACGATGGAGAAAAGCATTCGTCTGCGGATTATTGAGAAACTGGGCGACGGTAAAGTCATTGCCAGCGAAAAAGACGATAATGTGATCAGCGCGGCCGTCACGGAAATCCCGGCAGTGCTTCAGGAAGTCGTGCTGAATCTGGGTTTGCAAGGTGAAGCCACATTGTATATTCCGCCTGAACTGGCGTATGGCAAAGACGGCATTCCGGGGAAAATCCCGCCGAATTCACTTTCCATCATGAATATCAAAATATTAGGTGTGAAAGACAAGTAACAGTGGCCGGATAAAAAAAGGCAGGCGATCGTCAGATCACCTGCCTTTTTTATTTCTGCGGCCTGATTTATTTACCGCTCAGGAACGCCAGTAAATCTTCATTCAGCTGATCCTGATGGGTAACCGCAAACCCGTGCGGTGCGCCTTCATAAACTTTCAGCTCTGAATTCTTAATCATTTCTGCGGCCAGTTTGCCGGTGGCTTCAAACGGCACGATCTGGTCGGCGCTGCCGTGGATCACCAGCGTCGGCACGGTGATTTTCGCCATGTCCGGGCGGAAATCCGTCTCGGAGAATGCCGTCACACAATCAACGGTGCCTTTCAGCGATGCCATCAGCGCGATGTTCAGCGTCTGGGTCATTATGCCGTCAGAAACGGTCATGCCCTGATTGGTGCCGTAGAACGGCGTCGCAAAGTCACTGATAAATTGTGCGCGGTCTTTCAGCAGGCCGGTTTTGATGCCGTCGAAGACCGATTTATCCACGCCCTGCGGATGATCTTCCGTCTTAATAAACAGCGGCGTCACCGCACCTAACAACACCAGACTGGTGACACGTTCTGAGCCGTAACGGCTGATATAACGCGTCACATCGCCGCCACCCATTGAGAAACCAACCAGCGTGACGTCATGCAGATCGAGATGTTCGATCAGGTCGTTGATATCGGACGCGAAAGTGTCGTAGTTGTAACCTTCCCACGGCTGTTCTGAACGGCCAAACCCGCGACGGTCAAAGGCGATAACGCGATAACCGCGATCAGCCAGGAAATTCATCTGGCTGTCCCACATATCGGCGTCCAGCGGCCAGCCGTGGCTGAATAATACCGGCTTACCTTTGCCCCAGTCTTTAAAATAAATTTGAGTGCCGTCTTGGGTATTGAATGTGCTCATGTTTATTTCCTCAGCGATTGTTTTTGCAGGTTTTGCGTATTGTGTGTTGTGTTGCAATCAACATTAGGCGTGGCGGGGAAATATTGCTAACAGGTTATTTTTGACAAGTCGTTAAAAGATTTTGGTGTTCCTATCATTATGAAAAATAGGCGTATTCATGACTGTTTATATAGGGAATGCCCTGTCAAAAAAATCTGAACAAGTTGCCAAATTCTTTCCGCTATCTGCTTTTCGACTCCTGACCTATTGTTAATTCCAGCAGCACAACAACACAACGTTAAATACAAACACACAACCCAACAATGCACTCTGAGAGGAAATGAAAATGTCTAAATTCGATTTGCTGGACCCACAGAATTCCACCCTGATTTTCATCGACCATCAGCCACAAATGTCTTTCGGCGTCGCCAATATCGATCGCCAGCAGCTTAAAAATAATACAGTCGCTCTGGCTAAAGCGGGCAAAGTTTTTAACGTGCCGGTGATTTACACCTCGGTGGAAACGGAAAGCTTCAGCGGCTACATCTGGCCGGAACTGCTGGCGGTTCACCCTGACGTGAAACCGATTGAGCGCACATCAATGAATTCCTGGGAAGACGCGGCATTCGTCAAAGCCGTTGAAGCCACAGGCCGCAAAAAACTGATTATCTCTGCCTTGTGGACAGAAGTCTGTCTGACATTCCCGGCGCTGATGGCGATGAAAGAAGGCTACGAAGTGTATGTGGTGACCGACACCTCCGGCGGCACCAGCGTGGATGCCCACGAACGTTCCATCGACCGTATGGTGCAGGCCGGTGCCATCCCGGTGACCTGGCAGCAGGTTCTGCTTGAGTACCAGCGCGACTGGTCCCGCAAGGAAACCTACGACGCGGTCATGGATCTGGTTCGTGAGCACAGCGGTGCCTACGGTATGGGCGTCGATTATGCCTACACCATGGTTCACAAAGCGCCACAGCGCCAGGGTTAATACCGGCATCCTTCGCGCCGCAGGTGCGTTGGCTGGATTCAGTCACCCGAATCAGTTACCTGAGTAAGCTCATCGGGACTCCTTCGCTTGCCGCCTTCCTGCAGTGCGAATGATGAGGTATTAACAATTAACAGGCCGGAACCGCGCCTTGAGCAGGTTCCGGCAGGAGAGAAATCATGCGTCACGCCCCTGTTTCCAGTCTGTCGGCTCCTGTTGTCCCTTTCCCGGTTATCCGCTGGTTTGCCCTGCTGGCCCTGTGCGCCGCGTATTTGCAGGGCGGTATCGTCAAGTTGTTCGATTTTCCCGGTGCCATCGCTGAAATGCAGCACTTCGGATTATCGCCTGCCGCGCCAATGGCTGCCGCAGTCATTGTGCTGGAACTGGGAGCCTCTGCGCTGATCCTCTCCGGGCGATATCGTTGGGCTGGCGCGCTGGCACTGGCGCTGTTCACCTTCTGCGCCAATTTTATGGCGAATGCGTACTGGCAGGTTTCCGGCCATGAACGCGCGATGATGATGAACGGATTCTTCGAACATATCGGGCTGGCCGGTGCGTTTGTCTATGTCGCATGGAATGATATTAAGGGGCGGGTATGAGCCAGAACAGTGTCGCGGGCGGGGCATTTTCACCGCTTAAACAGGGATTATTCGCCACGATCTGGGTGGCGACCATCCTCGGCAATACCGGCAGTTTTATGCGCGATGTCGCCAGCTCATGGTTAGTGACCGGGCTGTCATCGAACCCGGCGGCCGTCGCGCTGATGCAAACCGCCGCCACGCTGCCGATTTTTTTGCTGGCGATCCCCGCCGGCGTGCTGTCCGACATTCTTGACCGTCGCCGCCTGCTGATTTTTGTTCAGCTGTTGCTGGCGGGCGTCAGCGGAACCTTGCTTCTGTTGTCGCACAATAACTTGCTGACCGTGGAATATCTGGTGGCGCTGACCTTTATCGGCGGTATTGGCGCGGCGCTGATGGGTCCCGCCTGGCAGGCGATTGTGCCGGAACTGGTGCCGCGTCCTGATCTGCGCAATGCCGTTGCGCTGAATTCACTGGGGATTAATATTGCCCGCGCAGTAGGGCCTGCGGGCGGTGGCTTACTGTTAGCCAGCCTCGGTGCCGGTGCGGCTTACGGCGCCGATGTCATGAGCTATGTGTTTGTGATTGGCGCACTGCTGTGGTGGAAGCGTCCGGTCAAAGCCAAAAATGAGTTATCCGAACACTTTCTCGGTGCGTTCCGTGCCGGGCTGCGTTATGTCAAAGCCAGCCGCGAACTGCACCGTGTGCTGCTGCGTGCGGCGATTTACTTCGCGTTTGCCAGCGCCATCTGGGCGATGTTGCCGCTGATTGCCCGCAATATGCTGCACGGAACCGCCGGGTTCTACGGCATTCTGCTCGGCGCGGTAGGCGTCGGTGCCATATTCGGTGCGCTGCTGTTGCCGCGTTTACGCCAGAAACTGAGCGTGGATGGCCTGGTGCTGCTCTCCGCGCTGCTGTCGGCGGCTGTCATGTTGCTGCTGGCGACGTCTCCGGCAAAATGGCTGGCGGTCGTACTGATGGTGGTATTAGGGATGGGCTGGATCATTGCGCTGACGTCGATGAATGGCGTGGCACAAGCGGTTCTGCCCGACTGGGTGCGCGGTCGCGGTCTGGCGGTGTACCTGATGGTGTTTAACGGCGCGATGGCGGCGGGCAGCCTGTTCTGGGGCTTAATCGCCCGGGAAACCGGTCTGGTGGGCGCATTGCTGCTGGCGGGAACCGGGCTGCTGATTGCCGCATTGCTGTGCTGGCGGCTGAAACTGCCTGCGGGTGAGGCGGATTTACAGCCTGCCGGTCACTGGGACAATCCGGTGGTGGAAGGCGATGTGCAGGGCGATCGCGGCCCGGTGATGATCCAGATTGAATACAGGATTGCGCAGGAAGATCGTCCGGCGTTTCTGAGCGAAATCCGCAAACTTTCGCTGGCACGCCGCCGTGACGGAGCTTATGCGTGGGGCATTACCGAACACAGCGATGACCCGCTGCGGCTGGTGGAATGGTTCCTGGTGGAGTCCTGGCACGAACATTTGCGTCAGCATCAGCGTGTGTCGCATGCGGATGCCGATCTGCAAAGCGAGGTAACGCGTTATCATCGCGGTGAGAACAAACCGCAGATGCATCACTATCTGTCGGTGCGTTAGCCAGAGTAAAAAGCCGCATGATGCGGCTTTTGTTTTTCAGTCCTGGCTGTACACCGCCGCAATGCCCTCGAAATCCTGCAAATTTTCGCGCCACCACATCGCCGCATTGCCGGTAGCATTTTCGTTCCAGGCCATAAATGCCTGATCGCGGCGGGTTTCGGTATCGAGACGGCGCTCAACCAGCGCACCGCTTGCCAGATGTGGCGCGGCCAGATAACGCGGCAGATAGCCGCAGCCCAGCCCGGCAATCTGTGCATGAACTTTGGCGTTAAAGTCATGAACGCTGAGCATCTTCTGCTCATCCAGCACCCGCAAATCCGCACCTGTCCCGTGACGCGACGTGTCATGAACCACCACGGCGCGGTACTGACGGATTTGCTCGCGCACCAGCGGTTCCGGCATTGCGGCGAGCGGGTGATGCGGCGCAACCGCAAACACATATTCCAGCCAGCCGATCGGGCGGTATTCGATGCCACTGCGGATGACCGGTTCCTGCACGGCACCGAAAACAATGTCGGCCTCGCCATAACTCAGGGCTTCCCAGCACCCGGCGAGCACGTCGTGGCGGAACAATAACTGCGTGTGCTGATGCTCGGCGTAAAAACGGTCAATCAGCGGCGCCAGCAGGGCGAACGGCACTGAGGCATCGACGCTGATGGTCAGTTTGCTTTCCCAGCCGCTTTCCACATACTGCGCCTGCTGTTCCAGCTCGCTGACGGCGCGCAGCAGCACGCGGCCTTTTTCCAGCATCAGGCGACCGGTCGGCGTGAAGGTCGCGCGATGTCCGGAGCGGTCCAGCAGTTTAATGCTCAGATCACTTTCCATTTTCTGCACGGTATAACTCAGTGCCGACGCGGTTTTAAACAGTCTGGCGGCGGCTGCGGCAAAGGTGCCGTGTCTGTCCAGCGCATCCAGGATCAGCAGCGCTTCAAGGCTTAATCGCATTATTCTTCCCCACCCCAAAATTGTTTAACAACAACCCAAAATATTTCCGTTATCAATAGCCGTGCGGATTTCGTATCGTTTATGAATATAACGCAACATTCAGTTAACCAGAATACCGGTTACTCAGAAGGAATATCCCATGGCTTATCCACATCAACCTGAACAGATCACCCTGGTGATCACCCACGGCGTACGGCGGGATAAGCTGGCGGAATACGAAAGCTGGCTGGAACAGCTGAAGACGGATGCGGCACGGTTTCCCGGTTATCAGAATGTGAATATCCTGCGTCCGGTGCACGGTGAAACCACCTACACCGTGCTGGTGCGGTTTGATAACGTCGATAATCTGTATCTGTGGATACAATCCGATCAGCGCGACACCCGCGAGGCGGCGTTAGGTAACCTGCTGAGCGGACAGGAATATATCGGGATGCGTACGCAGGCGTGAGTTCCGCCGTGCAATATTTACACACTGATTATTTCGCAAAGGTTGAAGGCTGTATAAAACGCCAGTATTATCTGTCTGTTTTCTATACGACATTTATCCGGTTAAAGCAGGTCAGCTATTTTGTGGAATCCCGAAAAAGAGCTTTTTACGGAGCTTTATCAGTACCCTGAACACCTTCGCCATACCTTAGAAAATTTACCCGGCAGCAGCGGCGTCTATATTTTTTACGGCGACGACAACGCCTTTCCGCTGTATATCGGCAAAAGTGTGAATATCCGCAGCCGCGTAATGTCGCACTTCCGCAATCCTGCCGAAGCCAAACTTCTGCACATGACCCGCGATATTGAATTCATCAAAACGATCGGTGAAGTGGGGGCGTTGTTGCTGGAATCGGATCTGATCAAAACCCGGCGACCGCTGTTTAATAAGCGTCTGCGCACCGCCCGCAAACTGTGCTCTATCCGCCTTCAGGCGCTGACGGCCAGCATTGTGTTCAGTGATGACGTGGATTTTTCGCACAGTGAAGATCTGTTTGGCCTGTTCAAAACGAAGATGTCGGCACTGGAAAAGCTCCGTGATATCGCCGATCAGGAAAAACTCTGTTACGGCGCACTGGGGCTGGAAAAAGGGGCAAAAAACCGCGCCTGTTTCCGCTTCTCACTGGGAAAATGTGCCGGAGTCTGTTGCGGTAAAGAATCGCCGGAGGCCCATCAGGCGCGCCTGCGGGAAGCGCTCAGCGCGTTAAAAATCCGCAGCTGGCCGTATCCGGGCCGCATCGCCATCGCCGAAGAAGCCAACGGGCTGACGGATTATCATGTCATCAATCACTGGTTCTATCTGGGCACCGTCAGCACACTGGAAGCCGCTAAAGCATTCGATATCGCCGTGCCCCATTTTGACCGCGACAGTTATAAAATTCTCTGTAAGCCACTGTTCGAGGCGGACAGTTCGAAAGTGATTTTGCTGGACTGAAGGTAATAAAAAAGGCTGCCGGTGGCAGCCTTTCAATTCATCGCGCTTTCAGCGCAATGCCCGCGAATTAACGCATGGTCACAAACTCTTCCGCGCCGGTCGGGTGGATAGCGACGGTGTTGTCGAAGTCTTTCTTGGTTGCGCCCATTTTCAGTGCGACCGCGAAGCCCTGCAACATTTCGTCCATGCCATAACCGATACCGTGGATGCCGACGATTTTCTCTTCAGCACCGACGCACACCAGTTTCATGCGGCATGGCTGGCGGTGCTGCGTGACGGCGGTGTACATGGCGGTGAATGCGGATTTATAGACTTTCACGTTCTCTTCGCCGAATTGCTCTTTCGCCTGCGGTTCGGTCAGGCCGACCGTACCGATTGGCGGGTGGCTGAACACCACAGTGGCGATGTTGCTGTAATCCAGATGCTCATCAGGTTTGTTGTTAAACAGACGCTCAGACAAACGACGGCCTGCGGCAACCGCAACCGGCGTCAGTTCAACGGCACCGGTGTTATCGCCCACCGCGTAAATACCTTTTACGCTGGTGTTCTGGAACTTATCGACGACGATGTAACCTTTATCGTTGGTTTTCACGCCGGTGGCTTTCAGGTTGAAATTGTCCGTTTCCGGTTCGCGGCCAATCGCCCACACCAGACTGTCCACTTCAAATTCCTGGCCGTTTTCCAGTTTCAGCGTCAGGCTGCCATTGGCATTTTTCACCACTTCTTTCGGAATGGATTCTTTATGCAGCGCCGGGCCTTCGGTTTCCATCACTTCCACCAGCGTCTCGACGATCAGTGGATCGAAAGTACGCAGCGGCGCGTGTTTACGCACGAACAGATGCGTTTCGGCACCCAGCGCGTTCATCACACCGGCGATTTCCACCGCGATGTAACCTGCGCCAACGACGGCAACACGTTTTGGCATTTCGGTCAGATCAAAGAAACCGTCTGAATCGATGCCGTATTCCGCACCCGGAATATCCGGATGGCTCGGACGGCCACCGGTGGCGATCAGGATGTGATCCGCTGTGATCTTCTCGCCGTTCACTTCAACGGTATGATCGTCAACGAAACGTGCGAAACCTTTAATCACGTCAACGTTGTTTTTGCCCAGCACGTTGTCGTAAGAAGTGTGGATGCGGTCGATATAGGCGGTACGGTTGGCGACCAGCGTTTTCCAGTTAAAGCTGTTCACGGTGGTGTCAAAGCCGTAATCCGGGCCGTAATTGCGGATCGCTTCCGCGATTTGCGCAGCGTGCCACATCACTTTTTTCGGGACACAACCCACGTTGACGCATGTGCCGCCCAGCTCTTTAGCTTCGATCAGCGCGCATTTTTTCCCATACATGGCTGCACGGTTGATTGATGCGATACCGCCGCTGCCGCCGCCAATTGCCAGATAGTCATAATGTTTGGTCATCGTTTTATCCGTAAGTTGTGAAAAATGGAGACACTGATTCAGCGTCGTTAATCTCAAAATTTGGTTAAGAGTTTAACGTGTTGTGGAAAAGATTGGATCAATGATTGCGATAGGTTTGATAGCTGAGACCTTTGAAAAAGGCCTCAGCGAGGGGGAAAAGCTTTACTTACTCAGGCACAACCCAGTTAACTGTAGTATGACCGGTACCGGAAGGCACCAGCACTTTGAGCAACCACGGCAGCACGTTGTTCATCTGCTGCTCGAGTTTCCACGGCGGGTTAATCACGATCATGCCGGAAGCGGTCATGCCGCGCTGATCGCTGTCCGGGCGCACGCCCAGTTCGATTTGCAGGATGCGGCGGATGCCGGTCGCTTCGAGGTCACGCAGCATTTTCTTGATTTGCTGGCGCATGACGACCGGATACCACAGCGCGTAAGTGCCGGTGGCAAAACGCTTGTAGCCTTCCTGAATGCCTTTTACCACGTCCTGATAATCGGTTTTCATTTCGTACGGCGGGTCCATCAGGATCAGGCCACGGCGTGAAGGCGGTGGCAACTGGGCTTTCAGCTGCTGATAACCGTCAGCGCGCGCAACGCGGGTGCGGTCATCTTTCTGGAATTCACTGCGCAGCAGCGGGAAATCGCTCGGGTGCAGTTCGGTCAGGTGCAGCTTGTCGTCTTCGCGCAGCAACTGACGGGCAATCAGCGGCGAACCCGGGTAATAACGCAGATTTTCATTGCGGTTGAAGTGATTGACGACCGACATGTAGGCCGCCAGTTCTTCAGGAATATCATCGCGCTGCCAGATGCGCGCGATGCCTTCCAGATATTCGCCCGTGCGTTCGGCGTGCTCGCCGCTCAGCTGATAGCGCCCGGCACCCGCGTGGGTGTCGAGATAAAGGAAGGGTTTTTCTTTTTCTTTCAGAGATTCAATGATCAGGCTCTGAACGGTGTGTTTCAGGACGTCGGCATGGTTGCCGGCGTGAAAACTGTGGCGGTAACTCAACATAACTTTATTGTTCCGGAGTGGCGTATTGCCGACAGTATAAACTGTTTGCCCCCTTCATACTTCACGTTGCAGGGTTGATCTTACTTTCCCACCCAGCTGTTCTTGATTTTAAATTTGTCTGCGCGGTTATAACTGATTGAGTAGTTGAAGGTTTTTCCGTCTTCCAGTTTGGTAACACCCGACACTTTCAGCATCGGCAGACCGGTTTCAATCTCAAGCAGTGCGGAAAGCGTGTCGTCAAACAGCGAGGCTTCAATCACCGAATTGTAGAATTTAATTTTCCGGCCAGTTTTATTTTCAATGAATTCATATAAAGAGGCATGTTGTAAAACCGTCTCAGGAATAATGTCTATTACCGCACAGGGAATATAGGAGTCTTCGATCAGGACCGGCATATTATCCACCAGCCGGATGCGGCGGATATAATGGACCTCATCATTTATATCAATATCTAACTGGCTGGCGATTGCGTCACCGGCTTTGATGGTCTGCAAACTGATTAAGCGGCTGGAGACTTTAACGTTATCTTTAAATTCACGCGAAAAACCGAGAATAGAATCGCTGGTGCCGTTATTGAGCAAATAAACGTTGTCTTCAATCACTTTGGTGACATACATCCCTTTGCCATGAATACGTTCGATAAAACCTTCCTGCTCCAGCATGTGCATGGCTTTTTGCAGCGTCACCCGTGTCACTTCATAATGGACGGCCAGCTCCCGCTCGGAAGGGATTTTGTCCCCGACCCGATATTCTTTATGCAGGATCGCCTGCTTCAGGCTGTTTTTAATATCAATGTAACGGGCGGCCATGGGCGTAACTTCTTCATGTCAGGGTTTATTTTTGAGCAGTATAGACACATGCCCTGCTGACCGGAAGCTTCCGCTCCCGGCCTGCGGGTTTTTAGCGAAGCCTGATCAGCGCGGGCGCGGGTTGTTCAAATGCCCGGTGCAGAATTTCCATTGTGGTCATTACCTCAGCGGCTGGCACATATGGCGCACGTCCCTGACATATCGTGGCACAGACGGCGTCATAAACGCGGCCATAATCGCCGTTGCCCGCATCGACATGTTCGGTAATGGTGTGGCCGTTGTCATCAATGTATTTCAGCACGCCATATTCCGTTTCCTGACCAAAATCCGGTGTGCCCGGTAATTTCCCGGCTTTCAGACAGGTTTCCTGCTGATCGATATTCAGTTTAATAAAGGAGCCTTTTTCCCCGTGAAGAATAAATTTCGGGTAAGGCTGCATCACCAGATGGCTGCATTTAATTATGGCTTTGGTTTCACCGTAATAAAGTTGCAGTTCAAAAGTATCGTCAGGGTTGTTTTTATTTCTCACCGAACGGATGTCGTAATGCACATATTCTGGCCGTCCGAACAGGCTGACGACCTGATCGACAAGATGCACGCCCAGCCCGTAAAAAGCGCCATGAGTGTAATCTGCCGGGGCATCAGGCGCGTCAGGACGGAAGTAATCGAAATGACTTTCGAACTCGACAATGTTACCCAGCACGCCGCTGCTGATGACTTTTTTAGCTGCTAAGAAGCAACTGTCGAAGCGCCGGTTCTGATACGGCGTGACCGTCAGCCCTTTTTCGGCGGCAAGCGCGAATAACGATTGTGCCTCGGCCAGCGTCCGGGTAAAGGGCTTTTCGACAATGACGTTTTTCCCGTGCTCAAGGCACAGTTTTGCGTAATCGTAATGGGTTTGCGGCGGCGTACACAGCGTGACCAGCGTAATGCTTTTATCATGCAGGATATCGTTCAGATCATCGGTAAACCGGATCCCCTGATAAGCCTCTTCTTTTTCACTCTCCGGGCGACGGGCGATATCGAAAATCGTTTTAACCTGAAACGTCTCGCGTCGCTGTAAAACGTAAGGCAAGTGGTAGCGCGTCGCGCTTTTTCCAAATCCCACAAAAGCACAGTTTATTTTCATGATGTCTCCTTCCGTTGTTGCCTGCATTTATGCGCTGACCTGCGCAGCATTAACCGGGACTGCGGCTTCTTACTGAGCCAGCTGTTTCTTTTCCATCAGCCGGAAGAAGGGATAATAAATGATTGTCGAAATAATAATCATGACGCCTGACCACAAAGCCGCCGGAATATTGCCGCCGGTGGCGAAATAACCGTTCAGCAAAGGCGGCATCGTCCAGGGGATTTGTAATACCGGGCGACCGATAATATTAAAGGTCATCAGAAAATAGGACATGGTGCATAACAACATCGGCGTGATAATTAACGGCAACATCATCAGCGGGTTAAACACCATCGGAACGCCGAAAATCACCGGCTCATTGATACAAAACAGCGACGGCGCAAATGACATCCGGCCCAGCGATTTGTAATAACGACTTTTCGACACCATCATCGCCAGCACCAGTCCCATTGTCGCGCCGGACCCGCCGGTACAGATGAAGAAGTTATAGAAGCCTTCGGCGAAGATATGCGGTATCGGCTGGTGGCTGAGATAGGCCTGGGTATTTTCCACAATAAACTTCAGGAATATCGGCGCGGTAATGCCTGACAGCACGTTGGTGCCGTGAATGCCGCAGCACCAGAGCAGTGAGATCAGAAAGACCAGTATTAACATGCCGGGCAGCGTGCCTAAGCCGATAACCAGCGGGCTGAGGATCAGCGTGAAGAATGCGTTGATATCAAAATGCAAAATTACCCGCACAAACCACACCAGCGCCAGACAGACAATCGCCGGTATGACGCTGACAAAGGATTGCAGCACGGCGGGTGGCACGTTGTCCGGGAGCCGGATATAGATCTTATGCTGGATAAAAAAGCGAATGATATAGACGGTGAGGATGGAAAGAATAATGGCGGAGAATAACCCCGCCGCGCCGAGATTATCGACGTTCAGCGTGTAGTCATCATTTAATTGCGCCATCAGGAACACGGCGACGGTAATCGCACAGCAGGTCAGTCCGTCGAGCTTATAATGTTTCGCCAGATTATAACTGATACCCATTGCCGAAATTAAACCAATAATTCCGAAGGTGACCAGCACCGGGGCATTTAATGCCTCACCAAAAGTGCCTAAATATTCCGTCCAGCCGGGAATGGGCAGATTGGCGATAATTAAGAAAATACTGCCGGAAATAATAAACGGCAGTGTCAGCGTAATGCCGTTACGCACCGCGACCAGAATAACGTTATCCCCGACCCTGACCAGACACGGCACCAGCCGTGATTCTATGAATTTCATCATGATGTTTTATGCCCGTTATTGTGGATATTGCGGCAGAAAAGGCCGGTTAACCGCCAGGTATTCGTCGAGAATTTTTTCAGCGATATTCACCGATGGCATCAGCGGATGCACCGAAAGCGCCATTAATGCGGTGGAATAATCGCCGGTCACGGCGGCTTCGATGGTGAGTTCCTCAAAGGCTTTTACGCTCTGGATCAGGCCACGGATTTTCACCGGCAAACGCCCGTAAGCCAGCGGACGCGCGCCCTGACGGTCAATCATGGCGTTGGTTTCTACCACACTGTTTTCGTCGAGATCCGGCGTTGCACCGCGATTGAGCGTATTGACGACGTGGATCTCCTGCTTGTTGTTATAAATTGCGCTGATGATTGAACAGGCGGTATCCGAGTAATATGCGCCGCCCCGGCTTTCCAGTTCTTTGGGTTTGCTCTCAAGTTGCGGGTTCTTATAGATTTCAAAAAGCTGGCGTTCAATTTCCCGCGTCTGTTCACCGCGGGTGCCGTGCGTCTGACTGTCTTTCACGCTGTGCGCCACCATTTCCCGGCGCAGATAGAAATATTTCAGGTAGGAAAGGGGATAAAGCCCGAGCGCGCGGAGAAAGGCCGGTGGCAGGCCGGTTTCGGGAATGTTTTTCAGTTGATTCTGGCCGTTGCCTTGTGCCAGTTTTTCGATAAATTCTTCCGTGACGTCATGGCCGCTGACGGCAATCTGATCGGCAAAAATCAGATGATTCAGCCCCATCACGCGGGCATACACGTCTTCACGCCGGACGTCATACACCTTCGCGATATCCATCATCATGCTGTTCGCACCGCTGCAAATGCCCAGCGTTTTAATGGACGAATATTTTTCGATGGCCTCAGTAACAATCCCTGCCGGATTGGTGAAATTGATCAGCCACGCATCCGGGCACAGTCTTTCCATATCGCGGCACAAATCTAACAGCACGGGGATGGTGCGCTGCGCCTTCATAAAGCCGCCCGCGCCGGTGGTTTCCTGCCCGAGAACGCCGTATTTCAGCGGGATCGCTTCGTCGTGAATACGGGCTTCCTGCTGGCCGACGCGCAGCTGAGTGGTGACGAAATCCGCATCACGCAACGCGGCTTCGCGGTCGGTGGTCAGATGCACCGTCATCGGCAGCCCGGCTTTTTTGACCATCCGCTGTGCCAGCGCACCGACGATTTTCAGCTTTTCCTCTCCGGCTGCGATATCCACCAGCCAGAACTCTGAGACCGGTAATTCGGCGTAACGGCGGATAAAGCCGTCGATCAGTTCCGGGGTGTAGCCTGAGCCGCCGCCCAGCGTGACAATTTTGAGTGTTTTCATTCCCTGCCAACTCCCTGTTTTGTAGAAAAACCATACTGGCGTATGCCAGATGACAGAAAGCTAGCACGAATAACCTTTCTGTAAACAGGGTTTACCGGGCGGGCACAGACAAAGATGAAAATTGCGAGGCAGGTCTTGCTGCAACCTGATAATTCGGACGTGAGTGATTGATAACGTGAATATCTGTGGCGGCCGGGGGAAATCGCCCTCAGCCATTGATTTCCCCGCAACTTGACCGCATGTTAGAAGTTACGTCATCTTTAAGACGACCCGAATTCACGGCGTGGTGCGCCACCGGCGCATCAGCCCCAAACGCTATTACGAAGGACTGGCCCTATGACTGAACAGCAAAACGCGTCGAATCCGCTCTTACAACCGTTCTCCCTGCCTCCTTTCTCTGCGATCAAGCCTGAACATATTGTCCCTGCGATGAAATCCGCGATCGAAGAAAGCCGCCAGACGATTGAACGTGTGGTCGCGCAGGGCGCGCCTTATACCTGGGAAAATCTGTGTCAGCCGCTGGCCGAAAGTGACGATCGCCTGAGCCGCATCTGGTCGCCAGTCGGGCATCTCAATGCCGTCAAAAACAGCCCGGAACTGCGTGAAGCCTACGAGCAGTGCCTGCCTATTTTGTCTGAATTCAGCACCTGGACCGGCCAGCACGCCGGTTTGTATCAGGCATACCGCGATTTAAAAGACAGCGAACATTTCAGCACGCTGTCGGTGGCACAGCAAAAAGCCATTGATAACGCGTTGCGTGATTTCGAACTGTCCGGCATTGGTTTGCCGATGGACAAACAAAAGCGTTACGGCGAAATTTCCGCGCGTCTGTCTGAACTGGGTTCGACCTACAGCAACAACGTGCTCGATGCCACGATGGGCTGGAGCAAATTAATCACTGATGAAAACGACCTGAAAGGTCTGCCGGAAAGCGCACTGGCGGCGGCGAAAGCGCTGGCAGAATCGAAAGAGCAGGAAGGCTGGCTGTTAACGCTGGATATCCCGAGCTATCTGCCGGTGATCACTTACGGCGAAAACCGTGAGCTGCGCGAAGAAATGTACCGCGCGTTTGCGACCCGCGCTTCCGATCAGGGGCCGAATGCCGGTAAGTGGGATAACAGCGAAGTCATGGCCGAA
Organism: Rahnella sp. BIGb0236; assembly: GCF_004364755.1. NCBI lineage: Bacteria > Pseudomonadati > Pseudomonadota > Gammaproteobacteria > Enterobacterales > Yersiniaceae > Rahnella > Rahnella sp. BIGb0236. The sequence goes on from NZ_SOAO01000004.1 coordinate 232,940, forward strand.
GAACTGGCGCTGCGCCACGAACTGGCACAGCTGTTAGGTTTTGAATCCTACGCGGATATGTCTCTCGCCACCAAAATGGCCGAAAGCCCGAAACAGGTGATCGACTTCCTGAGCGGTCTGGCAAAACGTGCGCGTCCGCAGGGCGAGCAGGAGCTGGCGCAACTGCGTGCCTTCGCCAAAGAACATTTCGGTGTGGATGAGATGGAAGCCTGGGATTTGCCGTTCTACGGTGAAAAACAGAAACAGCATCTGTTCTCCATCAACGACGAGCAGTTACGCCCTTATTTCCCTGAGCAGCGTGCGCTGGAAGGGCTGTTCGAAGTGGTGAAACGCATTTACGGCATCACCGCCAAAGAACGTAAAGACGTCGAAACCTGGCATAAAGACGTACGTTTCTTCGACCTGTTCGATGAAACCGGCGACCTGCGCGGCAGCTTCTATCTCGACCTGTACGCCCGCGAACACAAACGCGGTGGCGCATGGATGAACGACTGCGTCGGCAGTATGCGTAAAGCCGACGGCGAACTGCAAAAACCGGTCGCGTACCTGACCTGTAACTTTAACGGCCCGGTGGGCAACAAACCGGCGCTGTTCACGCATAACGAAGTCACCACGCTGTTCCATGAGTTCGGTCACGGCCTGCATCATATGCTGACCCGCATCGACACCCCGGGCGTTGCCGGTATTTCCGGTGTGCCGTGGGATGCCGTCGAACTGCCAAGCCAGTTTATGGAAAACTGGTGCTGGGAGCCGGACGCACTGGCGTTCATCTCCGGTCATTTCGAAACCGGCGAACCGCTGCCGAAAGAAATGCTGGATAAAATGCTGGCGGCGAAAAACTATCAGGCGGCGCTGTTCATCCTGCGTCAGCTGGAGTTCGGCCTGTTCGATTTCCGCATGCACGCGGAATACGATCCGGCGAAAGGCGCGCAAATCCTGCAAACTTTGGCTGAAATCAAGAAACAGGTTGCCGTGGTGCCGTCACCGTCATGGGGACGTTTCCCGCACGCCTTCAGCCACATTTTTGCAGGCGGTTATGCGGCCGGTTACTACAGTTATCTGTGGGCAGAAGTGCTGTCTGCCGACGCCTATTCCCGCTTCGAAGAAGAAGGGATTTTCAACCGCGAAACCGGTCAGTCGTTCCTGGATAACATCCTGTCGCGTGGTGGTTCCGAAGAGCCAATGGCGCTGTTCAAACGCTTCCGCGGGCGTGAGCCGCAGCTGGATGCTATGCTGCGCCACTACGGAATCAAAGGATAACCTCTGCCTGTGAGTGTGTGTTTACTGTGTGAAGAAGGCGCCGATGAAGGCGCCTTATCTGTTCTGGCGCAGCGCTGGAGCCTGACGTCTGATCCGGATGCCGTGATGGCGCTGGTGCTGACGCCTGAACGTCTGGAATTGCGCAAACGTGACGAGCCAAAACTCGGCGCGATCTATGTCGATTTCGTCGGCGGCACCATGGCGCACCGTCGCAAATTCGGCGGCGGGCGAGGTGAGGCGGTAGCCAAAGCCGTCGGCATCAAAGGCAGCTATCTGCCGGATGTGGTCGATGCGACCGCCGGACTGGGTCGTGATGCGTTTGTGCTGGCGTCGCTGGGCTGCAAGGTGCGGATGCTGGAACGCAATCCGGTGGTTGCGGCGCTGCTCGATGACGGGCTGGCGCGCGGTTATCGCGATGCAGAAATCGGTCCGTGGCTGCGTGAGCGCATGACGCTGCTGCACGCCTCCAGCCTGACCGCGCTGGCGGAACTGTCGCCTAAACCGGAAGTGGTGTATCTCGATCCGATGTATCCGCATAAACAGAAAAGTGCGCTGGTGAAGAAAGAGATGCGGGTATTTCAGGGATTAGTCGGCCCTGACGAAGATGCCGATGGCCTGCTGGAACCGGCACGCCGGTTAGCGACAAAACGCATTGTCGTGAAACGCCCGGACTATGCTCCGCCGATGGCCGACATCGCCGCACAGGCCGCAGTGGTGACCAAGAGCCACCGGTTTGATATCTATACGCCGTTATAGACAGCCGCTGTTGTAAAAATCACAACGAGATGAAACAGAAACCAGAACGCACTGCACATACGTTCTGGTTTCTAATTTTCATGCCTGATTACGCAAATCTTCAATAAACTCAGTGACTGGCACGGTTTTTTCGCGATCACGCTGTGCTTCGTCGATCTTGTTTAGCTGGTCAATCAGGATCTTTTTCATTTCCGCTTCTGCAAAACGCGTAAGCAAATCCCTGACCATTGGCTGGTAGCCAATCTGATGATGTGCCGCGATAGTTTTCAGGTTACTGAGCAGCGATTTTTGCAGCCTGATAGAGATCGCCTGAAGTTCCATCATGTCATCGAACTCAGCCGCAAGAGAGGGGGAGATTGCCTCTGCGTGTTCTTCGGATGCACCCAGATCGCGGTTATCCCACATGTCTGCATTATCCTGAGCGTCGTGGCGGGTTGTCATAATGTCTTCCTCTAAATTATGGGTGTTACTGCCGGTTTTCACAGAGCACCTTTACTGGCGTAAATTCGCCTTTCAATCTCGTTAGGTTCAAAAGCGGACTTCAGCTGTGCCGGAAGCCCGTTGTGGGGTGGGATAAAGCAGATTTTAAGCGTCCTTCCCCTGTTCGTTTCAGCAATAAACCACAAGGTGGGTGGCGTTGTCTGATGCTGCTCGCGGATATCCTTCAGATAATTGCCCTCGCGGTTTGCAAAGCATTCGAAGACTTCTTTTTCCACAACACTGTGTTTTACAAGCAATTTCTCTTTCACTGCCGGTGAAAACTGGATTTTCATAATACATCCTGTATGAAAAGCTTCGTCCGTATATACCCATTATTTTTATTTATTATTCATAATAAACAAATGGATGTGAATTATATCTGAATATAAAAACATACTGTATATACAGGCTACGCGCTTGCTCACAGATTAACCAGTTTTTTGCGGCTAAAAGACAAAAAAAAATGCCCGCCGGTTTTCACCTGCGGGCATTTTTATGTCAGCGTTAACGCAATAATACGTTTTACGCTTCTTCTTCCTCATCACGCAAAGGCACGATCAGCATGTCGATATGAACGGTGTTGATCAGCTGGCGTGCGGAAGACATCAGCTTGCTCCAGAAATCCTGGTGATGGCCGCACAGCACTAAGTCCACGCCATATTTGTTGATGGCATCGACCAGCACCTGCGCCAGATCACCGCTGCCGCTCAGGGTTTCTGAAATCGGATAGCCGGCATTTTGCGACAGTTCATTTAACGCGTGATGCGTTTCTTCGGAAATACGTTTCTGCATGTCACCCAGATTAACGTCGATCAGGCCGGTATACAGGTCTGAATAGTTCACATCGACGTGGATCAGGGACACTTTGGCGTTATACGGACGCGCCATGGAAACGGCTTTTTCGACCAGAACTTTGCTCTCCGGCGACAGGTCCACAGCAATAAGTATGTGTTTGTAAGCCATAAGAAAACTCCTTCCATAAGTCAGTAAATAGCAAGATCAGCATCATGCGAATGTCATGACTTCAGTATAGCGCCAAAATGGCCAAATAAATCAAGCATACAGATCCCATTTCCATATCTGAAAATCTATAGATGCAAATAATATGAACAGTTCCGCATTCATTTCCTACACTGAATAATGCAGGCTTCTCCTGCTTTGGCAATCTTCTGTGATACGAAAAGAGGGCGGGCGCAGGTTGTCCGGAGGTGTGAAATCGCGGAAAGGCAGGGCGAAACGTCGGGTGTGCGCCGGTAAGCAGAGGTGCATTGCGCGGGGTCAGTTCGCCTTGAGGGGGAATCATGATCAGTCCCGTTGCGCTGTTTTGGGCTTTATGTTTTGTGTGTGTAGTGAATATGCTGCGTTATTACTCTTCTTTGCGCGCATTGCTGGTGGTCCTGCGGGGGTGCGATCCGCTGCTGTATCAGTACGTCGATGGCGGGGGATTTTTTACTTCTCACGGTCAGCCCGGCAAGCAAATAAGGTTGGTGCGCTATATTTATGCTCAGCGCTACGTTGAACATCACGATCCTGAGTTTATCCGCCGTTGTGAACGGGTCCGCGGTCAGTTTATCCTGACAACTGCACTGGTCGGATTAATATTGATCAGTATGTTAGCGATGCTGATCTGGTATTAGCATACCCTTAGTACTTGAAGCTGCAGCGGCGTTAGCGGCTCTCGTTCACCCGAATCACTGACCTGTGTCAGCTCATCGGGATTCTCTCGCTTGCTGCCTTGCTGCAACTCCAATTACTTTGGTTATGAATTAGGGAGGATGTGTGGAAAAGGAAACAAAAAAGGCGACCTGCTGAGCAGAGTCGCCTTTTTAATGCCGGTCAGATAAGGATCAGATCAGCTTCAGCGCAATCCAGTACAGCACGCCGGAAAGGACAATCGACACTGGCAGGGTTAAGATCCACGCCATGGCGATGTTTTTCACCGTCTTCGACTGCACACCGCCGCCATCGACAATCATGGTACCTGCAACCGCAGAAGACAGTACGTGCGTGGTGGAAACCGGCATGCCGGTGTAACTGGCCACGCCGATAGACACCGCCGCCGTCAGCTGGGCAGACAGGCCCTGTGCGTAGGTCATGCCTTTCTTACCAATCTTCTCGCCGATAGTGGTCGCCACACGTTTCCAGCCAATCATGGTACCGATGGCCAGTGCGAGCGCCACAGCGATGATGATCCAGATAGGCGCGTATTCGACCGTCTGCAGAATGTCGGTTTTCAGCTCGCCGAGGAAGCGTTTGTCCGCCACGGAGGTTTCCGGCAGCTTCGCGACTTTATCCGCAGTATCAGAAACACACATCAGCAGACGACGCATATGGCTGCGTTCTTCCGGTGACAGGTCGCTGTAGGACTGCAAATTGGTCAGCAGGGTCTGAGCGCGCCCAATGGCGTCAAGTGCGTGGCTGCTGTCGCAGTGGAACACTTTCGGCTCGTCGGTAGGCGCAATGTTGACGTCCGGTGCAGGCACCAGCGGCGTCAGCGCAACGACGTGAGGCACGGCATCCACATGCTGCTGATAGTACTGACCGAGGTGGGTCACGGCATCGCGGGTACGGGTAATGTCGTATCCGGTCGCGCTCATGTTCACCACGAAACCTGCCGGTGCCACACCGATCAAGACCAGCATGATCAGGCCGATACCTTTCTGTCCGTCGTTTGCGCCGTGAGAGAAACTCACGCCGATAGCCGACAGGATCAGGCCAATACGGGTCCAGAATGGCGGCTTCTTCTTGCCGTCTTTCTTTTCACGTTCAGCAGGCGTCAGGTGGATACGGGCATGTTTCTTGTTGCCACTCCAGTAACGGCGCAACAGGAAAATCATGGTGCCTGCCATAATCATCCCGACCAGCGGTGAGATAATCAGAGATGCAAAAATGCCGATCATTTTCGGGATGTTTAACGCATCGACCACAGACGTGTGGGTCATTAATGCATTGGTCAGCCCGACGCCAATGATGGCACCAATCAGCGTGTGGGAACTGGACGCCGGCAGGCCAAAGTACCAGGTGCCGAGGTTCCAGATGATCGCCGCCAGCAACATAGAGAACACCATGGCGAGGCCATGTGCGGAACCCACGTTAAGCAGTAAATCGGTTGGAAGTAAATGGACGATGGCATAGGCCACACTCAAACCACCGAGCAGGACGCCAAAGAAGTTAAATACCCCTGCCATCACGACCGCTAATTGCGAACGCATTGCCCGGGTATAGATGACGGTTGCTACTGCGTTGGCTGTGTCATGGAAACCGTTAATGGCTTCGTAGAACAGAACAAACAGTAACGCGAGAATCAATAAAGAACCGGTATGAATATCCAATCCGGCAAATAGATGCAGCATAATTGTTACGCCAGTTAGTGGTCATGAACGCCGCGCATTATCTGCGAGAACAGGGGGACGGGAAAAGGAAAATATGACATTTTTTTGACTAAAAACAGTTCAATATTTGGCTTTGTTTCAATTAAATTTTTATTTATCAAAACGTTATTCCCTCTTTACTCACAGAAACATTTACTTACGACGTTCAGAAAGCGGACAGTCTGGCTGGTCTAAGCGGCGGCTGTCCCTTACAATCCGCGGCATCATGCGGCCTGAACGCCCATCGGTAAGGGGTAAACCCTATCTAAAACGTAGTTGAATTTTCATAAAGAGAGGCCAAAAGTGGAACAGGTTGATGTGGTAGTCATTGGTGCAGGTGCGGCGGGTATGTTCTGCGCAGCACAGGCCGGACAAGGTGGCTGCCGGGTTCTGCTGCTGGATAACGGGAAAAAAACCGGGCGTAAAATTCTGATGTCAGGCGGCGGACGCTGCAATTTCACTAACCTTTACGCCGAACCCGCTGCCTATCTTTCCGAAAACCCGCATTTTTGTAAATCCGCGCTGGCGCGTTATACCCAGTGGGATTTCATCGATATGGTCAACCGCTACGGCATCGCCTGGCATGAGAAAACCCTCGGTCAGTTGTTCTGTGATGATTCTGCCCAGCAAATTGTGGCAATGCTCGATAAGGAATGCGAACTGGGTCATGTCGATGTGCGTCTGCGCAGCGAGATTTCCGACGTTCAGAAAACCGAAGAGGGCTTTATTATCAAGGTGAACGGCTCAACTGTAAGTACTCACTCACTTGTGATTGCCAGCGGCGGACTTTCCATGCCGGGACTGGGCGCTTCGCCGTTTGGATACCGTCTTGCCGAACAGTTTGGTTTGAAAGTCCTGCCGACCCGCGCCGGTCTGGTGCCTTTTACCCTGCATAAACCGCTGCTGGATCACTTACAGACGCTCTCCGGCGTGTCAGTGCCTGCGGTACTGACGGCGGAAGATGGCACTGTTTTCCGTGAAAGCATCCTGTTCACCCATCGCGGCATGTCCGGCCCGGCGGTTTTACAGCTTTCAAGTTACTGGCTGCCTGGCGAGTTTGTGAGCGTTAACTTACTTCCTGATGTCGATCTGGCGGCGTTTCTGAATGAACAGCGTCAGGCACATCCGAACCAGAGCCTGAAAAATACGCTGGCGATGCAACTGCCAAAACGCCTGGTCGAATGCCTGCAAACCCTCGGTCAGTTACCGGATGTCACGCTGAAGCAGCTGAATGTGCCGCAGCAGGCCGAACTGGTTGAACAACTGCAAAACTGGCAGGTGCAACCGAATGGCACCGAAGGCTACCGCACGGCAGAAGTGACGCTCGGCGGTGTCGATACCAAAGAATTATCCTCAAAAACCATGGCCGCCGCGAAGGTGCCGGGTCTGTATTTCATCGGCGAAGTGGTGGACGTCACCGGCTGGCTGGGCGGTTATAACTTCCAGTGGGCCTGGAGTTCGGCGTGGGCATGCGCGCAGGATCTGATGGCGCGATCGTTTGCGGTGAAATGATTTTTAGCGCCTCCCCCTGCCGAGGGGGTGCCGGGAGGAAATCTGCGTCATATTTATCAGCAACCTACAATCAACAATTCACAAGGAAAGTTATGGACCTCTCACGCCCTAAAGGACTTTATCTGTTCAGCCTCCTGACATTGTCGGGGTTTGCTTCGTCTTCAAATGCGGCTGAACAGGCTGCGGTGGAGACGCCACCGGCCGCGCTCACCGCTCCGGCTGTTGTGGTGCCGGAGAAACCGGTGAAAGCTGATGAGACAGCGCCTGCGCCAGCTCAGGCAGTAAAGCCGGATGCGGTACCGGTTGAGACGTCAGACGCGACGCCGCACGCGGCTGCGGAACCTGCGGCTGCACCGCCGGTGAAAGCGTCGCCTTCTGAAGAGGTGACCGCAGAAAGTATTAAAGCGGCGGGTATTGAACCTGCACCGGCAAACATGCTGGAAAGTGAAGAGCAAAAGCGGGCGTATGCCAGCGGTGTCATGCTGGCGCACTTTATCGAGGAGCAACTCGCGGTGCAGAAAAATCTGCATATCACCCTGAATAAGAATATTTTGCTGGCCGGTATCGCAGATACGTTTAGTCATCAGGGCAAGATGAGCGACGAAGATATCCGTCTCACCATGTCCACGTTTGATGAGCAGGTCAAAGTGCTGACGCAGGCGCAAAATGCGAAAAAACAGGCGGCAGATAAAGCCTATATTGAGGCTTTTGCAAAACAGGAAGGCGTCAAAAAGACGAAGCAGGGTTTATTATATCTGATTGATAATAAGGGTGAAGGTCCGGCGCTGAAGGATACGGATACCGTGCAGATCAATTATAAAGGCACCCTGGTTGATGGCACCGTCATTGACGGGCCGCAGGTCGATAATGCTTATCAGATTTTCCGCATTTCGGAAATGCCGCCTGTGTTGCGTGACAGCGTGAAATTAATTCGTAAAGGGGGGCAGGTAACGGTGGTGATCCCGCCATCCACACTCGAAAACGCGAAAGACGACAAAGGTGCATCGCCGCTCAATACCGTCGTGATTTACACCATTGCTGTGGCGGATGTGAATAAGCCATAAATGAATGTCTGAGCGGCCGGATGATATTTTCTCGCAGGTTATTGCGCTGAAAATGATTATCTACTTTTTCAATAGCTGGATAATTCTTTCCAGCCGCTCATCATTTTTCGCCTTGCTGTGAATATAGGCATAAATATCCAGCGTATCTTCTTCCATCCAGGGGATTTCTACCCTGCGCAGGGCGAGATGTGCCGGGATATGTTTGAGCAGAAACGCCGGGAAAAACATAACAAAATCACTTTTCTCAATGCAATAAAGCATATTGAGCAACGAGTTAGAGCGATAACGGATATTTCTCTGATGGGACAGGCCATAAAGTTTTTCAGGAAGATAAGCATTGGTCTCGGCAGAGCTGAGTACGATATGTTCTTCGGCCATCCATTGCTCGCTGCTGAGCTTATTTTTAATTCGCGGATGCCCGTCACGGCATAAACCAATGATGCGCGACTGGGCGATTTTGGTCGAAATAAACGAATGATTTAGCTTAATGGCGGAACCAATATCAATATCGACTTCCCGCGAGACCAGCGCGGTGACCCGCTGATCTTCGAGCATGATGCGGTTGTTAAATGTAAAATTAAGTTCTTCCGGAAATTTGTTGTTTTCTAATAATTTATCCATCAGATAATATTCAATCATCGTGTTGGTGCGGATAATAACATTAGAGATTTCAGGGGTAACATCCGTCGTGATCATCACGGAATGCGATATTTCTTCGTCAATCTTCTTGAAGGAGGGATAAAGCTGGTTCGCGAGCGGCGTGGCTTTAAGTCCTTTCACGGATTTGAAAAATAACGGATCATTATAATAATCACGCAGTTTATTTAATGCATAGGTCAGTGTGGGCGATGATATGCCCAGCGCCTGTGCGGATTTTGTCATGCTTCTTGTTTCAAAGATCAGGACCAGGGTTTTTATGAGGTTATAGTCAAATTTATTGTTCATATTTTCTTTCTAATCAAAGGCATAAGGTGGGTAATGAAAATATTTCAAATCACGACTTCGAAAAAACTCTATTGTGTATCGGGTAAGTGAAATGCCTAATAACATCTATGGCCGAACTGATGAAAAGAAGGTGTGATGAAAGTCCTGACTGATAAATCCAATTTTGAGAAATGGTTTATGGAAGATTTTTTAAATATCAACCATAACCCTTTGAATGCTTCGATCTTCACTGATGAAGAATTAGAAGAGGTTCTCACTGAATCTGTGCCGGACTCCTTTCCCTGCCTGGCCTTTATTGACGAACAAAGCGTATATTCCGGTGGGAATCAGGTGCGGTTTGTCTATAAAGAAGAAATAAGGGTAATGCAAAAATTGCTGGAAGAAAATGGCGTAATTTACTAAACAAGCGAAAAATCATTACAATAAAATAACCAAAATATGCGGAGAGAATATATTGGTTATATATATTGATGCGGTGAATGGTTTGCCATAAAAAGGGCGCAATTTTTTGCGCCCTTTTTGTTTCTGAATCACGCTGCCAGCAGCGTCAGTGATGCACCCCAATATATCGCTCAAATTTGGCCGGTTTTAACTGGCTGAGATCCACCAGCACCAGCCCGTCGATGCAGTGACTGAACTCAGGATCACTGCCGAAATCAATAAACTGCACGCCGCCGGTTTCGCAAAGTTCGGAATACTGTTTATACAGTGCCGGAATACTGCATCCGAGATTCGCCAGCAGGCGTTTCAGGCGCTGTAAATCTTCCTGATAATTATCACCGCAAAACTGCGCCAGCACGTCGGGCAGCGAGGCCGGATAAGGGCGTCGTGAGGTCGCCAGCGGCAGCGTCGGCGGGAAATAAAGCCGGTAGAACGCCACCAGCAGATCGCGAGCCGGCAACGGCATACCGCCGGAAATCGACACCGGTCCGAACAGATAACGGGTCTGCGGATATTTCGACAGATACGCCCCGATACCAAGCCACAGATAATCCAGCCCGCGCTTGCCCCAGTAGGCGGGCTGAATAAAGCTGCGTCCGAGTTCGATACCCTGCGCCAGGATCGGATCCATCTGATGGCCGTAATGAAACAGGCTCTGGCTGTAGATGCCGTTCAGCCCTTTGCTGGCGACGTGTTCTGCGGTGGGGATAAACCGGTAAGCGCCGACAATTTCCAGCGCCTGCGGATCCCATAACACCAGGTGATAATAATCGTCATCATAGCCGTCGAGATCACGACGGCGGCCGCTGCCTTCGCCTACAGCGCGGAAGGCGATTTCACGTAAACGCCCCAGCTCGCGCAAGATCGGCACGGTGTCTTCGCCGTGGCGGCGGTAGAGATAAATCATCTTGCCGTCGGGCGTCTTGCCCAGCACTTCGCTGGCTTCCAGTGCGTGTTTCAGCACCGCGCGGTCTTCCGCACGGGCAATGGACGTTTCGGTATGGAACAACCCCGGCTTGCCCGCGCCGAGACGGTAAAGATGTTTGCGGAAACGTGCCGCCAGATCGCCCGCCTGCATCTGGCCGTCGTGCCAGCCTGAGTAGGGGATGCGTGCGCCAATTTTGAGTGTCAGGCTGTTGCCGCGCTGACCAAACATCTCATGCACCAGCAGCAGTGTGCTGAGCGGTCGGTAAATCATTGAGCTGAGATAAAACAGCGCGCTGTTGCTGCCGCTGATATGCACCGGCACCACTGGCGCACGGGCTTTGGCGGCGAGGCGGATAAAACCGGTGTGCCATTTGCCGTCGCGCACGCCTTTGCTGCTCATTCGTGAGACTTCGCCTGCCGGAAACACAATCAGCACGCCCTGATTTTCCAGATGCTCCTGCATTTGCGTCACCTGATTGCGCCGCGTGCGGTTGCCCATGTTATCCACCGGGATCATCAGACTGCCGAGCGACGAGACCAGCGACAGCAACTGATTTGCCACCACTTTGACGTCCGGACGCACCGACGCCACGGCGTGCAGAAGCGCCAGTCCGTCCAGCGTTCCGATCGGATGGTTCGCCACAATCACCACCGGGCCGTAACTCGGGATTTGTTCCCGGTCGCGTTCGGTCAGTTCACAGCGGATGGCAAAATGCTCAAGCACCTGCTCGGCCATATCAATCCCTTTCAGGTGCCGGTACTGGTCGGCAAAGCGGTGGAACTCTTTTTCGCGGAACAGGATTTTTAACAGATGGCGTTGCCATGAAGGGGTTTTTTGCTGCGGGTCGAGATCCTGAAACAGGGTATCCATGCTGAACATAGGATGTCCTCCGGTTGAAGTCTCCCGACCATAATCAGGGCGCATGACAGTGATGTGTCACTTTGATGGCAGTACGTCGAAAGCTGAATAAAACAACGGTTCAATTTGTTGCGAAAGTCATCAATTACTAATAAAGTCAAAGACTCATTTACGGCTTCGTAACACGCCTGAACCTTCTTTCGTGAGACGCTGATTTCCATGCCTGAACCTGCTTCGCCCGACCTGACGTCCGCCAGTTCCTCAAAGACCACGCTGCGCATCCTCTCCATTCTGGTGTTTAACTTTGCCAACTATCTGACCATCGGCCTGCCGCTGGCGATCCTGCCGGGTTATGTGCATGAACACCTCGGCTATAGCGCGTTCTGGGCGGGGCTGGTGATCAGCCTGCAATACTTCGCGACGCTGCTGAGCCGTCCGTATGCCGGGCGTTATGCGGATAAAGTCGGGCCAAAAAGGGTGGTGATGTTCGGGCTGAGCGGCTGTCTGCTCAGTGGCGTGTTTTATCTGCTGGCATTGTGGTTTGACGCCTCACCGGCGGTCAGTCTGGCGCTGCTGTGTCTGGGACGGTTGCTGCTCGGTGCCGGGCAAAGTTTTGCCGGCACCGGGTCGACGCTGTGGGGCATCAGCGTGGTCGGATCCCTGCATATCGGCAAGGTGATTTCGTGGAGCGGCGTGGTGACGTACGGCGCGATGGCGATGGGTGCGCCGCTCGGCGTGCTGATTTTCAGCGCCGGTGGCCTGAGCCTGCTGTCACTGTGCATCATTCTGGTGGCGCTGGCGGCATTGATCACAGCGTGGCGTAAACCGCCGGTGACCGGCAAAGCCTCGACGCAAATCCCGTTCCGTCAGGTGTTAGGAAAAATACTGCCCTACGGCATGATGCTGGCGCTGGCTTCCACCGGTTTTGGCGTGATCGCCACCTTCATCACGTTGTTTTACGCCGCCAAAGGCTGGTCGGGCGCGGCGTTCTCCCTGACATTCTTCAGCGTGGCGTTTGTCGGTATGCGGCTGTTATTGCCCAACAGCATCAACCGTTTTGGCGGATTGCGCGTGGCGCTGGCCTGTTTTGTGGTAGAAATCGCCGGGCTGATGATAGTGTTTTTCGCGCCGACGGCGTGGGCGGCGATGGCGGGGGCGTTTATCACCGGCGTCGGGTTCTCGCTGGTTTATCCGGCGCTGGGCGTGGTGGCAGTCAAAAAATTGCCGCAGGAAAATCAGGGCAGCGCGCTGGCGACCTATTCGGCCTTTCTCGATTTATCGCTGGGGATCACCGGGCCGCTGGCCGGGGTGTTGATGACGCAGGCGGGAATCGATGCGATTTATCCCGGCTCGGCGCTGCTGGTGTTAATCGCGATGGCGCTGGTGGTGCGGTTGCTGTTACGTCAGCCCGCGCAGGACACCCGCGCCACGGTCAGTACAGATTAAGCCGGTGAGCGGACGCCGTGGATGCGCCCCATATGCAGCGTATCCACCAGTTCGCCGTCGCGCATCGCGTAGCACGGGCTGAGGCCTTCAACGCTGAATCCGAACTTTTTATACAGCCCGATCGCCACGTCATTATCGGCATAGACCGTCAGCTCGACGCGGGTCACATGCAGCCATTTGTCGCACAGCTCCAGGGCGGCGGCGATAAGCGCGCTGCCGACGCCTCTTCCCTGAAATTGCGTATCCACACCAATACCGAATGTGGCCACATGGCGGCGTCGCCAGGGCTGCTCGACCATCAGGGTCAGATTGCCCACCAGTTTGCCGTCGATACAGGCCACCAGCGCGAACCGGCCGGGCGCGGCATTGGCGAGCCGGTCTTCCCATAGCGTGGCAGGCGGGTAAGGGAGTTGCAGGGTGTCGCTGAAAACAGGAACCTGAGCGTATAGGTGTTGAAGCGCCTCTGCATCCCGGGCTTCAGCGTGACGAATGACTATTTCGCTCATGGCGACACTCCTCTTTTTGTGGTTACTGTTTGAATATCCTCTACATTTATCAGGAAAAGGAAAACTGTCAATCGAATGTTCGGTGAAAAATAATGCTTTACAAGTGCGAATGATAATGATTATTATTGCCATGCGTTCCGGGGATGGCCTCACACCAAGGTCAAACGGGTCCCCAATGAGCGCACGACATTGCTCACATTGCTTCCAGTATTACTTAGCCAGCCTTATGTGCTGGCTTTTTTTTCTTCATATTTTGAGCTGTGGATGCGTTGGCTGCGTTCGCTCACCCCGGTCACATACTTGTGTATGCTCCCGGGGATTCGCTTACTTGCCGCCTTACTCGGCCCATCCTTGGGCCTCGCCCCTGAAGGGGCCGCTGCAAGCAGCGTTCAAATCTGCTCCCGGCAGATTTGTCCACAACTCAAACTATTTCGAAAAAATTTCCTTTCATATTATGGGGTCGCTCGCTGGCCGCGTTCCTGCGACTCACATTCTTTCGAAAAATCCTGCTTCAGGGAAAACTCATATTCTGCTGCCATATCACCCGATCTCCGGCGGGCGGTTGGGCGATGACGGTGCTGCCGGATAGGCGGTTGTTGAGAAACATCAGTGAGCTGGCGGGTTGGGCGGTGACGTCGGTGAAATCCAATGTCGCCTGCGTCAGCGTTGAGGAAAGAATATCGATTTGCTTCGGCGCGGTGCCGGAGAGGGTGAAGCCAACCTGATTAAACTGTGACGCCTGAACCGACAGCGTGGCGGATTTCAGGATGAGCGGGGCAAATTCCGGGGTGGCATTGAAGATACAGCGGACAAAATTCAGCGGCGCGGTGCTGTCAAATGAATGCCCGTTGATGTCGTTAAACACCGTATCGGTAAAGGTGATTGCAGCGATCACGTTGCTCTGCACCATTGGCGCACCGTCCTCTTGCAGGGAAAACTGACACTGACGGATAACGTTCGGGCGCGCCGCGCGTTGCGATGCCTGACTGATGATCAGCGTGCGATCGGCGGTGCAGCCGGTCATCTGCAACCCGTCGGCATTCACCCACAACATCCCGGATTGCGGGATTGTCTCATTGGCGATCACCACCAGATCTTCCAGCGTCAGTTCGCTGACGGCAGAACGCGCGACAAACCACGGGCAGACGTGCTTGCGTACATTGATACGTTTGGCGCTGCCTCCCCAGGTGGCACCGGAGTTGGCGAAGGTCATCAGGCCGGAGTTGCCGGTATAGGTGAGATCATGTTCGTACTGACCGTGCGTGACGAACGGGCCTTTTTCCGCGCTCTGTCCGCTGGCGTGACAGTTTTCGACCAGGCAGTACGCCGATGCGGTGAAATCATTTAAATGCCGCGCGTTTGCGACGCTGCAATCACTGACATGACCGTACAGGCAATAGATTTGCTGCGTCAGATAACCGGCACCGCCAAAAGCGGTATTTGGCGGATTGATAAGGGAACATTGCTGCGTCAGATAATGGGTATTCCAGCGGCGCATCACCACCGGCCAGAAAGAACCTGTTGAATGAATGCCTGCCACATTGGCGTACACCGCGTATTCAAATGCCACCGGATGACTGCCGGTCAGCTGATCCTCTCCCGCGCCGGAGAACTGCATATTTTTGATGGTGACGAATTCCACCGGCTCGACTTTTTGCCAGCTGATCACCCTGCCCGCCAGCAGTTCCCAGCCGTTGTAATAGCTAATCTGAATATGCGTGCTGTCAGGAATGGCGATGATTTCCACCAGCTTTTGCAGCTCGCGCTCTGCCGCGCCTTTCACCGGTGCCACCTGAACCGCATACCAGTCGCCCACACTGAACAGTGACGAGTCGGCGACCGGGAAAATATCCGTCTGCTCCTGCAACGTTTCTGTCAGCGTGAAGGTGACGGGGGCGCCGGTGACGCTGCCCTGGAAAAACAGCACGGCAGCAAACGGATCATTGGCCGGTGCGCTGGCAATGCCGGTGGTGAAAACGCGGTTGTTCTGAAAATCCAGCGTGATATCTGAACGGGAGAAACGATGGCGGCGCTGAAAGAGCAAATCCGTGAACGCAAGAATCTGTGTAATTGCCGGATCATTCACTAACGCATCCAGCGCATCGTCGGCGGGTTGATCGGCATTGAGAATGCCGAAAGTACGGAAATCGCCCACGCCCTGATGAATAAGCCGCCAGCGCCCGTTGGCCGAATGGTCAGAACTGATCACGGTGCCGTTATTGGCGGGCAGATCGCAGTTATTGTCCCAGTGATAATGGCCGCCGCCGCCGTCACCGGCCTGAAAATAACCATTAACAAAAATATTATGATCCAGATGATTTTTGAGATTCTTCAATGCGGAGACAGAATTGACTGTTTTCATGAGGGGATCCTTTTGAGGCTCAGGGGTGAGCCACTTTATTTTGTTATATCTCCGTGTTTTCAACCACAATATGCGGCCCTGTACGGGCTGGCACAACGGATGCTGTATTTATCAGGAGGTTATTCTGCTCGATATTTTCTTCAAATCCTTTGGAATGCGCCGCCTGCATTTGTTCATATTTTTTGAACAGAGGAGTGAAGTTTTTACGCTTTCTTATTCTCAGCCGTTGACTAGACTAGAGAAAACATTGAGGAGAGTTGAACATGATTTACTTACGCAAAGCACAAGAACGCGGTCACGCAAGTCACGGCTGGCTGGAAAGCTGGCATACCTTCTCTTTCGCCGATTACTACGATGCCCAGTTTATGGGGTTCTCCGCGCTGCGGGTGATCAATGAAGATTTCATCGACGCGGGGCAGGGTTTTGGTAAGCATCCGCATAAAGACATGGAAATTCTGACCTACGTGCTGGAAGGCACCGTGGAACATCAGGACAGCATGGGCAACAAAGAGCAGATTCAGGCCGGTGAATTCCAGATTATGAGCGCCGGTACCGGCGTGACGCACTCTGAGTACAACGGCAACAGCGACCGTAAACTGCACCTGTATCAGATCTGGATTATCCCGAACCAGAAAGGGCTGGAACCGCGTTATGAACAACGCATGTTCGATGCGCCGCAGGGTCGCCAGCTGGTGCTTTCACCGGATGCCCGTGATGGCTCGCTGAAAGTGTTCCAGGATATGGAATTGTCCCGCTGGGCGCTGAAAAAAGACGAACAGTCTGTTTATCAGATCCAGGCTGAACGCCGCGTGTGGATCCAGGTGGTGAAAGGCACGGTTTCCATTAACGGCCAGAAAGCCGGGGCGAGCGATGCGCTGGCGATCTGGGATGAAACGGCACTGTCGGTTCACGCCGATGAGGACAGCGAAATCCTGCTGTTTGACCTGCCGCCGGTCTGATCACAGGTGATTCAAAACGTAAGGCGATGCAATGGCATCGCCTTTTTTGCGTCCTGAATTCATTATTTAAAGCTGACATTAATGCCGATATTGCCCCGGTAACCTTCCTGTTTACCGTCAAAGCCCCGCGTATAACTCACACTGGTATAAAACGTGGCGTTTTTGCTCACCGGCGCGGTGATCCCGCCGCCCGCCTTCCAGGTGCTTTGCGTGAAATCAGGCGAAATGCGGGTACTGCCGATGGTGACGGCCGGCGCATCGCTGAATGTCGATACCGCATCAAGGTTCAGGTACGGCGTTATGTTGGGCTGACCGGCCTGTGGCTGATGCGAAAGCCGCAAGCCGCCCCGCGCCTGAACGCTGTTGTCCGTGGTTTTGTTTACCGTGGCAATGCCGTCATTAAACCCTTTCATATGCAAATACTGATAAATCACCTGCACCTGCGGTTCGAGTCGCCAGCTTTGAGTTATCGCCAACGGAATGCCGCTCTCGGCTGACAACGCCACGCCGTACCCGTCCTGTTTGGCATCGTTTTCACTGTGGAAATCGGTGTGGTAATCGGTAATCTGTCCGACAAAATCCAGATACGCGCCGTCGTTGGTTTTCAGGGTGTAATAGCCCCCGACGCCGTAAGCATCGGTCGACACATCTCCGGTATCGGCGGATTCCCCGACCAGCCTGCGTGCGCTGTCCGAACTGCCGGTTTTCTGGTCGCCCAGCGAAATCATCACCCCGGCATGCACCGTGTTGCCGCGCGGCGTGTCATCCTGATACAAATCCTTGCCGATCTGGATATAGCGAATGTCGCTGTCAAAACTGAAACGACCGACATCATAATTATCATGCGACCCGCCGACGCGCCCCCAGGTCCCGTCCTGACTGCGTTTCACACTGTCGCCGGTACGTTCATGGTAAGACCCCATCGAGTTAAAACCGTACTGCCGGTTAAGGAAGGGCGAAGCAATATATCCGACGACATCCGTCCGGTAGGCGATCACCGGCTTAGGCGTGGGCTGCGGTGTCGGGTCGGGCGTCGGATCCGGGTCAGGTGTCGGATCAGGCACCGGTTCCGGCGGCGGCACCGGCTCGAGATAAGTGCGTAAATACCAGTCTTTCGACGAGGTCGGGCTGCCTTTATACAGGTAATAATCAAACGCCCCTGCGCTGACTTTTTTCAGCAGTTTCAGCGAGGACGTATCAGCGCCATCGACCTGCACCAGCCGGATGCCGTCGCCCTGCGTCAGCGCACCGCTGCCGCCGGTATTGCGGACCAGCACGCCAAATTGTCCGCTGGCGTTGCCGGTAATGTGCAGTAAATCGGTCGGGGAATCATCACTGCCAAGCCGGGTATTCAGGTTCAATGCCCCGTTGCCGGACAGCGTATTCGCGGTCAGCGTGCGAAAACTGTCCTGCTGAGGCTGAGTGAAGTTCAGCAGACTGTTATCCATCGAGACATTACCCAGCACGGAATCGCCGGTCAGATTCCACACCGACTGATTATTCAGCGCCAGCGAACTGAGGTTTTGCACCGCGCCGGTCAGTACGGAGGCGTCCAGCGTCATGTTCGTTTTCGCGGTGGTGGCATTGATAATGTTGCCGATAATCTGGCTTTGATCACTGACATTCACCGTGGTGGTGCCGTTGCCGGCAAAGGTCATGGCCGCGTTAATGCCTGAAATACGGGTGGCGTTATCGATGACCAATTGAGCATTACCGTCGTAAATCTTGCTGATGCCGACATTGCCGCTGGTGATGGTTGAATTATCAAGGCGAAGTTTTTGTAATTCATTCTCCGTCATCGGAGCGGCTTGCAGGTCGATACCCTTAGAAGTATCACCTGGCGTAGAAATACGCATTCCATTTTCCAGTATCAGATCATTGGCACCGATCACGGTTATCCCGTTAGTCATGGGGGCCTGAGTGGTGATGGAGCCACCGCTGATCTGCACATTACTGCCGTTTTCTACCATCATGCCGTTGGCATATTGCCCGGATGTTTCGATATCGACATCGCTCATTTTCAGGTTACCGAAGTCCACTATCACGGCATTGCTTTGATCACTCTTTGTGATGATGGTGCCGCGCTCATAAGTGACATTTGAAAAACGTTCATTGGAACCTTCGATCGTTATTCCCTGACGAACCTGAGACAAAAGTGACGTATTCAGTAATGTTGCATCAGAATTACTGATAACAATGGCCGAACTATTGGACGTTCCCCCCAGATGATTCACCGTTAAACCAACGGCATTCAGTGTGGACTCATTATTCACTTCCAAGGCATTGTCCGCATTACGGGCATTAACGGTGGCATTAATCATATTCGCCGTGGCGTTACTATTAATCACCACTGCCGCACTGTTAGAATTAAGGGTCGCGTCGTTGATATTTAAAACACTGCCTGCATCTTGTATCGTTACCGCATGGGAAATTTCCCCGGACTGACTGTTGTGATTAATCACGGAATCTTTTCCGATATTAATGACACCGCCATTTTGCGCGACAAGCGAGGAGCCAAGCTGGCTGCCGGACGCGTTGAACGTGTTAGCCAGGAACGTCAGTTGTGCACCGTTATTGACCATGATTCCGTATTTTATCAGCGGGTTATCAGCAACGATGTTTTCGTTATCCTTGGTGGAAAAGGTCAGCTTTTGATTGTTCGTCAGCAGCAATGGCAGGGTGTAATTTGCCGCACTGGCGCTCATGACGGCAATATTGGGCAGGCAACACGCCAGCAGAATACATCGTGTTATTTTACAGGTGTTAAACGCCGGCATCAGGCATTCCTTAAAGATAATAAGCGGTGAATGCCGGACAATGTATTCATTAATCCTCAGGGCATAAAATCATTCAATATCAATTTTTCATTGTTTTTCGCCGGTGAGATTAATAGGGTTTTATGTTGTTTATTGGCGGAATAAATCAGAGGGATGATACCCGGTGTGAGAGTGCGGTGATAATTGTGAGGCGGCATTTTCCCTTAGCTGCTCTTTTTCTCTCTGCGAAAGACATTTACGCAAAATGTGAAACATTTCACATCGCCGGACAAACGGCATGAAATTTTATGAACAGGCTCGCACATTTCCCCTGAAGGCATGGAAACCGGTTTCCATAACGCCTCAAATACCCTCAGCAAGAAGAAACGGGCAGAACATAAATCATCTGGGAGTGAAGCAAAATGAAAAGAATCATGCTTTGTTGTTCGGCGGGGATGTCGACCAGTTTGTTGGTGCGCAAAATGAAAGAAGTGGCGGCAGAGCGCGGCGAAGAAGTGCAGATCGATGCCTTCGGTGCCAGCGAATTTGACGAAAAATTCCGTGATTATCAGGTGGTGTTGCTCGGGCCGCAGGTGCGTTACATGCAGGCTGATTTATCCAAAAGAGCCGCAGAATTTAATATTCCGGTCGAGACCATCAACATGATGGATTATGGCATGCAGCGCGGCGACAACGTGCTGGACTTCGCTTACGGCCTGATCGCACGGGAAGGAAGCCGCGTATGAGTGGTCTCTATCAGGCGATGGTTAACGTCATCGAAAAACACATCACGCCACTGGCGGGCAGCGTCGGCCAACAGCGGCATGTCATTGCCATCCGCGACGGCTTTATCGCGGCGCTGCCGTTTATGATTATCGGCTCGTTCATGCTGGTGTTTATCTTCCCGCCTTTCTCGCCGGACACCACCTGGAGCTTCGCGCGCGGCTGGCTGGACCTGTCGCTGAAATACCGCGAACAGCTGATGCTGCCGTGGTATCTGAGCATGGGCGTGATGACCTTCTTCATCTCCGTTGGCATCGGGGCGAGTCTCGGCAAGCATTACAAACTCGACCCGATCATGACCGGTTTGCTGGCCTTTATGGCGTTCCTGCTGGTCGCCGCGCCGTACCATGACAAGCAAATCTCCACCCAATATTTCTCCGGCGAAGGTATCTTCACCGCCATTCTGACGGCGATTTATGCCGCCGAAGTGTATGCGCTGCTCAAACGCCGCAACATCACTATCCGCCTGCCGAAAGAAGTGCCGACCGGCGTGGCGCGTTCGTTTGAAATCCTGATCCCGGTGGTGGTGATTGTCGCCACATTACATCCGCTGAACCTGTTTATTCAGTCGACAACCGGCATGATTATTCCTGAAGCGATCATGCATTTGCTGGCACCGCTGGTGTCCGCCTCGGATTCCCTGCCGGCGATTTTGATCTCGGTATTTATCTGCCAGGTGCTGTGGTTTGCCGGTATTCACGGTGCGCTGATTGTTACCGGCATCATGAACCCGTTCTGGATGACTAATCTGGCGCTCAATCAGACCGCATTGCAGGCCGGTGCGCCGCTGCCACACATTTATCTGCAAGGATTCTGGGATCACTATCTGCTGATTGGTGGCGTCGGTTCGACCCTGCCGCTGGCGATTTTACTGCTGTGCAGCAAAGCCGTGCACCTGCGCACCATTGGCCGCATGGGCGTGGTGCCAAGCTTCTTTAACATCAACGAACCGATCCTGTTCGGCACGCCGATTATCATGAATCCGGTGTTCTTCCTGCCGTTCACGCTGGTGCCGATGCTTAACGCTGTCTTTGCCTACACCGCCACCAAACTGGGCTGGGTTGCACAAGTGGTCTCGCTCACACCCTGGACAACACCTGCGCCGATTGGTGCGTCATGGGCCGCAAACTGGGCATTCAGTCCGGTAATTATGTGCCTGTTCTGTATGGTGTTATCAGCCGTAATGTACTACCCGTTCCTGAAAGCCTATGAACGTACGTTGCTGAAACAGGAAGCGGAAAAAGCCACGGCACAGACGGCGGGCAATGCCGTGCCGGCGAATTCTTAACCATTCACAGTTAAAAACGTAAAGCTAACGGACAGCGAGGATGACGATGAAATACGCATTTCCAAAAGAATTCTGGTGGGGCAGTGCCAGCTCAGCGCCGCAGACGGAAGGTGAAACACTGAGCCACGGCAAAAGCGCGACGGTATGGGATCACTGGTATTCACAGCAGCCAACACGTTTTCACAACGACGTCGGCCCGCAGGAGACCTCCACGTTTTACAAGAACTGGCGTGAAGATATCGCCCTGCTGAAACAGCTGAATCACAACACGTTTCGCACCTCGATTTCCTGGGCGCGTTTGATCCCCAACGGAAGGGGTGACGTGAATCAGGAAGCGGTGACGTTTTATAATCAGGTGATCGACGAAATGCTGGCGCAGGGCGTGCAGCCGTTTATCAATCTGTTCCACTTCGATATGCCGATGGCGATGCAGGAAATCGGCGGCTGGGAAAACCGCGACGTGGTGCAGGCGTATGAAAAATATGCCGATACCTGTTTTGAACTGTTCGGCGACCGCGTGAAGCACTGGTTTACCTTCAACGAACCGGTCGTGCCGGTGGAAGGTGGCTATCTGTATGATTTCCATTACCCGAACGTGGTGGATTTCAAACGGGCGGCCACCGTGGCGTATCACACCATGCTGGCGCATTCGCTGGCGGTGAAAGCTTATCGCGCCCGTCATCTCAGCGGCGAAATCGGCATTATCCTCAACCTGACGCCGTCTTATCCGCGTTCGCAAAACCCGGCTGACCTGAAAGCCGCCAACATTGCAGACCTGATGTTTAACCGCAGTTTCCTCGATCCGGCGCTGCGCGGTGAATATCCGCAGGAACTGGTGGAATTGCTGAAAAAACACGATCAGCTTCCGGCGTGTCAGCAGGGCGATAAAGAACTGCTGCAGCAGGGCGTGGTGGATTTACTCGGCATCAACTATTACCAGCCGCGCCGCATTCAGTGTCGCGACAGTATGGTCAATCCGGAAAGTCCGTTTATGCCGGAATGGTTCTTCGATAACTACGTGATGCCGGGACGTAAAATGAACCCGCACCGTGGCTGGGAAATCTACGAGCAGGGCATTTACGATATCCTCACCAATCTGCGTGAAAACTACGGCAATCCGCGCTGTTTCATTTCCGAAAATGGCATGGGCGTGGAGCATGAATTGCGCTTTGAAAAGGATGGCCGCATTGAGGATGATTACCGCATTGAGTTCGTCAGCGGGCATCTGAAATGGCTGCATCGTGCTTTACAGGAAGGCAGCGGTTGTCTGGGTTATCACATGTGGACATTTATTGATTGCTGGTCATGGATGAATGCCTATAAAAACCGGTATGGTTTCATTCAGCTGGATCTGGAAACGCAGAAACGTACTGTGAAGAAAAGCGGCGAATGGTTTGCGGCGGTGTCTAAAAATAACGGTTTCGATTAACACAAGGAAAGACATGGCAAACATTAACGACGTTTCGCGGCTGGCGAAGGTGTCGAAAGCGACGGTGTCCCGTGTCCTGAGTGGCAGCCGCGGTGTGAAAGAGGAAAGCCGCCTGGCCGTAATGCAGGCGGTGGAAATGCTGCAATACAAACCGAGCGTGATCGCGCAGTCGCTGTCCACGCAATCCACCGGCTGTATCGGGGTGATTTGTGCGACGGAAAACATTAACCAGTCCACCGGTTATCTGCACGCGCTGGAAAAAGAGTTACGGCTGAACCAGAAATATCTGTTGCTGCGCTTTGCCACCGACGCGGCGAGCCTGACGCACTCTGTGGACGAAATTGGCCGCGGCCTGTGCGATGCGATGATTGTGATCGGCGCGCGTTTTGCGTTGCCAAAACTGCCCGAAAACGTCATCACCATTGACTGTCTCGATGCGGATTCAGAGCGCAGCATTCATTTTGACCGCAGCTTCGCGGCCGAAACTGCCTGTCAGTATGTGCTGAAACAAGGGCGCAGACAGATTGCCCTGATCAATCCGGAAAGTCAGGAAGCGGCAGGGCAGATCCTTCAGGGGTATCATCTGGCGCTGGAGAAATTTCTGCTGCCTTATGACCGGCGGCTGGTGCACAGCGGCGCACAGGCGCTGACGCAGTTGCTGGCGCAGAACGTGCCGTTCAACGCGCTGCTGGTGCCGGACGACGCCATCGCGCAGGATGCGCTTCGTCAGCTGATGCAGCACGGGCGCAGCGTTCCCGAAAACGTGATGGTCGTCAGCCTCGGCAGCACGTTGCCACCGGGGGGTTCGGCGGTTCCGGCGATTGCGTATCCGCTGGAGACACTGGCGCAACGTGCCATGGCGCTGCTGGCCGGGCAGTTTTCTGCCAGCCTCAGCGCACCGGTTCGCGGCCAGCTTTCCCTCCCTTCCTGACAAACCTCTCATGTCGCGCAGCAACGGATATCCGCCTGCGCGATTGTTTGCTAACATCACAGTCTGATCCCTTAACCTTTCAGCGGCACCATCTCATTGATGAATATCAAGAAAAAAAGACCCGTACTCCAGGATGTTGCCGATAAAGTGGGCGTCACCAAAATGACGGTCAGCCGTTATTTGCGCAATCCTGAACAGGTTTCCGGCGCGTTGCAGGAAAAGATTTCTGCGGCGCTCGATGAGCTGGGTTACATCCCCAACCGCGCACCGGACATTCTTTCGAACGCCAAAAGCCGCGCCATCGGCGTGCTGCTGCCGTCGCTGACTAACCAGGTGTTCGCGGAAGTGCTGCGCGGCATCGAAAGCGTGACCGATATTCACGGCTACCAGACCATGCTGGCGCACTACGGCTACAGTCAGGAGCGCGAAGAACAGCGTCTGACCTCGCTGCTTTCCTACAATATTGACGGGCTTATTCTTTCCGAACGCCATCACACGGCGCGAACGCTGAAGATGATTGAAGTGGCCGGTATTCCGGTGGTGGAAATGATGGACTGCGTGTCGCCGTGTGTGGATCTGGCGGTGGGTTTTAATAACTTCGAAGCGGCACGGCAGATGACCCAGCAAATTATCGCGCACGGGCACCGCCATGTGGTGTACTTCGGCGCCCGTCAGGACGAACGAACCATCATCAAACAGCAGGGGTACGAGCAGGCGATGCGCGAATCCGGGCTGGAACCGTACAGCGTGATGACCAGCCGTTCCTCAAGTTACAGCGGTGGCGCGGAATTACTGCGTCAGGCTCAAAAAGACTGGCCGCAAATCGACAGTATTTTCTGCACCAACGATGACCTCGCGGCGGGCGCATTCTTTGAATGCCAGCGTCAGGGGCTGAAAATCCCGTCCCAAATGGCGATTGCCGGTTTCCACGGACACAACATGGGACAGGCGATGGAGCCGCCGCTGGCCAGCGTGCTCACACCACGCGAAAGAATGGGGCAGATTTCTGCTGAACGCCTGCTGGCAAGATTACGTGGCGAAGAAGTAGTGCCGAGGATGGTGGATGTCGGGTTCACCATCTCGGCAGGCCGAAGCATCTAATCTTTTACTCCTTCCCCTCTCACGAGGGGAAGGCTGGGATGGGGTGTGGGTTTTGCAGAAGACAGCGCTGCCATTAAAACCCCCTCCCGACCTCCCCCTTCGCAGGGGGAGGAGAAAGTCTTACTTCTGTACCGTCTTCAAAGCCGCGATACAACGATCCACCACACCTTCAAACTTGTGATCGATATTCACGCGCAACACATCCGGCTCATCTTCGCCCGGCTCTTCGAGGGCATCGAACTGGCTGCGCAGTAAATCGGTCGGCATGAAATGTCCGGCGCGGGCTTTCAGGCGCTCAGCAATCACATCAAAACTGCCTTTCATGTAGATGAACACCATGCCTTCGTTGTCTTTACGCAGCGCGTCGCGGTAGCGGCGTTTCAGCGCAGAACAGACAATAATGCCGGTTTCATTTTTATGGCGCAGGCTGTAGGCCGCGTCATTCAGGCGCAATAACCACGGCGCACGGTCGTCGTCGTTCAGTGGCGTGCCGCTGGCCATTTTCTGAATATTGGCGCGGGGATGAAGATCATCGCCGTCGATAAATTTCGCGTTAATTTCACGGGCCAGTGCCGCGCCGACGGTGGATTTACCGCTGCCTGACACGCCCATCAGAATGATGCTTTGTCCTGCCATAAGTATGATCTCTATCCCAAAATGAACATTTTGACTGCGTAGTGAGTCCTAATATTAGCATGTTACCGGTATCATGATACCGGTAACAAATGGAGATGTGACTAATATCACAAAGGAATGCACTGCTGTTTTAGCGGTCGCGGTCTGTACCCGTTGCACTGTTAATTCCTACAACATCTTGAAAATTAAAAACAATGCGTCACCCGGTTTTTTGACATACCGCCGTGACAGCATGAGGGGAAAAATATGCCATTAGTTATTGTAGCGGTGGGTGTCGCACTGCTGTTGTTACTTATGATCCGATTCAAGCTTAATGGCTTCATTGCACTGATTCTCGTCGCGCTGGCGGTGGGGATCATGCAGGGAATGCCGGTCGATAAAGTCATCACCTCGATCAAAAACGGGGTGGGCGGCACGCTGGGAAGTCTGGCGCTGATCATGGGCTTCGGGGCCATGCTCGGTAAAATGCTGGCGGATTGCGGGGGCGCACAACGTATCGCCACCACGCTTATCGAAAAATTTGGTCGCGAACACATTCAGTGGGCGATCGTGCTGACCGGTTTCATCGTCGGTTTTGCGCTGTTCTATGAAGTCGGGTTCGTGCTGATGCTGCCGCTGGTCTTCACCGTGGCAGCGGCGGCGCGTCTGCCACTGCTGTACGTCGGTGTGCCGATGGCGGCGGCGTTATCCGTCACCCACGGTTTCCTGCCTCCGCACCCTGGCCCGACGGCGATTGCCACCATTTTCCATGCCGATATGGGTAAAACCCTGTTGTTCGGTTCACTGCTGGCGGTGCCGACCGTGATCCTGGCCGGTCCGGTTTATGCACGCTTCCTGAAAGGTATCGACAAACCGGTGCCGGAAGGTCTGTTCAATCCGAAAACCTTCACGGAAGAAGAGATGCCGGGCTTTGGCGTCAGCGTCGCGACGTCACTGGTGCCGGTTATCCTGATGGCATTCCGCGCGGTCTGCGAAATGATCCTGCCGAAAGGCCATCCGGTGCTGGCGTATGCTGAGTTCTTCGGCGACCCGGTAATGGCCACGCTGATTGCGGTGCTGATCGCTATCTTCACCTTCGGCCTGAACCGTGGCCGTAAGATGGATGAAGTGATGGCGACCGTGAGCGATTCCATCAAAATCATCGCGATGATGTTGTTAATCATTGGCGGTGGCGGGGCGTTCAAACAGGTGCTGGTAGACAGCGGGATTGAAAAATATATCGCTGCCCTGATGCACGGCAGCAACCTGTCGCCGATCCTGCTGGCCTGGTCCATTGCCGCTGTGCTGCGTATCGCACTGGGTTCCGCCACCGTGGCGGCCATTACCGCAGGCGGTATCGCCGCGCCACTGATCGCCACGACCGGCGTCAGTCCTGAGCTGATGGTGATCGCCGTCGGTTCAGGCAGCGTGATTTTCTCGCACGTCAACGATCCGGGTTTCTGGCTGTTCAAGGAGTACTTCAACCTGAGCATCGTCGAAACCTTCAAATCCTGGTCGGTGCTGGAAACCATCATCTCCCTGTGTGGTCTGGGCGGATGCCTGCTGCTGTCGATGGTCGTCTGACGGCATATTGTTAGCATAAAAAAGGCGAGCCAGATGGCTCGCCTTTTTCGTTTCCTGTTGTCGCTAAATCTTCAAATACGCCCTGATCCCGTCGAGGAACATTTGCGTTGAGAGCATGACCAGAATCAGGCCCATCAGGCGTTCGAGGGCGCTGACGCCTTTGTCGCCGAGCAGGCGCAGGAACAGGTTGGACAGCAACAGGATGGCCATCGACAGTCCCCAGGCGATAAACAGGGCCAGCGTCAGGTGGCTCATCTGATTCGGGTACTGGTGCGAAAGCAACATCAGCGTGGCGAGGATCGACGGACCGGCGACCAGCGGGATCGCCATCGGCACCAGGAAGGGTTCTTCACCGGCAGGCAGGCCGCTGCTGCTTTTCTCTTCCGACGGGAAAATCATTTTGATGGCAATCAGGAACAGAATAATACCGCCGGAAATCGACACGGTTTCGGTGCGCAGATTCAGGAACGACAGGATTTTTTCCCCGGCGAACAGAAAAATCAGCATCAGGATCAGGGCGATCAGCATTTCGCGGATCAACACCACACGGCGGCGTTTCGGGTCGAGATGTTTTAATACCGACATGAAAATCGGTAAGTTGCCCAGCGGATCCATAATTAAAAACAGCAATATGGTTGCTGAAATCATTTCGGTCATGACTACCTCAGAATAATTCGGCTTAAAACGCCTGTTATAAGTCGTGCTGCTATTAAAGGCTGCACTATTGATTAAATTCACTTGCCACTTTTGGTGCATTTTGTAAGGTGGTAGACCCGCGCGTTAACGGGGCACAGTGCAGCAAAACAGGCACTCTCTTAGTGCAGGCGCGCGTTCGAGCCGTTTTAAGCAGTTATCACCCTCAGGGCAGGACAGATATTATGAAAAATGTAGGTTTCGTTGGCTGGCGTGGAATGGTCGGTTCTGTACTCATGCAACGCATGATTGAAGAACGCGATTTCGACGCTATCCGTCCGGTATTCTTCTCCACCTCTCAGCACGGTCAGGCCGCGCCTTCTTTCACGGGTCAGTCTGGAACCTTGCAGGATGCCTATGATCTGGACGCTCTGAGCGCACTGGACATTATCATCACCTGTCAGGGCGGCGATTATACCAATGAAATCTATCCGAAGCTGCGTGAAATCGGTTGGTCCGGCTACTGGATTGACGCAGCATCCTCTCTGAGAATGGAAGATGACGCGATAATCATCCTCGACCCGGTGAACAGCGCCTTGATCCACCAGGGCATCGACAAAGGCATTAAAACTTTTGTGGGCGGTAACTGTACCGTCAGCCTGATGCTGATGTCGCTCGGCGGCCTGTTTGCCAATGACCTGATCGAGTGGGCGTCTGTCGCCACCTATCAGGCGGCGTCCGGCGGCGGTGCGCGTCACATGCGTGAACTGCTGACCCAGATGGGCATGCTGCATAACAGCGTGGCGAAAGAGCTGGAAAACCCGGCATCGGCCATTCTGGATATCGAACGTAACGTGACGGCGCTGACCCGCAGCGGCACGTTGCCGACCGATAACTTCGGTGTTCCGCTGGCGGGCGGTCTGATCCCGTGGATCGACAAACAGCTCGATAACGGCCAGACCAAAGAAGAATGGAAAGGTCAGGCGGAAACCAACAAAATCCTCGGCACTTCCGGCATTATTCCGGTGGATGGCCTGTGTGTGCGCATCGGCGCGCTGCGTTGCCACAGCCAGGCGTTCACGCTGAAACTGAAAAAAGACGTGTCGATCCCGGAAATCGAACAGATGCTGGCATCGCACAATGACTGGGTTCGCGTGATCCCGAATGACCGTGAACTGTCGATGCGTGAACTGACACCGGCAGCAGTCACCGGCACCATGAACACCCCGGTGGGCCGTCTGCGTAAACTGAATATGGGCCCGCAATATCTGTCTGCGTTCACCGTCGGTGACCAGCTGCTGTGGGGCGCGGCAGAGCCGTTGCGCCGCATGTTAAGGATCTTACTCTGACGGGAAAACTGCCCTGTTTTCTTTGAGATGATTTCCCACGGGACACCAGCACGGTGTCCCGTTTTTGTATCTGCCATCCCTCACTTCACCCTTTATCCGCCTTTTTCCAGCGCAACTCTCTGAATTTCATTTTGCGAAAAATTCCTCGGTTTCTTCACGCTGATTTTTCGAACCTTTGTCTATGCTTAGTAGAAGAGCTCTGCCTCTTTGAGAAGCTGAAATAAGCACTTATTTGGAAATTGTGAGCGTAAGCGTCATCGCGCACCTTTTGGCAAAACTGAAACATAGCCGGATCACAAAGCGGCGATAAAAAGGGGAGCACACTGGGATCACGTTTCGTATTGAATACCTGAATGATTTTATTGGATTTATTGATTTAATTAATCATAGGACGAAATACATGTCTGTACTTCCCGATCAGCACGTTATTAATCAAATTATATCTGGCCACTACGCTGATCCTTTTTCTCTTTTGGGCATGCATTCTGTGGCCGCCGGGCTGGAAGTGCGTGCCCTGTTGCCGGATGCCGATCAGATCTGGGTCATCGATGTAGAAAAGGGTAAGCAGGTGGCGGAACTGCGTCGTTATGACGATCGCGGTTTCTTCGTCGGCCTGATCCCGCGCCGTAAAAATGCGTTTCGCTACAAACTGGAAGTCCGCTGGGGCGAAAATCTCCATGTGATTGACGACCCGTACCGCTTCGGCACGCTGTTGCAGGAGCTGGATATCTGGCTGCTGGCGGAAGGCACGCACCTGCGGCCCTACGAAAAACTCGGCGCGCATCTGCAAACGCTGGATGACGTCGATGGCGTCAGTTTTGCGGTCTGGGCACCGAACGCCACGCGGGTTTCCGTGGTCGGTGAATTCAACTTCTGGGACGGCCGCCGCCACCCGATGCGTCAGCGCCGCGAAAACGGCATCTGGGAATTGTTCATTCCTGCCGTCAGCGAAGGTCAGCTGTATAAATTCGAAATTATCGACTGCCGCGGGCATGTCAGCCTGCGCGCCGACCCTTATGCCTTTGAGGCGCAGATGCGTCCGGACACCGCCTCGTGCGTGCGTAAATTACCGGACGTTGTGCCGCATTCAGAAAGCAGAAAGAAAGCCAATGCGCTGAATCAGCCGGTTTCTGTCTATGAAGTGCATCTGGGATCCTGGCGTCGTCATACCGACGACAATTTCTGGCTCAGTTATGGCGAGCTGGCCGAACAACTGGTGTCGTACGCCAAATGGATGGGCTTCACGCATATCGAACTGATGCCGGTCAACGAACATCCGTTCGACGGCAGCTGGGGTTATCAGCCGCTCGGCATGTATGCGCCGACCCGCCGCTTTGGCACGCCGATGGAGTTCAAGGCGTTTGTCGATGCCGCGCATAACGCCGGTCTGAACGTCATTCTCGACTGGGTGCCGGGGCATTTCCCGAGCGATGCCTACGGGCTGGCCCAGTTCGACGGCACCGCGCTGTACGAATATGCCGATCCGCGCGAAGGCTACCATCAGGACTGGAATACCCTGATCTACAACTATGGCCGTCATGAGGTACGAAACTATCTGGCGGGCAATGGCTTTTACTGGATAGAACGCTTCGGCATCGACGGTCTGCGCGTGGACGCGGTGGCGTCGATGATTTACCGCGATTACAGCCGCAAAGCCGGCGAGTGGATCCCCAATTATTACGGTGGCCGCGAAAACCTCGAAGCCATTTCCTTCCTGAAATACACCAACCATACGATTGGCCGTGAACTCGGCGGCGCAGTGACGTTAGCGGAAGAATCCACTGATTATCCGGGCGTCACCATGCCGCCGGATGCCAACGGGCTGGGTTTCCATTACAAATGGAATCTGGGCTGGATGCATGATTCGCTGGCGTATATGCAGCTCGATCCGGTTCACCGCAAATACCATCACAATCTCATGACGTTCGGCGTGCTTTACGCCTACAGCGAGAACTTCATGCTGCCGCTTTCGCACGATGAAGTGGTGCATGGCAAAAAATCCCTGCTGGATAAAATGCCCGGCGACGTCTGGCAGAAGTTTGCCAACCTGCGCGCCTATTACGGCTTTATGTGGGCGCATCCGGGCAAAAAACTGCTGTTTATGGGCGGCGAATTTGCGCAGGGGCGCGAGTGGAATTTTGACGCCAGCCTCGACTGGCATCTGCTCGATGACCCGGCAGGCTGGCACAGCGGCGTGCAACATCTGGTGCGCGACCTGAATCTGACCTATCAGGCTAATGCGCCGCTGTATGAACTGGATTACAACCCGCGCGGCTTTGAATGGCTGGTGGTCGACGACCACGAAAACTCGATTTTCGCCTTTGCTCGTCGCGACGAAAACGGCGGTGAAATCATCGTTATCAGCAATTTCACGCCGGTGCCGCGTGAGCACTACCGCATCGGCATCAGTCAGCCGGGCCGTTATCGTGAAATTCTCAACACCGATTCGCATTACTACCGTGGCAGCAATGTCGGCAACGGCGGCGATGTTTACAGTGAAAATATTGGCCACCATCAGCGCGATCACTCCATCAGCGTGGTGATCCCGCCGCTGGCCACTGTGTATCTGCGAAGGGAGGCGTAATGAAACAACCCGGGCCCGGTCTGCCTGCACCTTTTGGTGCGCATCTCAGAGATAACGGCGTCAATTTTTGCCTGTATTCCGCCCATGCGGAAAAAGTCGATTTGTGCCTTTTTGATGAGAGCGGCAGCGAGCAGCATCTGCCTTTAACCGGCCGCACCGGCAATCTGTGGCACGGGTTTGTGCCGGATCTGAAAGCCGGACAACGCTATGGTTACCGGGTTTACGGACCGTTCGATGCGAAAAACGGCCATCGTTTTAACCCGAAAAAAGTGCTGATCGACCCCAGCGCCCGGGCGATAGACGGCGTGCTGCTTGATAACGCACGTTTTACCGGCGGCACCGATGCGCCGGACGATAAAGACAGCGCCGTGGTTGCGCCGAAATCCGTGGTGGTCGCCGGGAATTTCGACTGGGGCGATGATAAACCGCCTGCCAGACCGTGGGGCGAAACGGTGATTTACGAGGCGCATGTGCGCGGGCTGACCCGTCAGCATCCGCATATTCCCGCCGCCCTGCGCGGTACCTACGCCGGGCTGGCGCATCCGGTCATGCTGGAATATTTGCAGCATCTGGGTGTGACGGCGATAGAACTTTTGCCGGTACAACATCATGCCGACGAGCCGCGTCTGCAACGACTCGGGCTGAGTAATTACTGGGGCTACAACGTGCTGGCACCCTGCGCCGTGGAACCGCGTTACGCCAGCGGACAGGGCGGCGTGTCGGCGCTGAATGAGTTTAAATCGGCGGTCAAAGCCCTGCATCAGGCGGGCATCGAAGTGATCCTCGACGTGGTGTTCAACCACAGCGCGGAACTGGATATCGACGGGCCGTTTATTTCGTTTCGCGGCATCGATAACGCCAGCTGGTACTGGCTCAACGATGACGGCTCAGACAACAACATGACCGGCTGCGGCAACACGATGAGGCTGGTGGATGAAGAGGTGATCGCCTGGACACTCGACTGCCTGCATTACTGGGTTCGCGAATGTCACGTCGATGGCTTCCGCTTTGATCTGGCGTCTGTTCTCGGCAGAACGCCGGAGTTCACTGCGCAATCGCCGCTGTTTGAAGCCATTAAAAACGATGAAATCCTGTCAAAAACCAAACTGATTGCCGAGCCGTGGGATATCGGCACCGGCGGCTATCAGCTCGGGAATTTCCCGGCACCTTTTGCCGAATGGAGCGATATCTGGCGCGACGATATGCGTCAGTTCTGGCTGCATGGCGACACCTCCCTCGGTCAGTTTGCCGGACGTTTTGCCGCTTCTGCGGACAAATTCAATCCCGCACAGCGCGAACCTTACGCCAGCATCAACATGCTGACGGCACACGACGGCTTTACGCTGCGCGATCTCGTGAGTTTTAACCAGAAACACAACCAGGCCAACGGCGAAGAAAACCGCGACGGCCATAACGAAAATTTCAGCCAAAACCACGGCGAAGAAGGGCTGGAGGCGTCTGCGGAGGTCTTACAGCAGCGGCGTCTCAGCCAGCGGGCCTTACTGGCGACGCTGTTTCTGTCACAAGGCACGCCGATGTTGCTGGCCGGTGACGAACTCGGTAACAGCCAGTCGGGCAACAACAACGCCTATTGTCAGGACAATCCGCTGACCTGGCTCGACTGGGAAAATGCCGATGACAGCCTGATGGCCTACACCAGCGCGCTGATTGCCCTGCGCCGGAAAATTCCGGCACTGACGCAAAACCGCAGGTGGCAGGCAGGCAGCGACGACGTGCAATGGCTGAATCAACAGGGGCAACCGATGAGCCACGGCGACTGGGAGCAGGGGCCGCAGCAATGGCTGCAAATCTGTCTCTCCCGGCGCTGGCTGCTGATCGTGAATGCCTCGCTGCACGAGGTGGATATGCACCTGCCGCCGGGAAACTGGCAGCCGGTCGCACCGTTCAATAGTGTGCTTTTTGATGAGGAACCCCGGCGTGTCATGGACGGCTCGCAATGGCGGGCAGCAGCAAAAACCCTCTGTGTCCTACAAGATTTCACTCCACAGAGCCGGTAATAATAAAAACGAAGGAGTCAGATATGGCGACATTAGATAACCGGGACCCGGTCATGCTGGCACGACAGTTGCCGCTCAAATCCGTGGCATTGATCCTTGCCGGTGGCCGGGGTTCCAGGCTGAAAGATTTGACCGCAACCCGGGCAAAACCCGCCGTTCACTTTGGCGGTAAATTTCGCATCATTGATTTCGCCCTGTCGAATTGCCTGAATTCCGGCATTCGCCGCATCGGTGTGATCACGCAATATCAGTCGCACACGCTGGTTCAGCACATTCAGCGCGGCTGGTCTTTCCTTAACGAAGAAATGAACGAGTTCGTGGATTTGCTCCCGGCGCAGCAACGCCACAGTACCGAGCACTGGTACAAAGGCACCGCCGATGCGGTCTATCAGAATCTGGATATTATCCGCCGCTATGACGCCGAGTTTGTGGTGATCCTGGCCGGGGATCATATCTACAAGATGGACTACTCGCGCATGCTGATCGACCACGTGCAGAAGGGCGGTGAATGTACCGTCGCCTGTCTGGAAGTCCCGCGCGCCGAGGCCAGCGAATTCGGGGTTATCGGCGTGACTGAGGATTATCACATCACCAGTTTTGTCGAAAAACCGCAAGATCCGCCTGCCATGCCCGGCAATCCTGATATGGCGCTGGCGAGCATGGGCATCTACATTTTTAATGCAGACTATCTGTTTCGCATGCTCGAAGAAGACATGGCAAGTGAGGAATCCAGTCATGATTTCGGCAAAGACCTGATCCCAAAACTGACCCGTCAGGGCGTCGCCCGCGCGCATCCGTTTGGTCTTTCCTGCGTGACTCAAAATGATGAATTGCCGCCGTACTGGCGTGATGTCGGGACGCTGGATGCCTACTGGCGCGCCAATCTGGATCTGGCATCGGTCACGCCGGAACTGGATATGTACGACCGCGACTGGCCGATCCGCACCCACATGGAGCCGCTGCCGCCAGCCAAATTTGTGCAGGACCGCTCAGGCAGCCACGGCATGACCATGAACTCGCTGGTGGCGGGCGGTGTGATTGTCTCGGGTTCCGTGGTGGTGCACTCCGTATTGTTCCCGCGGGTGCGCATCAATTCTTTCTGCAATATCGACTCAACGATTATTTTGCCGGATGTGAACGTGGGGCGTTCATGCCGCTTACGCAAATGTGTTATTGACCGCGCCTGCCAAATCCCCGAAGGGATGGTGATTGGCGAGAATGCGGATGAAGACAGCCGCCGGTTCTACCGCTCGGAAGGGGGCGTGGTACTGGTGACGCGCGCGATGCTGGCGAAACTATAAACAGACGTTAGAAAGCACGACTTTTCGTCATCCCGCTGAACGCCGGGATGACCGGGATAATCAGGAGCGCGAATGCAGGTTTTACATGTTTGTTCCGAGCTGTTTCCGCTGTTAAAAACGGGCGGCCTTGCTGACGTCGCCGGTGCACTGCCCGCCGCTCAGATTGCGGAGGGCGCGGATGTCCGCGTGCTCATTCCAGGTTTTCCTGATGTCAAAAAAGGACTGGGAGAAACGCAGG
Source organism: Rahnella sp. BIGb0236 (assembly GCF_004364755.1). Classification (NCBI taxonomy): domain Bacteria; kingdom Pseudomonadati; phylum Pseudomonadota; class Gammaproteobacteria; order Enterobacterales; family Yersiniaceae; genus Rahnella; species Rahnella sp. BIGb0236. The sequence continues at coordinate 268,438 of NZ_SOAO01000004.1, forward strand.
TCATCGGCACGCTGGCGACCTTTGCCGGGCATGTCACCCTTTCACTGGGTTACTTTGATGGCGTGGGTATTTATGTGATTGATGTGCCCGGTTTGTACGATCGTCCCGGCAGCCCGTATCACGATCAATCGTCTTTTGCCTACCCGGATAACCATCTGCGCTTTGCGTTGCTGAGCTGGATGGCCTGCGAGCTGGCACTGAATTTTGACCCGCACTGGAAGCCGGATATCGTCCATTCTCACGACTGGCACGCCGGGCTGTGTTCCGCCTATATCCGCGCCCGTAACGCGCCGGTGAAGACCGTTTTCACGGTGCATAATCTGGCGTTTCAGGGATTGTTCTTCGCGCATCATCTCGATGAGCTGTATATCCCGCGCGAATTCTTCCAGATGCACGGGCTGGAATTCTACGGCCAGATTTCTTTCCTGAAAGCCGGTCTGTTCTATTCCGACCATGTGACGACGGTCAGCCCGACCTACGCGAAAGAAATCACCCGGCCGGAATTTGGTTACGGCATGGAATCTCTGCTGCTGGAACGCGAAATGCAGGGGCGGCTGACGGGTATCCTCAACGGTGTCGATGAAGCTATCTGGCAGCCGCGTGATGACGTCTTGTTGTCGGCGCGTTACGACGCTGATGATTTGCGTTCGAAAGCGGTCAACAAAGCTTATCTGCAACGGGCGATGGGGCTGGATGTGGATGACTCGCGTCTGGTGTTCGCGGTGGTCAGCCGCCTGACCAGCCAGAAAGGGCTGGATCTGGTGCTGGAAGCCTTGCCGGATCTGCTCGAACGTGGCGGCCAGCTGGCGCTGTTAGGCGCAGGTGACGCGGTGCTGCAACAGGCATTTCTGGCGGCGGCGGCGGACAATCCGGGGCAGGTCGGCGTACAGCTGGGTTATCACGAAGCGTTTTCCCACCGCATCATCGGCGGGGCGGACGTCATCATGGTGCCGAGCCGTTTCGAGCCGTGCGGATTAACCCAGTTGTATGGCCTGAAATACGGCACCCTGCCGCTGGTGCGCCGTACCGGCGGGCTGGCCGACACGGTGGTCGACTGTGCGCTGGAAAATCTGGCTGACGGAACCGCCAGCGGGTTTGTCTTTGAAGACGCAACGGGGAAATCGCTCGGAAGTGCGATCCGCCGGGCATTTGTTTTGTGGAGCCGACCGAAACACTGGCGACACGTCCAACAACACGCCATGGGTATTGATTTCGGCTGGAAGGTAGCTGCACAGGAATATCTCGTCCTGTACAACCGCCTGCTGTCCTGACCCTGAACGTAGCTAACTTGATCGGGAATGTAACGTTATGACTTCACCGTTTAATTACAACTCACCGACAGTCAGTGTCGAAGCGCTTAAGCATTCTATTGCCTATAAACTGATGTTTATCATCGGCAAAGATCCGTCTATTGCGACACAACATGACTGGCTTAATGCCACATTGTTTGCGGTGCGCGATCGCATGGTGGAACGCTGGCTGCGTTCTAACCGGGCGCAAACCTCACAGGATGTCCGGCAGGTGTATTACCTGTCGATGGAGTTTCTGATTGGACGGACACTCTCCAACGCGCTGCTGGCGATGGGGATTTATGACGACCTGAAAAGCGCCCTCGATGAAATGGGCTTTGACCTCGAAGAACTGATCGGCGAAGAAAATGACCCCGGTTTAGGCAACGGCGGCCTCGGACGACTGGCGGCCTGTTTCCTGGATTCACTGGCCACGCTGGCGCTGCCGGGGCGCGGTTACGGCATCCGTTATGAATACGGCATGTTCGCGCAAAGCATTATCAACGGTGAGCAGAAAGAAGCGCCGGATTACTGGCTGGAATACGGTAATCCGTGGGAATTCCAGCGCTACAACACCCGTTATAAAGTGCGTTTCGGTGGCCGTGTGCAGCATGAAGGCGTCAAAACCCGCTGGCTGGAAACCGAAGAAGTTATCGCCTGCGCCTACGATCAGGTGATCCCCGGTTACGACACGGACGCCACCAACACGCTGCGGTTGTGGGGTGCTCAGGCCAGTAACGAAATCAATCTGGGTAAGTTTAACCAGGGCGATTATTTCGCGGCGGTGGAAGATAAAAACCATTCCGAGAACGTATCCCGCGTGTTGTATCCCGATGACTCGACCTATTCCGGCCGCGAACTGCGTCTGCGTCAGGAATATTTCCTGGTGTCAGCGACCGTGCAGGATATCCTCAACCGCCATTACACCACGCACCATACTTACGACAATCTGGCCGACAAAATTGCTATTCACCTCAACGACACGCACCCGGTGCTGTCGATCCCGGAGCTGATGCGTTTACTGATCGACGAGCATAAATTCGCGTGGCAGACCGCGTGGGAAACGGTGTGCAGCGTGTTCTCTTACACCAACCACACGCTGATGAGCGAAGCCCTGGAAACCTGGCCGGTGGACATGATCGGCAAGATCCTGCCGCGTCATCTGGAGATTATTTTCCAGATCAACGATCACTTCCTGAAAGAAGTGGCGGAGAAGATCCCCGACGATAACGGCCTGCTGTCGCGCGTCTCAATTATCGACGAAGGCCACGGCCGCAAAGTGCGTATGGCATGGCTGGCGGTGATCGCCAGCCACAAAGTGAACGGCGTTTCCGAACTGCATTCCGAGCTGATGGTGCAGTCGCTGTTCGCGGATTTCGCCCGCGTTTATCCGGACCGTTTCATCAATAAAACCAATGGCGTGACGCCGCGCCGCTGGCTGGCGCTGGCCAATAAACCGCTGTCGGCGGTGATTGACGATGCCATCGGTCAGACCTGGCGTTCGGATCTGAGCCAGCTGGCGGAACTGAAACAGAATCTGGATTACCTGAGTTTCCTGCAGGCGATCCGCAAGGCCAAGCTGGACAACAAAAAGCGGCTGGCGCTGTTTATCGCCCAGAAGCTGAACATTGTGGTGGATCCGAAAAGCCTGTTCGATGTGCAGATCAAACGCATCCATGAATACAAACGCCAGCTGATGAACGTGCTGCATGTCATCACCCGTTATAACCGTATTCTGGAAGAGCCGGATGCCGAATGGGTACCGCGCACGGTGATTTTCGCCGGTAAAGCGGCATCGGCCTATTATGCGGCGAAACAGATCATCCGGCTGATCAACGACGTGGCGGCGGTGATCAACAGCGATCCGCGTATCGGCAACAAACTGAAGGTGGTGTTCATTCCGAACTACAGTGTCAGTCTGGCGCAGCTGATCATTCCGGCGGCGGATCTTTCCGAGCAAATCTCGCTGGCGGGTACCGAAGCCTCCGGCACCAGTAACATGAAATTTGCCCTGAACGGTGCGCTGACCATCGGCACGCTGGACGGTGCCAACGTCGAAATGCTCGAACATGTGGGCGAGGAGAATATCTTTATTTTCGGCAACACCACGCCGCAGGTCGAGGAATTACGCCAGAAAGGTTACAACCCGCATACGTATTTTGAGCAGGACACCGAGCTGCATCAGGTGCTGACGCAAATCGCCACCGGCGTTTTCAGCCCGACCGAGCCGAAGCGTTATACCAATCTGTTCGACACGCTGGTTAATCTCGGCGATCACTATCAGGTGCTGGCGGATTACCGCAGTTATGTCGATACACAGGATAAAGTCGATGAGCTGTATAAACTGCCGGAAGAGTGGACGCGCCGCACGCTGCATAACATCGCCAACATGGGCTATTTCTCCTCGGATCGTACCATTCAGGAATACGCCGATGAGATCTGGAACATTAAACCGGTGAGGTTGTAAAGCGGGAATAGAGGTGGGACTTTCAGCTCCTCCCCCTGCGAAGGGGGATTCAGAAGCGACTTCAATCAGATCCCTCCCCTGCGAAGGGGAGGGTTGGGGTGGGGTATTAAGGTCAAAAACAAGATGTTAAGTGTGCATAACCACTTGTTTTGTCTGTTAAACCCCCTCCTGGCCTCCCCCTTCGCAGGGGGAGGAGCTAACTAATTTAAGACGCCAGCGACAAATGTTTCTTCTGCTGTTTGTGTGTTTCCAGCCATTCGGCGACGCGTTGTTGCTGGGCTTTATCCAGCCACATACCGAGTTTGGTACGGCGCCAGATGGCATCATCGAGCTGTGACACCCACTCTTTTTCCACCAGATAACGCAGTTCCGCTTCGTAGAACCCGTGACCGAAATCTTCGCCCAGCGATTCCAGGCTGGTCGCATCATTCAGGAACAACTCCGTCTGGCTGCCGTAAGTCCGCGCATAACGGCGTGCCAGCGATTCCGGCAACCATTTGAAACGGGTACGCAGATTGGCGCTGTAGGTATCGCGGTCACCGTTGAGTTTCCCGCCCGGCAATACGGCCGTTTTGGTCCACGCCGGACCGGCTTTCGGATAATACTTCACCAGTTTTTCCAGCGCGTGTTCCGCCAGTTTACGGTAAGTGGTCAGCTTGCCGCCGAACACAGAAAGCAGCGGCGCTTTGCCATCCTGATCGTGCACGTCGAGTGTGTAATCACGGGTCACCGCCTGCGGTGAATCGGATTCGTCATCGCACAGCGGACGCACACCGGAATAGGTCCAGACGATGTCTTCGGTGGTCAGCTGTTTCTTAAAGTGGTCGTTATACACTTTCAGCAGATAACCCACTTCTTTGTCATCGATTTTCACGTCTTTCGGATCGCCGTGATATTCCACGTCGGTGGTGCCGATGATCGAGAATTCATCCATCCACGGGATCACAAACACAATGCGGTGATCTTCGTTTTGCAGAATGTAGGCCTGCGGCTGATTGTGCGCGCGTGGCACCACAATATGGCTGCCTTTGATCAGACGGATGCCGTATGGCGATTTCAGCTTCAGGCCGTCGTCGAAGAAATGTTTGACCCACGGACCGGTGGCGTTCACCAGACCTTTGGCGCGCCAGGTGAAGGTTTTGCCGGTATCGATATCTTCGGCTTCCACCATCCACAAACCGTCTTCACGCCATGCGCGGGTGACGCGGGTGCGGGTACGGACTTCGCCGCCACGCTCTTCCACTTCCTGTGCGTTGACGACCACTAAACGCGCGTCGTCCACCCAGCAGTCCGAGTATTCAAAACCTTTGGTCAGTTCCGGTTTCAGCACGGATTCGCTGCCAAATTTCAGGCCCTTACTGGCCGGCAGGCTGGTGCGTTTGCCCAGATGGTCGTACAGGAACAAACCGGCGCGGATCATCCAGGCCGGGCGCAAATGCGGCTGATGCGGTAAACGGAAACGCATCGGGAAGGCAATATGCGGTGCCATTTTCAACAGCACTTCACGTTCAGCCAGCGCTTCGCTGACCAGACGGAATTCGTAATGTTCCAGATAGCGCAGGCCACCGTGGATTAATTTAGAACTGGCCGAAGAGGTCGCGCAGGCCAAGTCTTGCGCTTCAAGCAGCAGAACAGACAGCCCGCGGCCAGCTGCATCTACTGCGATGCCGGTACCATTAATACCGCCACCAATTACGATCAAGTCTTTGGTTTCCACGTCATCTTCCTCCAGATGTTCGCAATAGCTCTTTTATGTTCGTTTTCGCTCACGATTGTAATCGAGAATCGACAAACAAGCCAAGCGTTAACCAAATAAAAACAATTATGCGTGATGAAGGTAACATTTTTGTGTCGGTTTCGAGCAAAACGGCAAGAGGGAATCGAAACCGAGCGCCTTGAAGGGCGGATTTTTTCGCAATTGTTCGTTTTGGGATGTGTCGGGGAGAGGAATACAGGAGCGCCTGAGCGGCGCTCCGCAACAGCAGGAAAATCAGCAGAGTTCGAGATGCACGTCGTATTTGTCGATGATTTGCTTCACGCTTTCCGGCGGCTGTTTATCGGTGAACAGATAGTGGATCAGATCCATTTTTCCGAGGTTCACCATCGCGTTACGGCCAAATTTGGAATGGTCGGTCACCAGCATCACACAGCGGGAATTTTCGATAATCGCGCGTTTGGTGCGTGCTTCGTGATAGTCGAATTCGAGCAGCGAGCCGTCCATATCGATACCGCTGATGCCGAGAATGCCGTAATCGAGGCGGAACTGGGAGATAAAATCGAGCGTCGCCTCGCCCATGATACCGCCGTCGCGGGCGCGCACTTCGCCGCCCGCCAGGAACAGACGGAAATCTTCTTTGGCGGTCAGCAGCGTGGCGACGTTCAGGTTGTTGGTCACAATGCGCAGGTTTTTATGGTTAAGCAGCGCATGGGCGACGGCTTCCGGCGTGGTGCCGATGTCGATGAACAACGTCGAGCCGTCGGGGATCTGGCTGGCGACACGTTCGGCGATGCGCGCTTTCGCTTCCGACCACATCACTTTACGGTCGTTATAGGCCGCGTTGACGGAGCTGGATGGCAATGCCGCACCGCCGTGGTGACGGTGAATTTTGTTCTGCTCCGCCAGATCGTTGAGATCGCGGCGGATAGTTTGCGGGCTGACTGCAAAATGCTCCACCAGCTCTTCGGTGCTGACATAACCCTGCTGGCGGACTAAATCGATAATCGCATCATGGCGTTGTGTTTGTTTCACCCGGATCCCCTACTTACTTTTTTTGCGCGGAGTGCGCGTATCAACAAATGCCATCATCAGGCCGAGGCCCAGACCAAATGCATGGGCGGCATTCGACACGGCAGCGCCACCTGTTGCATATCCAATAAACATGAAAATCAGCGAGATGACCAGCAATCCGCCCGGTACGTACAAACGGCTTTCCGGTTTCAGCTGGCCGGTCAGCCAGGCATAACCCATCAGCGCATAGACCACGCCGGACAATCCGCCGAACCAGGAACCGTTGACCATCGACTGGCCCCAGCCGCTGATCAGCGCAGAAATTAATGTCACGGTGAACAGCTTGCCGCTGCCCAGATGCATCTCTACCTGACTGGCGAGATACCACCACCACGCCAGATTAATCAGCAGGGCAATAAAGGAAAAATTCATCAGGGCAGGGGTGAACCAGCGCCATAACTGGAAAACGCGCGAACTGTCCGGCCACGCCAGCCAGCTCATCACCAGCTGGTCACCGACCATCTGTTGCAGAATAAACACCGCCAGACTCAGCACAATCATGCCGATGGTCAGCGGTCCGGCGCGGCTGCGCAGGGTTTTCAGAAACGGCGTATGCGACATGCGTAAATTCGGCTGCGCCTTGCCGGTTTTCCAGCTGGCTTCCTGATAGCGAGGATGCAGCGGATCGCGGACAAACAGCGCCACCTGCTTCTCGGCCTCTTCCAGACGGGATTCATCCTCCAGCCAGAGCTGCACTTCCTGACTTTCAAGTTTTATCGTCAGCGTAAAACCCTGCGTTGCCATGTAATCGACAAACGCCTGAGCGAGGCGGGGGTTGTTCAGGTTAAGAATGCGCACCATAGCGTTAAGCGATTTCCCTAATTGTTTGACTGCGGTAATTCATTGTTATGTAGACAGGCGATAACGGTATCGCCCGATTATCTGTCAGCAGGCGTCTGGTTAACAGTGTCATGCTAACCTAAATGCTGACGACATCGCACTTTGCTCGCGTGCAGAGAGGCCAATTTTGCTGGCAATTGTTGGCCACTGCCTGACGATTTGCCGGCAGCGCCAGATGATATCCTGCGCATCGCTGTCTGAAATGCGAAAAACTGGCGCGACGGAAAGCGCTAAATCGAGATCCATCGCATTATCAGATTCGCTGATATTCAGTTTCAGTCCTGTGCTTTGTGCCACCGGATTCATGTCGTAGGCCGGTGCAAGACGCCATCCTTTTCCCGGCTCCAGCAGAAAGCCGTGATTACGCAGATGATCGTCGGTATTGGATACCAGTAAGTTGAAAACGATGCGCGACCAGAGTTCGCATAAATCCTGATTGGGTTGTGCGCCCTGATTAATAAGTACCGCTGCCAGCTCAAGGTAGCTGACACCGGAAGAGGCGTCATCGCCATCCTGGTGGCCGGTCAGTGTCATGGCCGAGGCAAAATGTTTACGCTGACCCTCTGCCGTCCGGTCAAAACGCTTCACTAAAAAACAGTGGTGAGGATTGGCATAGCGGCGGGCAAGGCTTTCAGGCACATTCAGACCACAAGCTTTTGCCAGCGTATTGACCACCAGTTCCCAGGCGCCGATATCATATTCGTCATTAATGCTGGGGAATTTGGCTATCCAAAGATGACCATCTGGTGCGCTGACGCTGGCTTTCGGTCGGGCGCCGCCAAGCGATCCGCCCGGTGCAATCAGTAAACGTAACCATTCATCACCCGCGGCATCCTGATTTTCACTGTCCTTTTCCAGCGCCCGGCTGGCGGCTTCGAGTTCGCGGATCTGAATGAAAGGAGGAGCCGCGACATCATGACGGTCATCCAGAAAATTGCCTTCATCATTGAGCCGAAAACGCAGCGCGCCGATACGAAAATTGTCATGAACGCCCAGCAGGTAATCAGATTCATGCAGACGTTGAGTTGCAGGGGCCACGCCTGCGCGTTTTTCCCGTTCCAGCCGTCTTTTCATCAACAACCGTCCCCAGCGATCCGGACTGGTATCCGCGAAGGCACCAAAAATATCCTGCCCTTGTGCCGGATATAGGGGGCCAGTGAATAAACCTATCCGTGGATCAAGCTGAAGATTGGCAAAATCAGGATGCTCCAGCGCAGCCTGATCATATTCAAAGGCAAAAATTTCACGACCTGCGGCCTGATGCACATTGAGATAACCGATGCGCAAAGCTGCAGGGAGGGGGTTCCAGTCGGCATATACGGCAATCCTTACCGTCATTTCTTCGTCCTTTTAGGGGTTTTTTTACCGGTATCTTCACCCTCCTGAAGCAGTGACGCTAATGAACCGGCACTTAAAAAATCATCCCTGGCCCAGTCAGTTTCGGTATCCGTTTCCTCAGATTTTAAAGAAGGACTCTCTGAGGGCGCAGATGAAGGCGTCCGTTTTGAACGGGAATTGCGTGAGATGGGTTTACGGGGAATTAATGTGGCGTCCTGTAACTGGCGGCCGAACGGATCATCTTTGAGCAACAAATTGAGATCTTGTTCTACGCCCAGAACCTGCATTACCGCCAGACACGCACCGAGAGTGACGCCTGTGTTGCCGCGTTCAAGATTGCGCAATGTCATGGGAACCATACCTGCGCGTTCTGCGACCTGTGCTGCCGTCAGTTTGCGGCGCAGCCTCGCCAGACGAAGACGATCGCCAAATTCAGTTAATAGCGATTCAGTTGCCGGGAGCAAAGGTGACGTTTTACGGGGCATAGTAGCAGCCAATGTGAAGTGTAAACTGAAAGTATTATGGCGATATATGCTCAATATCGCCATAATAATTACACTTTAGCATGCAGGAGATGTGATGCTCAGCGCGATTTCCGGGTCTTTTACACCCCTTCCAGCGCCTGTTGCAGATCGGCAATCAGGTCTTCGGTGTCTTCAATTCCAATGCTGATGCGCACCAGTCCGTCGGTAATACCGCTCTGACGGCGAATTTCCGGCGCGACGGCGCTGTGCGTGGTGGACGCCGGATGGCAGGCCAGCGAATCGGTGTCTCCCAGAGAAACCGCCTGCGTGATGATGCTCAGCTTATCGAGGAAAGTTCGTGCCGCGTTCAGCCCGCCTTTCAGCTCAATGGCCATAATCCCGCCAAACAGTTTCATTTGTTTAGATGCCGTAGCGTGACCCGGATGCTGTTTCAGTCCCGGATAAAACACGGTGTCTACCGCGCTGTGCCCGTCGAGGAATTCCGCCACCGCCTGTGCGCTCAGCGAGCTGGCTTCCACGCGCAGCGGCAGGGTTTTCAGGCCGCGGATCAGCAGACTGGCTTCGAACGGGCTGAGGTTGCCGCCGAACTGTTTCAGGCCCAGGGTGCGGATGGGCGTGATGAGTGCCGCCGAACCCGCCACCACGCCGCCGGTCGCATCGCCGTGACCGCTGATGTATTTGGTCGCGGAATGCAGAACGATATCAATCCCCAGTTCCAGCGGGCGCGTCAGGTACGGCGTGGCAAAGGTGTTGTCCGCCACACTGACGGCTCCGGCGGCTTTGGACAGACGGGCGATTTCCGCCAGATCGGCAATATCCAGCCCCGGGTTGGCCGGGGTTTCCACCAGTACCACTTTGGTATTTTGGGTGAATGCGGCTTCCAGTTCTTTCACATTCGCGACGTGCACCGGTTTGATGCCATAACGTGGCAGCAGGTTACGCACCACGCCTTCGGTGCCGCCATACAGCGTGCCGATATGAATGATTTCATCGCCGGGCACCAGCAGCGCAAACAACGTGGCGCTGATCGCCGCCATGCCGCTGGCACAGGCTACGGCGGTTTCTGCCCCTTCGAGCGCCGCCAGTTTCTGTTCGAAAACGGCCACCGTCGGATTGGCGAAACGGCTGTAAATATAGCCGGGTTCTTCACCGCTGAAACGGCGTGCGCCGCTGTCAAAATCCGGGTATGAAAATGCGGATGCGGCGGTGATCGGCGTCGCAATGGCACCGGTCAGGGCATCAGGTTGTTGTCCGCCATGAACGGCGAGGGTACGCATGCCTAAAGAACGTGAAGTGTTCAGATGTTTCATCTTGAAATCCTGTCGATAGTAGGCGGAAATTATATCAACACTGGAGAACGGTAGCTTTTTCGGCTTAAGAACATTTTCGGCGCAGACCGGATAGCCTGGTTATAAAGACTATAGCGTGCGCCGGAGGCAAATAAAGGCAGGATCAGGCTTCGATGTCTTGCGGGAAGGTTTTTGCCCAGGCTTCGAAACCGCCGTCAACGCTGTAAACGGATTCGAATCCCTGGCCGATCAGGAACTGCGCGGCGCCACGGCTGCTGATGCCGTGATAACACATCACCAGCACCGGCGTTTTGGCATCGGCCTGCTCAATGAACGCAGGCAGGCTGTCGTTGCTCAGGTGATAAGCGCCCGGCGCGTGTGCGGCGGTGAAGCTTTGCGGGTCACGGATATCCACCATCACGGCTTCGCCGGACGTCAGGCGGGTATGGGCTTGTTCAACGCTGATTGCTTCAAATTGTTCCATTCTGGTCGTGCCTCATAAAAGGTGATGCCACCATTCTACCCAATAATTGCGCGACGAAGACCAGACGAAAAGTAGGGATAAGGGTTAAACCAGGATCACCTGCACGCCTTTCTGGCGTAACTGCGCGATGATTTCTTCGTTCGCTTCTTTCCCGGTGATCAGCACATTGATTTGTTCGGTGCGACTGAACAGCATGCCTGCGCGCTGGCCGATTTTGCTGCTGTCGACCAGCACCGCCAGTTTCCCGACATAATTCAGCATCTTCTGTTCAGCCATCGCGGTGAGCATATCGGTTTTGTACAACCCGTCGGGGGTCAGCCCCGCGCCGCTGGTGAACATCCAGTGTCCGGCATACAGGCTGGCGTCGCCGTCTTGCGGCGCTAAGGTAATGGACTGACTTTTATTGTACTGACCGCCCATGATCACCACGCTGTCGTGCTCCTGCTCAATCAGATAATTGGCCAGCGGCAGATAATTGGTGATGACCTGAATGTCTTTTCCGCACATCTCACGGCCCAGCAGAAACGCCGTCGAACCGCAGTTAATCACCACACTCTCACCCGACTGGCACAACTGGGCCGCCGCTTTGGCGATACGCATTTTCTCGTTGAGATTGTGCGTCTGATGGATATTCAGCGGTGTCCAGTTCTGGCGTGGCTGATTGACCGCTTCTGCCCCGTTGCGTACTTTGCGCAGTTTGCCGAGTTCGTTGAGCTTGGTGATGTCACGACGCGCCGTGGCGGGTGAAATATCAAACTGATCAATCACATCAGCGACGGAAATCTGCCCCTGACGTTGCAGCAGATCGAGAATAGCATTGTGGCGTTGTGGCTCAGTCATGGTGGCTCCGGGCAAAATCGTTAAATGATTATTCCATGATTATAAACGAGCAGTAATGCGAAATGCATTGTTTATGAAGACGCAAATTAACCGGCCTCAATCAATACCCTAAATAATTCGGGTTGCAGCAAGGCGACAAGCTCAGGAAGCCCCGGGAGCTTAGTTAACTAAGTGACCGGGGTGAGTGAGCGCAGTCAACGCATCTGCAACTTGAAGTATGACGGGTATTTATAAGAAGGATTTAAACGGCAGGTCGGTTTCTGTGGTAAAGCAGTCGTCAAAGCCACGCGGATAATGATACTCGAAGTTATCCTTATCATTTGGATACGTGAATTTACCGCCAACCTGCCAGATAAACGGCTTGAAGCCGTATTTCAGGCGATCTTTTTTCATCTCCCACAGCACGCGGATTTCCTGCGGATCGGCCTGGAAATTCGACCAGATATCGTGGTGGAACGGAATAACGACTTTGGTGTTGAGGGATTCCGCCATGCGCAGCATATCCACGCTGGTCATTTTATCGGTCACACCGCGCGGGTTCTCACCGTAAGAGCCGAGCGCCACATCAATCTGGTACTCGTTGCCGTGTTTGGCGTAATAGTTGGAATAATGCGAGTCGCCACTGTGATACAGGTTTCCGCCCGGCGTTTTGAACAGATAATTCACCGCGCGCTGATCCATCATGTCCGGCAATACGCCTGCGGCTTTCTGCTCTGCGGGCAGGGTGATCAGCACCGTGCGGTCGAAAGAATCCAGCGCGTGAATTTCCACGTCTTTGATCCGCACCACTTTGCCCGGCGTCATCACGATGCAACGGCTTGCTGGCACGCCCCAGCTCATCCACAAATCCACGCAGGTTTGCGGACCGATAAATGGTACGTCGGCAGCACAGTTTTGCATGACGGCGGCGGCCACGTTCACATCGATATGATCGTTGTGATCGTGGGTGGATAACACCGCGTCGATCTCCCTGATCGCAAAAGGATCGAGCACAAACGGCGTGGTGCGCAGGTTAGGCTGAAGCTTCTTCACACCGGCCATGCGCTGCATCTGGTGGCCGGTTTTCATCAGCGGGCTGCTGTGATTTTGCTTGCCGACGCCGCACCACAAATCGACACAAATATTTGCGCCGCCCTCAGACTTCAGCCAGATCCCCGTACAGCCCAGCCACCACATGGCGAAGGTGCCCGGCGCGACGTTTTCCTGCTCGATCTCTTCGTTTAACCAGGTGCCCCATTCCGGAAAAGTGCTGAGGATCCAGGATTCGCGGCTGATCGTTTCTACTTTGCTCATAGTATTCCCTCATCTGAGTTGGCGTTAAAATGACGTCACAATAAATCATTTAATGATTATATGTGATTCGATGGTGAGAAAGTTATCACCGAAAACTCATCGTGACAATGATTATAAGCAGGTGATTTTTAGCGTTAAGAAGGGGTGAGCAAAGCAGGATGGAAGGGTTTCAGGGGTTTTTTGCCGGTGTTATTTCATAATATCTGACTGATATTTATCATAAATTGAGTGGGTTTTAGTGAGTTAGCTCATTGTGCCTGTGACGATATCTTGCGAGACTGCTCACAAATAATCATTATGAATCTTTATCTGATTTAATGTGAGCATTAGAGTGCGTCTGTCCCTCACTGTTTAGCGCGGAGTTTGCTCGTTAAGCGCGTTGAAGAGATCCAACAAGGTCAGACGGAGAGTCTTATGGAATTCCTCTACACCATCTTCACCGTATTTTTTAATCAGGTCATGACCAACGCGCCGTTGCTGCTGGGTATTGTGACCATGCTCGGTTACATCCTGCTCAGAAAAAGCGCCACGGTGATCATCAAGGGCACCATCAAAACCATTATCGGCTTTATGTTGCTACAGGCAGGGTCCGGCATTCTGACCGGCACCTTTAAACCCGTGGTGGCGAAGCTTTCTGAAGTCTATGGCATTAACGGCGCAATATCAGACACCTACGCCTCGATGATGGCGACGGTCGAACGCATGGGCGAAGCCTACAGCTGGGTCGGTTATGCGGTACTGATTGCCCTCGCGCTGAATATCCTGATGGTGGTATTCCGCCGGATAACCGGCATCCGCACCATCATGCTCACCGGCCACATCATGTTTCAGCAGGCGGGGCTGATTGCGGTGTTCTTCTTCATCATGGGTTACCCGATGTGGACCACCATCTGGCTGACGGCGATCCTGGTGTCGCTGTACTGGGGCATCACCTCGAACATGATGTATAAACCGACGCAGGCCGTGACTGAAAACAGCGGCTTTTCGATTGGTCATCAGCAGCAATTTGCCTCGTGGATTGCCTGTAAAATCGCGCCCGCTCTCGGTAAAAAAGAAGAGAGTGTGGAAGACCTGAAACTGCCGGGCTGGCTGAATATTTTCCACGACAATATCGTCTCTACCGCCATCGTGATGACCGTGTTCTTCGGCATTATTCTGTGTTCCTTTGGCCTCGATACGCTGCAACAAATGGCCGGAAAAACGCACTGGACGATCTACATCCTGCAAACCGGTCTGATGTTTGCGGTGGCGATTTTCATCATTATTCAGGGCGTGCGGATGTTCGTCGCTGAACTGACCGAAGCCTTTAACGGCATCTCCCAACGCCTGATCCCCGGTGCGGTGCTGGCAATCGACTGCGCGGCGATATACAGCTTTGCGCCGAACGCCGTGGTCTGGGGCTTTATGTGGGGCACCATCGGCCAGCTGATTGCCGTCGCCATTCTGTTTGGCATGGGCTCGTCCATCATGATCATTCCCGGTTTCATCCCGATGTTCTTCTCCAACGCCACCATCGGCGTGTTTGCCAACCACTTCGGCGGCTGGCGCGCGGCGCTGAAAATCTGTCTGGTGATGGGCATGATCGAAATCTTCGGCTGCGTCTGGGCCATCAAACTCACCGGCCTCAGCGCCTGGATGGGCATGGCTGACTGGTCAATTCTGGCCCCGCCAATGATGCAGGGCTTCTTCAGTATCGGCATCGCCTTTATGGGCGTTATCGCGGTGATCGCGCTGCTGTATATGTTCTTCGCCGGTCGTACGTTGCGTGCGGAAGAAGACGCCGAAAAACAGGCGCTTAGCCAATCCACTTCTCATTAATGACTTCACACCAATGACGTCTCACAAACCAAGGAGATTCCCATGACAGTACGAATTCTGGCGGTATGCGGTTGCGGGCAGGGCAGTTCGATGATCATGAAGATGAAGATCGGCCAGTTTCTGACGCAGGAAGGCGTGGATCACACCATGAACAGCTGCGCGGTGGGGGAATACAAATCAGAACTGGGCGGTGCCGACATCATTGTCGCCTCCACGCATGTGGCGGATGAAATCACCGTCAGCGGCAACAAATACGTGGTTGGCGTGCGCAACATGCTGTCAGCAGCAGATTTCGGTCCGAAAGTGATGGACGTGATCAACGCGCACTTTTCCGCTGACCTGAAAAAGTAAGGAGCGATGTATGAAGTTGCGAGATTCGCTGGCTGAAAATAATTCTATTTGCCTGAACGCGGACGCTGAAACCTGGCAGGACGCGGTGAAAATTGGCGTCGATATGCTGGTCAGCGCCGGTGTGGTCGAGCCGCGCTATTACCAGGCGATCCTCGATGGCGTCGAACGATTCGGGCCGTATTTCGTGATCGCGCCGGGGCTGGCGATGCCCCACGGTCGCCCGGAAGAGGGCGTGATCAAAACCGGTTTTGCGCTGGTGACGCTGAAAAAGCCGCTGGTGTTTAACCATGAAGATAACGATCCGGTGGATATCCTCATCACGCTGGCGGCGGTGGATGCCAACGCGCATCAGGAAGTGGGCATCATGCAGGTCGTGAACCTGTTTGATGATGAAGCCAATTTTGACCGCCTGCGCGCCTGTACCACCGCGCAACAGGTGCTGGATTTAATCGACCTGACCTCCGCCACGGCGGTTCACTAACTCATTATCTGAGAAGGAATTCATTATGTCTCATTCATTACCGATGTTGCAGGTGGCGCTGGATAACCAGTCGATGGACGACGCTTATAAAACCACGCGCCTGATCGCCAGCGAAGTCGACATCA
Organism: Rahnella sp. BIGb0236; assembly: GCF_004364755.1. Lineage (NCBI taxonomy): Bacteria > Pseudomonadati > Pseudomonadota > Gammaproteobacteria > Enterobacterales > Yersiniaceae > Rahnella > Rahnella sp. BIGb0236. The sequence goes on from NZ_SOAO01000004.1 coordinate 284,326, forward strand.
TCGAAGTCGGCACCATTTTGTGCGTTGCCGAAGGGGTGCGCGCAGTGCGTGATCTCAAGGCGCTGTATCCGGAAAAAATCGTGCTGGCGGATGCCAAAATCGCCGACGCCGGAAAAATCCTCTCGCGCATGTGTTTTGAAGCCAACGCCGACTGGGTGACGGTGATTTGCTGCGCCGACATCAACACCACCAAAGGCGCGCTGGAAGTGGCGAAGGAATTTAACGGTGATGTACAGATTGAACTGACCGGTTACTGGACGTGGGAACAGGCGCAGGAATGGCACGACGCCGGTATCCTGCAGGTGGTTTATCACCGCAGCCGCGACGCGCAGGCCGCCGGTGTGGCGTGGAGCGATGCCGATATCACCGCAATCAAACGCCTTTCCGGCATGGGCTTCAAAGTGACCATTACCGGCGGGCTGGCGCTGGAAGATTTGCCGCTGTTTAAAGACATTCCGGTGCATGTCTTCATCGCCGGTCGCAGTATCCGCGATGCGAAAGATCCGGTTGATGCGGCGCGTCAGTTCAAAAAATCCATCCGCCAGTTCTGGGGCTAAGGAACATCGCATGATGCACAAAGCCGTTCCGCTCGGTATCTATGAAAAGGCCCTGCCTGCGGGCGAAGACTGGCTGGCGCGCCTGACCATGGCGAAAGCGCTGGGCTTCGATTTCGTTGAGATGTCGGTGGATGAAACCGACCACCGGCTGGCGCGGCTTGACTGGTCACGTGAGCAGCGTTTGCAGGTCGTCGATGCGATTTCGCGCACCGGCATCCGTATTCCGTCGATGTGCCTGAGCGCGCACCGGCGGTTCCCGCTCGGCGCAGAAGACGATGAAACCCGCAATCAGGGGCTGGAAATCATGCGCAAAGCTATCGTGCTGGCACAGGATTTGGGTATCCGCGTGATCCAGCTCGCCGGTTATGACGTCTGGTATCAACAGGCCAATGAAAATACCCGCGAGCGTTTTCGCGATGGCTTGCAGGAATCCGTCGAAATGGCCAGCCGCGCGCAGGTCACGCTGGCGATGGAAATCATGGATTACCCGCTGATGAATTCGATCAGCAAAGCACTTGGCTATACGCATTATCTGAACAACCCGTGGTTTCAGCTTTATCCGGACATCGGCAATTTGTCGGCGTGGGACAACGACGTGCAGATGGAACTGGCGAGTGGCGCGGGGCATATCGTCGCCGTGCATGTTAAAGACACCCAGCCCGGCGTATTTAAAAACGTGCCGTTTGGCAGCGGGGTGGTGGAGTTTGAACGCTGCTTTGAAACCCTGCAAAAAAGCGGTTATCGCGGGCCGTATCTGATCGAAATGTGGAGCGAAACCGCCGCCGACCCGATGCAGGAAGTGCGCAACGCCCGCGCCTGGGTGGTGGATAAAATGCAGAAAGCCGGGCTGAACATGGAGGCAACCGCATGACGGAAGCACTGAAACAACGTGTATTTGACGCCAACATGGCGCTGCCGGCTTTTGGTCTGGTGACCTTCACCTGGGGCAACGTCAGCGGCATCGACCGCGAGCGCGGGCTGATGGTCATCAAACCGAGCGGCGTGGAATACGAAAAAATGCAGGCCAGCGACATGGTGGTGCTGAACCTGCAAGGCCGGGTGGTGGAAGGGCATTACAAACCCTCTTCGGATACCGCCACGCACCTCGAACTTTACGCCCGTTTCCCGCAGCTTGGCGGCATCGTGCATACCCATTCGACTTATGCGACGTCATGGGCGCAGGCCGGCGTCGCCATCCCGCCGCTCGGCACCACGCACGCGGATTATTTTGCCGGAGCCATTCCGTGCACGCGGCCGTTGTCGCGTCAGGAAGTCGGCGGTGAATACGAACTGGAAACCGGTAAAGTGATCGCCGCGTCGCTGAGCGGCATCGACCCCCTGCATATGCCCGGCATTCTGGTCGCCCAGCACGGCCCGTTCTGCTGGGGCACCACGCCGGAACAGGCCGTTCACAACGCCGTCGTGCTGGAAGAAGTCGCCAAAATGGCATGGATCACCGGTTCCATCCGCTGTAACCAAACCCCGATGGATGATTACCTGCTGCAAAAACACTTCCGCCGCAAGCACGGGCCGGATGCGTATTACGGGCAGAAATAATCACGTCTGAGATGCCATTAAAACCCCCTCCCCGCCTCCCCCTTCGCAGGGGGAGGAGCAAAGCCCGATATGCTCACACCCTGCGAATAAGCGTGGGGTTTTAACGGTATCGCCCCCCTCCCTACGACATGATTTCATGCATTTTTCCTCATCCCCGCAGTGAGCATTTTTCCAGCATAGGGTTTATACATAGATAGCGAGATCACACTTTTTCTCACGGAAGCATTCCGTCCCCTCAGACAGAAAAGAGACTGCCCTATGTCGAAGATCACGTTCAAGCAGGATGTTTTTTTGGCGGCGCTCACCCGCCAGTGGCAAGCGTTCGGACTCACTTCAGCTTCAGATATGACTCAACATCAGTGGTGGCACGCAGTCAGCGCCGCGGTCGCTGAGCAGCTTCCTCCGCAAAGCGACGCGGTCAGCAGCAAAAGCAAAAAAATCACCCGCCACGTTAACTATATCTCGATGGAATTTCTGGTCGGACGCCTCACCGGCAACAACCTGATTAATCTCGGCTGGTACGAAAAAATTGCCAGCGCGCTGGAGCGGTTTGATATCAACCTGACGGACCTGCTGGAAGAAGAAATCGATCCCGCGCTGGGCAATGGCGGACTGGGGCGGCTGGCGGCCTGTTATCTCGATGCGATGGCCTCGGTCGGGCAGCCCGGCATCGGTTACGGCCTGAATTATCAGTACGGTTTATTCCGTCAGCGTTTTGTCGATGGCAAACAGAAAGAGTCGCCGGACGACTGGCACCGCAGCGACTATCCGTGGTTTCGCCATAACAGTTCGCTGGCGGTCAGTGTCGGGATCGGCGGCAAAATCGTGAAGAATGAACAGGGTGTGTCGCGCTGGGAACCGGAATTTACCCTGCGCGGCGAAGCCTGGGATCTGCCGGTGATGGGCTATCGCAACGGCATCACGCAGCCGCTGCGTTTATGGGAAGCCACCCATCCGCATCCGTTTGATCTGGAAAAGTTTAATGATGGCGAGTTTCTGAAAGCCGAACAACAGGGCGTCGAGGCCGCCAAACTCACCAAAGTGTTGTACCCGAATGACAACCATCAGGCCGGTAAACGCCTGCGGCTGATGCAGCAGTATTTCCAGTGCGCCTGTTCGGTGGCCGATATCCTGCGGCGACACCACTTCCATGGCCGCAAAATCAGTGAGCTGCCGGATTATGAAGTCATCCAGCTCAACGATACGCACCCGACCATCGCCATTCCTGAAATGTTGCGTGTGCTGATCGACGAGCATCAGCTGAGCTGGAATGACGCCTGGCACATCACCAGCCGCACCTTTGCCTACACCAACCACACCTTAATGCCGGAAGCGCTTGAAACCTGGGACGAGCGTCTGGTACGCAGTCTGTTGCCGCGCCATTTCCAGATAATCAAACAGATCAACGCCGATTTTAAGAAGTTGGTCAGTAAGGAATGGCCGGGTGACGAGGCGGTCTGGGCGAAGCTTGCGGTGCATCACGACAAACAGGTGCGTATGGCGAACCTCTGCGTGGTGGCCGGATTTGCGGTCAACGGCGTGGCGGCGCTGCATTCGGATCTGGTGGTGAAAGATTTGTTCCCGGAATATCACCAGCTCTGGCCGCAGAAATTCCACAACGTGACCAACGGCATCACGCCGCGCCGCTGGCTGAAACAGTGTAATCCGGCGCTTTCCGCGCTGATTGATGAGCGGCTGAAAACCGACAACTGGGTGAATAATCTGGATTTGCTGAAAGGTCTGGAAGACGGCGTTAAAGACAAAAAATTCTGCAAGCAGTACCGCAAAATCAAACACGATAACAAAGTCCGGCTGGCGGAATACGTCTGGCAGCGCATGGGGATCCGCCTCAATCCCGACGCGATTTTTGACGTGCAGATCAAACGCCTGCACGAGTACAAACGTCAGCATCTCAATCTGCTGCACATTCTTTCCCTGTACCGTCAGATCCGCGATAACCCGAAACTCGACATCGTGCCGCGTGTTTTCCTGTTCGGTGCCAAAGCCGCGCCCGGCTATTACCTCGCTAAAAACATTATCTATGCGATCAATCAGGTGGCGGAGAAGATCAATAACGATCCGATCGTCGCGGATCGTATCAAAGTGGTGTTCATTCCCGATTATTGCGTCTCGGTGGCTGAACTGATGATCCCGGCGGCGGACGTCTCTGAGCAGATTTCGACGGCCGGGAAAGAAGCTTCCGGTACCGGCAACATGAAACTGGCGCTGAACGGCGCCCTGACCGTCGGCACGCTCGACGGCGCAAATGTCGAAATTGCCGAACAGGTCGGCGAGGACAACATCTTTATCTTCGGTCTGACCGTCGATGAAGTGAAAGCGCAACTGAAAAAAGGCTACAAGCCGAAAGCGCTGGTGAAAAAGGACAAACATCTCAAAGCCATTCTCGACGAACTGGCCAGCGGCTTTTATGCCGGAGGTGACAAAAAAGCCTTCGATCTGATGCTCAGCAGCCTGCTCGACGGCGGCGACCCGTATCTGGTGCTGGCGGATTTCGCCGCCTATTGCGAGGCGCAAAAACAGGTCGACACGCTCTATCGTAATGCTGACGAATGGACGCGCCGCACGCTGCTCAACACCGCCCGCGTCGGTATGTTCAGCGCCGACCGTTCCATCCGCGATTATCAGCAGCGTATCTGGCAGGTCAAACGATAGGAGCCGACATGGAGGACAAGCAACTCGTTGAGGCCGCCCGCCGGGCGGGCATTGTAGACAGTTTTATTAATATGACGGACGAGGTGGAAACGGTCTCCGATGACACGCGTATTGCCTTGCTGGCGGCGATGGGGCGTGGTGTGGCTGACGTGCCGGAGATCACGCCCGTGCCGCCGGTGAAAGTCTTTATCACCGGCAAAAAAATACGGCTGACGCCGGAAGGCAGCGGCGCATTTCAATGGCAACTGACGCAGGAAAATGGCCGTCAGACGCACGGTGACCTTCCGGCGGGTCAGGCGCTGAACCTTGGTGCGACGCTGCCTGCCGGTTATCACCAGCTGACATTGTCGCAAAACGGCAAGACCTGGCCTTGCCGGATCATTGTCGCGCCACCGCGCTGTTTTGAGCCTGACGCCTTACGCGAAGGTAAAAAGCTGTGGGGCGCGACCCTCCAGCTTTATACGCTGCGATCGGAGAATAACTGGGGCGTCGGGGATTTTGGCGACCTGAAAAAAATGCTTGAGGAAGTGGGAAAGCGCGGCGGGGCGTTCGTCGGGCTGAATCCGATCCATGCGCTGTATCCGGCGAATCCGCAAAGTGCCAGCCCGTACAGTCCGTCGTCCCGCCGCTGGCTGAACCTGACCTACATCGATGTGAACGCCGTGGAGGAATTCGCCGCCAGTCGCGAGGCACAAAACTGGTGGCATTCCAGAGAGACGCGTGACGCGTTATTGCAGGCACGCAGTACGGAGTTTGTGGATTATCCGCAGGTCATGGCGCTGAAATCCGCCGCGCTGAAACTGGCCTGGCCGCTGTTTTGTGAACTGCCGCAAGACAGCCTGCGTAAGCAGGATTTCCGCCGGTTCGTGGAACTCGGCGGCGACAGTTTGCGGCAACAGGCGCTGTTTGACGCGCTGCATACGCATCTGCGCGATCTGGATTTAGGCCAGTGGGGCTGGCCGGTGTGGCCGGAAGCCTATCGCGATGCCAGCAGCGCAGACGTGCGGAAATTCAGCGAACGTTATGCCAGCGACATTGAATTTTATCAGTGGCAGCAATGGCTGGCGCATAGCCAGTTTTCCGCGTGTTATCAGCGCAGCAGGGAGCTAAAAATGCCGATCGGCCTGTACCGGGATCTGGCGGTGGGTGTCGCTCAGGGCGGTGCGGAAACCTGGTCGGATCCGGCGCTGTATTGCCTGAATGCCGCCGTCGGCGCGCCCCCGGATATTCTCGGGCCGCAGGGGCAAAACTGGGGGCTTCCGCCCATCGATCCCAATGAAATGAAAGCCCGTGCCTATCAGCCATTTATTGATTTATTGCGTGCCAATATGGCGGATTGCGGCGCACTGCGCATCGATCATGTTATGGGATTGCTGCGGCTGTGGTGGATTCCGGCGGATCAGGAGGCGGGCAATGGCGCGTATGTCCGTTATCCGCTGGACGATTTACTCGGCGTGCTGGCGCTGGAAAGCCAGCGGCATCAGTGCATGGTGATTGGGGAAGATCTCGGTACGGTGCCGAAAGAGATTGTCGCCAGCCTGCGTGACAGCGGCGTGTATTCCTACAAAGTGCTGTATTTCGAGCGGGATAAACACTTCACCTACCGGCCACCGGAAAAATATGTCGCGCAGGCGATGGCGACGGTCACCACCCATGATTTGCCCACGCTGCGCGGATACTGGGAAGGCGGCGATTTAACGCTCGGTGCGTCGCTGGGGGTTTATCCGGACGAACAGGTGCTGGAGGCGTTACGTCGGGAGCGGGAATGCAGTAAGCAGGGGCTGCTGAATGCGCTGCATCAGACAGGCTGTGTGCCGAAAACGACCCGTAAAACGGCGGCGAATATGCCGATGACACCGGTGCTGAATCGCGGGTTGCAGCGTTATCTGGCGGGAAGTGCCAGCGCATTGCTTGGCCTGCAACCGGAAGACTGGCTGGACATGGATTTACCGGTTAATGTGCCGGGCACGAATACTGAATACCCTAACTGGCGGCGCAAACTGACGCGAACGCTGGAGGAAATGTTTGGCGATGAGCATATTGATGCGCTGCTGGCCGATTTGAGCAAACGGCGAAAGGGGTAATCCAGGAGGCAGAAAAGGGCCTGAGTTTCCTCAGGCCGCTGTGATTAATTCTCTGTTGCCGCCTTGTAGCCTTTCACGATCAGCAACGGTGGATGGTTGGTTTCGGTGGAATCGAAGGTGTACGTCCCGCCGTTCTGATCACCGCCGAGGTAGAAAGCGACTTCTGTTTTGCCTTCTGCCAGCGCCTGTCGGACCGCCGTATCCACAGTAATATCGCGATACTGATGATTATTGTTCATCGAGACTGATCCTGCGGACTGGTAATCCGTTGCCGGATGGTTATCCCAGTTCACTGTTTTTCCATCCCAGTCTGTTGAGGTGTTGTAGGCATATAATCTACCGGTGGCAGTTGAAGCAGCATTGCCACCAAACACCCGCAGACGGTAGACGAATAATCCCTCCTCAGAGGCCGGGATGGCTTCCGGCAGTGCAGGAATTTTAAACTTAAACAGGATCAGGCTTTCCGGATTGCTGGCATGGCCGCCGTTTTTCCAGTTGTCGCTGGCGGTCAGCACCGTGCTGGTGCCGTAATTGGTGCTGCTGTTGGTACTGCTGACGACCGTGTCTTCCAGCGCGGGCTCGTAGCTGTAAGGGATGGTGTTACTGCAATCGAATGCCAGATTCATGCACAAGTCGGTCATGTATTTCGCAGACTGTACCGGCCAGCCATTCACGAAATCCGCATGGGCTGTATAAATGCTGCCCCACTTCTCGATGCGTTGATCTCCGACCATTTCAGGGTCCAGCGAAAGCTGAATTTTGCTGGTATCCAGTGAGGTGATCTGCGGCAACACATAGGCAATGTTCATGTTGACCTTCGGAATTTTCACCGGGAAATTCGCCGGGCAGACATTGTTCGAATCATAGGTTGCATTCGCCTGTCCTTTTACCGGTGCCAGATGAACCCCGTCCCAGCAGTTAGGGAAGTTAATGCCGATGTTGAACTGCACGGCATCCCCGCCTGAGCGTAAGCCACAGACCTGATCGGCGGTGTTGGTGTAGCCGTTGCCATTGGCACACAAGAAGCTTACGTGCGGATTGGGGCCGGTGCCCACGTGATCCCCGGCCAGCAACTGTAACCCCTTTGGGAAAGGCGTCAGCGGATACTTTTCTACCGAGTTGGCCTGATAGTAGGTTTTCTGATACGACGGCTTCACCACTTCGCCTGTAGGCAGTTTCATGGTCGGTGCCCAATAGGCGGTGGAGTCCGCCTTATTGTCACAGGTGGTTTCCGGTTTTGCCTGCAACGTATCGTAGGTGGAATACGCATCCGTGCTGGTGTTACCGAAGAAGTCGTGGAGCATCGCATGATTGGGCATACCAAACATCAGAATGGCATCGTCGCCCAGCGTGTGACTGTAGGAACAGGAGACGTTCGACTGGCCGGACGCCGCATGAGACGCCAGCGGTGTCAGGGCGAACAGACCTGCGAGAGGCACTAAAACGCGTAAGATTTTTTTCATAACGGACTCCGGACAGACAGTGATTTCCTTAGAAATGACATCCGGGGAAGTGTGTGTTCCGTGCCTGACGCCTGCGGCAAAAAGCAGGTCTGAGACGTGTTGTATTACACGATTCCTTTTCCCCTGCCTCTGTTTTATGCGCAATCCGCAGGCGCTGACAGCGGGTCTGGTTGTGCCATCACGGGCACATCCGGAAGGGGGGGGAACAGGCAATAAAAAGGGCTCAGCAGTGCTGAACCCTTGATGATGGAGACTGAAATGTACTCAGGCGATCAGTAGAACGAGTGCTCGCCGCGCTGGTGTTCGGTCAGGTCGCGCACGCCTTTCAGCTCAGGGAAGTTTTGCAGCAGTTCTTTCTCGATGCCGTCTTTCAGGGTGACATCAATCATGGAACAGCCGTTGCAACCGCCGCCGAATTGCAGGATAGCAATGCCGTCGTCGGTGATTTCCATCAGGGAAACACGGCCGCCGTGGCTGGCTAACTGCGGGTTAATCTGCGACTGCAACTGATATTCAACACGTTCCATCAGCGGCGCATCGTCAGAGACTTTACGCATTTTGGCGTTCGGTGCCTTCAGCGTCAGCTGGGAACCCAGCTGATCGGTGACGAAGTCGATCACCGCGTCCTGCAGATAAGGCGCGCTTAATTCATCAATAAAAGCAGACAGTTTCTCGAACTTCAGTTCGGTATCCGTCGCTTCTACGGCGTCAGGTGGGCAATAGGAGACACCGCATTCTGCGGTTGGCGTACCGGGATTGATCACGAATACGCGGATTTGGGTGCCTTCTTCCTGGCTTGCCAGCAATTTGGCAAAGTGCTCTTGGGCAGCATCGGTAATAAGGATCATAACATTCGCTCAATAGTTGACTACTCTAGTTGGTTATAATACGCCCTTTGTTTTTACCCGTCACCCTCAGTGTTGCGCTGGTGTTAGCAGCACGTGCCTATGTCTGCAACGTCCGGCAAATACAGGCGATTTGCAGCGAAGCAACGCCCTGATTACGCAGAATTTTACCGATTTCCCGCACCGTGCTGCCGGTGGTGACCACATCATCGAGCAACATCACGTGTTTACCGCGCAGGCGGGTATGGCAGGTAAACGCCTTGCGCAGATTCCACTTCCGCTCCCGTTCGGTCAGGCTTTGCTGTGATGTCGTTTGCCGGTCACGGCTTAACGCACCGGGGAGATAATCACAATGCAGCCAGCGCGCCAGCGGTCGGGCGAGCAATTCACTCTGATTAAAACCCCGCCAGGCATAACGTTGCCGGTGCAGCGGCACGCTGAGGATGACATCGGGGCGGCGCAGGGTATTGCCCCGGTAGCGTTCCAGCCAGCGCAGCAGGAGCAGACGGGCGAGCGCGGTGTCCGGTTCCGGAAACCGGGACGATTTAAGGCGTAGCACCAGCCCGCTGACCGGCGGCTCATAGGGTGTGGCGAAAACCATGGCATCCCACGGCGGCGGTTTTTGCAGGCAGCGCCCGCAGTCGTGATGACCGCCGGAAGAGGGCAGTCCGCAGCGCGGGCAGCACGGCGGCGCGACAGGCAGATGTGACAGGCACACACTGCAAATGCCCTGAACCGCAAGATGCAGCGGACACTGGCATAGCCAACAGCGGCTGGCAATTGTTAGCATAGTGGCGGATTCCTTTTGCCATTCAGACAGACACGGACAATACGCTATGAAAACGCTTTACCGGGAGACAATCGGCGAAGGAGATCGCCATCTTGTGCTGCTTCACGGATGGGGGCTGAATGCCGAAGTGTGGCGTTACACCGCAGAGCGACTTGCGCCGCAATTTTGTCTGCATCTGGTGGATTTACCGGGCTATGGTCGCAGTGAAGATTTCCCGGCCATGAGCCTGACGGAAATGGCCGACATTGTGCTGGAGGCGATGCCGGAAAAGGCGTCATGGATGGGCTGGTCGCTGGGCGGGCTGGTCGCCAGTCAGGTGGCGCTGAGCGCACCGGAGCGCGTCGAAAAGCTGATCACCGTGGCGTCCTCGCCCTGCTTTGGCGCGCAGGAAAACTGGCCGGGGATCCGCCCCGACGTCTTGCAGGGATTCCAGCATCAGCTGAGTGAAGATTTTCAGCGCACCGTCGAGCGTTTTCTGGCCCTGCAAACGCTCGGCAGCAACAGCGCACGTCAGGATGCGCGCCTGCTGAAATCCATTGTACTCGGACAGCCGATGCCTTGCGTGGATGTGCTGAACGGCGGGCTGGAGATTTTACGCCAGGTCGATTTACGCCAGGCCATGACGACGCTGACGCTGCCGCTATTGCGCATTTACGGCGCGCTGGACGGACTGGTGCCGCGCAAAATAGTGCCGCTGCTGGATGCCTTACTGCCGCATTCCCGTTCTGAAATCATTGATAAAGCGGCACATGCGCCGTTTATCTCCCATCCCGAAAAGTTTTGTGAGCTTGTCGAGCGGTTCCTGGTTTCAGACTGAAAATCAATGTAAATATTTTTTTCGATTTTCTGGCTAATTTCCAAGGGTGACTAATACTTAAGCCGATGATGACGGGGTGAAAGGCACGCGTAAGTTGTTACGCCTGCCTGTTTGCGTCTCTGGGGAGTTTACTGGTGTTTAACCATGAAGGTCATGCCAGCGCAGATGCACCGATTGTTCATATCTTGACTGCTTTCTTTGAGAATTATTCATCCAATTTAGAGGTATTGTCATGAAATCAAACAAAATTATTATTGCTGCCGTGCTGGCAGGATTGTTCTCAGTTAACGCAATGGCCGCTGAAATGATCTCGAAACAAGAAGCCAAAGATAAGGGTTACACCAGCCTGGGTCTGGTTTCTACTATTAACGAATACACCGCGCCGATGGACGCGAAAGAAGAGTTGTCCAAGCTGGCGGATGAAAAAGGCGGCAAATACTATGTCGTTATCGCCGCGCAGGAGAAGAAGAAAATCAGTGCGTCGGCTGAAGTCTTCAAATAATCGTTCTTCTGACGGTCTGAACCCGGGGATGCCTTTGTGCATCCCTTTTTTATTTCCCGCTTTTTGTGCACTTCCTCTCTTTCTTTGTTCTGTATCAACTTGTTTTTAATGAATTAGCCCGAATCGTTACTCTCAGAGTAACGAACTGTCAGAGCACTTAATTGATGGAAAATTCCACGCTGCCTACACTTAGCAGGCTATCAAAACAGGTCAAATGTGATGCAACCGCCACTTGACTGAACTTCCCAACGCCTCTTTGTTTCATCACGCCGGGAAAGATTCAGCAAGCTCAACCCAGGGAGGTTTGGCATGCCGCAACATCCGCAGACCACGAAAGTGTGGGACACCCGCCGCAATGAAAAACAACGGCGTATCGACAGTGTCCGTTCCGTGGCCGAGGGTAAAGTCTTACCCACAGATAAAATTATTCCTGTCCTCGAAACGCTGATTGCCTCCGGCGACCGCGTGGTGATGGAAGGTAACAACCAAAAACAAGCTGACTTCCTTTCCCGCTCACTGGCGAAAGTGAACCCTGAAAAGCTGCATGATTTGCATATGATCATGCCGAGCGTCAGCCGCGCCGAACATCTGGATCTCTTCGAACGCGGTATCGCCCGCAAGCTGGACTTCGCCTTCTCCGGCCCGCAAAGCCTGCGTATCGCGCAGCTGCTGGAAGACGGTCAGATGGAAATCGGCGCGATCCACACCTATATCGAATTGTATTCCCGCCTTTATGTCGATCTGGTGCCGAACATTGCCCTGATTGCCGGTTTCAAAGCCGACCGCAAAGGTAACCTGTACACCGGCGCAAGTACCGAAGACACCCCGGCGCTGGTCGAAGCCGCAGCCTTTAAAAACGGCATCGTGATTGCGCAGGTTAACGAACTGGTTGACGAAGAAACCGACCTGCCGCGCGTGGATATTCCCGGCGACTGGATCGATTTCGTGGTGGTGGCCGACAAACCGTTCTTTATCGAACCGTTGTTCACCCGTGATCCGCGTCTGATTAAACCGGTTCACGTGCTGATGGCGATGATGGCGATCAAAGGCATCTACGCCAAACACAACGTGCAGTCGCTGAACCACGGCATCGGCTTTAACACCGCCGCCATCGAACTGCTGCTGCCCACTTACGGCGAACAGCTCGGGCTGCGCGGCAAAATCTGTAAACACTGGACACTGAACCCGCATCCGACGCTGATCCCGGCGATTGAAAGCGGCTGGGTGGAAACCGTGCACTGCTTCGGTGGCGAACTGGGGATGGAAGAATATATCCGCGCCCGTCCCGATGTGTTCTTCACCGGTTCCGACGGCTCCATGCGCTCCAACCGTGCGTTCTGCCAGCTGGCAGGCCAGTACGCGGTGGACATGTTCATCGGTTCGACCTTGCAGGTCGACGGACTGGCGAACTCCTCAACCGTGACCCGTGGCCGTCTGGCCGGTTTCGGTGGCGCACCGAACATGGGGCATGACCCGCACGGTCGCCGTCACTCCACGCCCGCCTGGCTCGACATGATCGAAGAGCCGGACCCGATGGCGCGCGGTAAAAAGCTGGTCGTCCAGATGGTGGAAACCTTCCAGGCCGGTGGCAAACCGACCTTCGTTGAGAAACTCGAAGCCGTCGATGTGGGTAAAGAATCCGGTATGCCTCTGGCACCGGTGATGATTTACGGCGACGACGTGACTCACGTGCTGACCGAAGAAGGCATCGCCTATCTGCACCGCGCCCGTTCTCTCGAAGAACGTCGTGCGATGGTGGCGGCCGTGGCCGGTATCACTGACATCGGTCTGGGCGTTGACGCCAAACGCGTCGCCGACCTGCGCCGTCAGGAACTGGTGGTCTTCCCGGAAGACATGGGCATCCGCCGCACCGACGCCACCCGTTCATTACTGGCGGCAGGCAGCGTGAGCGAGCTGGTTGACTGGTCCGGCGGTTTGTATAACCCGCCCGCCAAATTCCGTAGCTGGTGATCACCATGCCGCAGACTTTAACGATTGGCGCTGTACTCACAGCGGAAGAACTGGCCGAAAGGCTGGCAGAAACGGCGACGCAGGCGCTGATCGACGAAGCGCGGCTTAGCCCGAAACCGGGGCTGGTAGACAGCCGGAGTGCCGGAGCCCATCAGGATTTAAGTTTGGATCTGATGGTGCGTTCGGCGCGCAGCCTGACCTCCACCTTCTATTTGCTGGCCTTACACAGCTGGCAGCGCCCGGCGGATATCGCCCTGCGTCAGGAAGTGGGGCGTTTAGGCCGCGTGGGAGAAGCGCAGATGATGGCGGAAACCGGCGGAGTGAATACTCACCGGGGCGCTATCTGGGCGATGGGGTTGCTGGTCAGCGCCGTCGCCATGCAGCCGGAAAAATTACTGCCGCTGCATATTGCGCAGCGCGCCGCGAAAATTGCGGCGTTGCCCGACGCTTTCAGCCCGAAAAAATTCAGTAAAGGTTCGCACGCCGTGCAGCGTTATCAGGTGCCGGGTGCACGCGAAGAGGCACAAAGCGGTTTCCCGCACATTATCGGTGGTGCGCTGCCACAGCTTCATCACAGCCGGGCACGGGGCGCGAGCGAAAGCGAAGCGCAGGTCGATGCCTTACTGGCGGTGATGTCCACACTGGCCGATACCTGCGTGTTATCGCGCGGCGGGTTGCCGGCGCTGGAGGCCATGCATCAGGGCGCGCAGGCCGTGCTCGAAGCCGGCGGAATGAGAACCATGGCGGGCAAACAGCTTTTACGCCATCTCGAATACCGCATGCTGGCCGATAACGTATCGCCCGGAGGCGCTGCCGATTTACTGGCCGCGACGCTGTTCCTTGACCGCGTCAGCGTGGCCTGAACCGGACACGAATTAACTAACATCAGGACAAAGAGGTGTTATGGAACGTTTTGAATTTTCTTACCCGGCGGCCAAACCGCTGGCAGATCACGCCCAGGCGGGTGTGGTAGGTTCCGGCGATTTAGAAGCGCTGTATGAACCACAAACAACCCGTGCGCTGAACATTACCGTGACCACGTCCGTCGACGGCAGTCACAGCCTGTGGCAGCACTTTTTCGACCGTCTGAACGCGCTGCGCGAATTACCGGCCGGGCGTCTCGACATTAACGATTTTGGCGCCACACCCGGGGTTGCCCGTCTGCGTATCGAACAGGTCTTTGAGGAGGCTGAACATGCCAACTGATACTTCCGTTCAGGATCAGAGCTTTATTGAACTGAATGCCCGCCAGCGCGCCCGCAAATTGCTGGACGCAGGGACTTTCCGCGAACTGCTCGGGCCGTTCGAACGCATCCAGTCACCGTGGCTGGAACCGCAGGGCATCGTGCCGCAGGCCGATGACGGCATGGTGGTGGCGAAAGGCCAGATTAACGGCCAGCCCGCTGTTGTTGTGGCGATCGAAGGCAGCTTCCAGGGCGGCAGCATGGGCGAAGTGTCCGGCGCCAAAATGGCCGCTGCGCTGGAAATGGCCGCAGAAGACAACCGCAACGGTATCCCGACGCAGGCCGTTCTGCTGCTGGAAACCGGTGGCGTGCGTTTGCAGGAAGCCAATCTGGGCCTTGCCGCGATCGCTGACATTCACGCCGCGATTGTGGATTTACGCCGCTATACACCGGTGATCGGCGTGGTTGCCGGTACTGTCGGTTGCTTTGGCGGGATGTCGATCGCCGCCGCACTGTGCAGCTATCTGATTGTCACCCGTGAAGCGCGTCTGGGGCTGAACGGTCCGCAGGTGATCGAACAGGAAGCCGGTATCGATGAATACGATTCCCGCGACCGTCCGTTTATCTGGAGCATGACCGGTGGCGAAGTGCGTTATCACAGCGGTTTTGTCGATGCGCTGGTGAAAGATTCCCTCGCTGAAGTGAAAGACAGCATGCTGGCCTTCATCAAAAAAGGCGTTCCGGCGACCCATCGTTCGGATAACTATGAGTATTACCTGCCAAAACTGACCGGTTTTGACACCGCGCAGCAGGCCAGCCGTGAGGTCACGGAAGCCTTGTTTAACCGGGAGGATCGCGCATGAGCAACGTAAATAACAACGCAGTCAGCCGGGGTGATTACTGGTTCGCTGAACTGACTAAAGACGCCACACCGGTTGCCGGTCTTTGCCCTTCCGTAAAAGCGGCTGACGGCAAAATGAATGACCAGCCTGTGCGTTTCATCGCCGTGGTGCCGGACAAAAATAACCAGTATCCGCGTGCTGCGGGCGGTGAAGTCGGTCTGCTCGAAGGCTGGAATCTGGCGAAAGTCGTCAACGACGTCATTGATGCCGACGCTGATGCCAGCACCAAACGCGCCATCGTGGCAGTGATTGACGTGCCAAGTCAGGCATACGGTCGTCGCGAAGAAGCATTCGGTATCCATCAGGCGCTGGCCGGTGCCGCAGGCGCTTACGCCAAAGCGCGTCTGGCCGGGCATCCGGTGGTCGGGCTGATTGTCGGCAAAGCGATGTCCGGTGCGTTTCTGGCGCACGGTTATCAGGCCAACAAACTGATCGCCTTCAAAAACAACGGCGTGATGATCCACGCGATGGGGAAAGAATCCGCCGCACGTATCACCTTACGTTCTGTGGACGCGCTGGAAAAACTGGCTGCCACCATTCCGCCGATGGCTTATGACATCGAAAACTACGCCACGCTGGGGCTGCTGTCGCAATTACTCGACATCGCTGACCCGGACAAGGCAACACCCGATGACATCAGCAGCGTAGAAAACGCTGTCTGGCAAAACATCCAGGACGCACGCAAAGAAGGCGTTAGCCTCAGCAACCGTCTGGGTGCGGAAAACCGCGCAAGTTCGCAGCGCGTTCGCCAGCAGATGCGTCAGGAATGGTAATTCGTTAACACTTTCAGTCTCAACCGGTAACGCACCTGCAAACAGCGTGACGCAGCCGCATTGCGGGTTCCCGCCCTGACATACCGTCCGGGCGAGGGCCTGCTGTTGTCTGCAACTGGACTGTCATACTAAAAAAACCATCGCACCGGCGCCGACTGAGCATTCATTTTTTGCCTCAGGAAAAACGCTATGACTTACGTAATATTGCACGCGCTTGCCCCTATTTTCGTCATCATGATCCTCGGTTTTTATGCCGGGAAAGCGAAAATGGTGGATAACCAGAATGTCTCTTTACTGAATATTTTCGTGATGGATTTTGCTTTACCCGCTGCGCTGTTTGCAGCAACCGTACAAACCCCGTGGGCGGGCATTGTGGAACAGTCGCCGCTGATTCTGGTGCTGGTTCTGGCGATGTGGATCACCTACGCGGCGATTTACTTTATTTGCACTAAAGTCTTCAAAAAGTCTCCGCAGGATGCGGCTGTGCTGACGCTGACCGTGGCACTGCCGAACTATGCGGCGCTTGGTTTGCCGATTCTGAGCAGCGTAATGGGCGATGCGCCGTCAACGTCACTGTCCGTCGCGGTGTCTATCGCCTGCGGTTCCGTGCTGATGACGCCGTTCTGCCTGCTGATCCTGGAACGTGAAAAAGCGCGTCTCAGTGGCGAAAATCAGGGGTCTTCTCTGGCACTGCTGCCGGTGCTGATGTGGCGTTCAGTGAAAAAACCGATCGTCTGGGCACCGTTGCTGGGCGTGATCCTGTCAGCGATTGGCATTAAAATGCCGGAAATTTTCCTGGCATCGATCAAGCCGCTGGGTCTGTCAGCGACCGCGTCTGCGCTGTTCCTGACTGGTGTGATCCTGTCAGCCCGTAAACTGAAAATTAACGGTCCGGTGTTGTTGTCTTGTGTGGCGAAAAACCTGATCCAGCCGTTTATCGCCTGGGGTCTGGTGCTGGCCTTTGGCCTGAGTGGTCAGGTGGCGGTGACCGCTATCCTGATGATTGCACTGTCTGCCGGTTTCTTCGGTATCGTGTTCGGTAACCGTTTTGGTGTGCAGTCTCCCGATGCCGAAGCGTCACTGCTGATCAGTTCCGTGTTGTGCATCGTGACCTTGCCGCTGTTTATCTCACTGACCGCTGCATTGCATTGATTTAAAAGGATTGAATATGTGTGACCCGCGTGCCCATGATTTTGTCTGGATCCGTGACCGCTCCGCGCTGCAAAGCGACGATGAATTACCCGCGTGGGTGAACACCGGCTGGCGCAGTTCGCTGCCGCTGGTGGTGCGTCGTGACCAGCGGGCTGACGGCGCAGTTCCGGTGGGCATTCGCGGCATGACCCGCATTCAGCGTGCCGCCGCCTGGGTCAGCCCGGCGGCGGTGGTGCGGGTCGTCACACCGGAATCACTGGTCAGCGACGTGAATGCGCTTTTGCACTCTCCGTTTGTGTCACAGCAACCGGTGCAGGCGCTGATTACGTTATGCAGTCTGCAACTGCCTTTCCCGTGGGGCGTGACGGGCAGTTGCGCCTACGCGCTGGCCAGTGACCTGCCGGTCATGCACGCCGACAGCGATCTCGATTTACTGGTGCGCTGCGACGCACCGGCGGATCCTTCTCAGTTTTCTGATTTTTACGACCAGCTTCAGCGGCTTCCCTGCCGCGCCGACGTTCAGATCACGACGCCGCAGGGGGGATTTGCCCTCAGCGAATGGCTGCGCGGCGGTGACATCATGCTGAAAACGGCGTCCGGCCCGGTGCTGGTGCGTGACCCGTGGCAATCGCCTGCAGGCTGATGCCTGCAAAAAGAAGCAAGGAGCACGATGAAAATCTTATTTACCTTCCCCGGACAAGGGCCGCAGGTGCCGCAGATGCTGCATCGCCTGCCGGATAATCCGCTTACGCATTCCCTCATCGGACAGGCCAGCCTCGCCCTCGGCGAAGACGTTCTGCTGCTCGATACCGCCGATGCCTTACGCTGCACCCGCGCGGTACAACTGTGTTTGCTGATTGCCGGTGTGGTCTGGGCGAAACAATGTCAGGCCGCAGGGATTGAGGCAGATTTTTGCAGCGGGCTGTCCATTGGCGCGTTTCCTGCCGCAGTGATTGCCGGTGCCCTCGACTTTGATGATGCCGTGCGTCTGGTTGCCCTGCGCGGTGAACTGATGCAACAGGCGTATCCGCAGGGCTTTGGCCTGTCGGCGATCACCGGACTGCGTCAGATGCAGGTTGAAGCGCTGGTGGCGCAGGTCAACAGCGCCACGACACCGGTGTATCTGGCGAATATTAACGCCGAAGACCAGCTGGTGATTGCGGGCAGCGACGCCGCGATGGCGCAGGTGATGCAACTTGCGAAAGGGCTGGGGGCGCAGAAAACGCATCAGCTGGCGGTCAGCGTGCCGTCACATTGCGCCCTGCTCGATGAGCCTGCGGCAAAACTGGTGGAGGCGTTTAAACAGATCCCCATTTCCCGTCCGGCCTGCGGCTATCTCAGCGGAACGACGGGGCGAGTTTACTGGCAGCCGGAGAAAATCGCCGACGATCTGGCGATGAACATGGCGCGCACCGTTAACTGGCGGGACGCGATGGTGGCGGCCTACCAGCGCGATGTCCGGCTGGCGATTGAAATGCCCCCTGGCGCGGTGCTGACCGGCCTGACCCGCCGTGCGATGGAGCAGGGCGAAGCGTTGTCTTTATGCCAGTCCGGCATGCAGGTTGCGGCACGTCTCGCAACACGGTTACGGGAAAACAAACGTTGATTAAAGGCATGATAGGTTGGTGATGCTACGGACTAAAAACCTTTCCTGCGTGAAAGGTTTTTTGTTTTTACCGGACCGTTCATACAGGGAAGTCACCGACATGCCAGTGATACTACGTTTTAAAAATTACCGTTTTTTCTTCTATTCCAATGAAGGAAACCCTCTTGAACCGCATCATATTCATGTAAGATCTGGTCAGAAAGAAGCCAAACTGTGGCTTTCGCCTGTCACCCTGTGTCGTCAGACAGGATTTTCTTCCAGAGAGGTCAGGGAAATCATAACGTTAACCAACGTTTATCAGACACTATTTCAAGGAGCATGGAATGAATATTTCGCCTAAGAGTGTTCGTTTTGATGAAAGTACAATGTGGGTGACTCTTGAAGATGGTCAGATCCTGACAGTGGCGTTGGCGCAGTTCCCCGTTCTGTTGAACGCAACACCCGAACAGCGTCAGGATTGCGAAACCAGTGCTTATGGTTTGCATTGGGATGCCCTTGATGAAGATATTTCTATTGAGGGCCTGATGGTGGGAAAGCCGATTGCTAAACCGGCTGTGCTTACCCATCTGTCAGCGCTTTCTGCTCGCTAGCGCATACATCCGGCTTTCAGCGGCGAGGGCGAGCAGGTTCGGATCGTGCTCGCGGCTGTGCGGGAAGACCAGCGAGATGGTCTGGCGCATCTGGTAGGCTTCGGCCAGGGGCAGTAACTTCACCGTATTTTCATACACGCCTTTCATCCTGCCGGGGATCAGCGTGTAACCGACACCCGCCTGTACCAGACTCAGCATTGAGAAAATATCGTTCACCCGCGTCACGATATCCGGCTCGAAACCGGCCACCTGAAAGGCTTCCTGAAAGCCGTGATAGGTGGCGAATCCTTCGGCCAGCGACACGAACTTCTTCTGTTTGAAATCACGTAAATCTGCGGTGCCTTCTGACGCCAGCTCTGCACTGGCCGGTGCGGCAAGAAAAATATCATCCTGAAACAGCGGCAGTTGATCGTAACGCTGGGCATCGACGGTCGAATCGCTGGTCGAAATCAGGATGGCATCCAGCTGACCGTCTTCCAGCTTGTGCAGCAAATCATTATTCGATCCCATCACCAGTTCCAGTTCAAGCTCCGGACGGCGCAGTTTCAGCCCCATGATCAGGCGCGGAATGGTTTCCAGTGTCAGCGAATATAAGGTGCCGACTTTCAGGCGTTTATCACCAAACCCGGCGGCGCGCTGGGTCGCCAGAATGCCGTGTTCCATTTGCTCAATCACCTGCGTGGCATGCTCCAGCAACGCTTCGGCGGCGGGCAACGGCAGCAGGTTACGGCCACGATGGATAAACAGCGGACAACGCAAACCTTCTTCCAGCGAATGCAGGGCGCGATGCACGCTGACGCTGCTCAGACCGAGTTGCTCGGCTGCGCGGGTGATATTTTGCTTTTCCATGTAAGCGAGAAAAATTTCGAGTTTACGGAAGGTAATTTCACTGTCGATCATGCAGGCTCCTGCGGCGCGTAAACGAGGAGTGATGATAGCCGCGACGCGGCTATCATGAAAGGCGTGGGTTCAGTGTTGCGTCAGCTGATAGCTGACCGTGAGGCACTTTTTACCGTCGGCGCAGCTTTTACAACTGCCGCTCAGACAGCTGTCATCGGCGTCGATCACTTCGGCTTTGCGCATGGCGACCAGCCGTTCAAGCATCGCCTGCACCAGCGGTTGTGGCGCGTTAAGCTGCTGGCTGAGCTGGCGGGCATCGGCCCGTCCGGCCAGTGCAAGACTGTCGCGCACCTGAATCAGACTGGTCATCGCATCTCCTAATGGCAGTCGCTGCCGGTGGCGGGTTCACAACAGGCCGCCACATTACGCGGTTGCAGGTGAACACTAACCCGGCTGCGGGCTTTGCGCAGGGCAGTCAGGATGATGGCATTGAAAATCAGCACGCAAAGGATAATGCCCGCGCTGTGAGCCGGATGGCTGCTGAACGTCGCCGCCTGATAGAACAGCGTGGCCAGCGAGTACGCCACATTCAGCCCCCAGAAGATGGAGAATGTCATCCAGCTGCGGCTGGTTTCACGGGCAATCGCCCCCATCACCGAGACGCAAGGCACGTAAAGCAGCACGAAAATCAGGTAGCTGTAAGCAGAAACCGCCGAGCCAAATTTGGTGCTCATCACGCCCATGGAGCTGACGCCCATTTCGCCGTCACCTTTGCTGGCTTCGATCGGGTTCGACAGCACGCTGAGGCTGAAGGTGTCTTTCAGGCCCTGCCAGGTTTCATTTACCGCGCCACCCAGTTCATCGAACAGGTTGAAACTGGCGGCATCGAACGCTTCATTATGGATATGTTCGGCGGTGTACAGGGTGTTCAGCGTACCGACCACCACTTCTTTCGCCATCGCACCGGTCACCAGACCGACGGTCGCCTGCCAGTTGTCAGAATGGACGCCCATCGGCGACAGCACTGGTGTCAGCACTTTACTGACCGACGCCAGCGCCGAGTCATTGATGTTATCCACGGCCTTGCCGCTGAACGAGAAGCTGTTCAGTGCACCGATGAAAATACTGGCGACAACGATCACCTTACCGGCACGCAGCACGAAGCCTTTCAGGCGTTGCCAGGTTTGCAGCAGCAGGCTTTTCAGGTGCGGAACGTGATAAACCGGCAGTTCCATCACAAACGGAGAGGCTTCGCCGCGCATGATGGTGTATTTCAGCAGCAGGCCGGTCAGGATGGCGACCACGATACCCAGCAGATACAGCGAGAACACCACGGACGCGCCTTTCTGCCCGAAGAAGGCTGCAGAGAATACCGCGAAAATCGCCAGCCGTGCGCCGCAGGACATAAACGGCGCCATCATTACGGTGATCAGACGTTCGCGCGGCGCATCCAGCGTACGGGCACCCATAATGGACGGCACGTTACAGCCGAAGCCGACGATCAGCGGCACGAAGGATTTACCCGGCAGACCGAGGGACTGCATCAGGCGGTCCATCACGAACGCGGCGCGCGCCATATAACCGGAGTCTTCAAGGAAGGACAGGAACAGATACATCATGCCGATTTGCGGCACCAGCGGCAGGACGGTGTTGATCCCGCCGCCAATGCCCTGCGCCAGGAAAATGGTCAGCCACTGCGGGAAGTGCAGGGTAAAACCAATCCACTGCATCCCCTGAATGAAAATCGCGGCTGAGCCGATATCGAAAATCGGTTGCAGTGCACCGCCGATATTGATCGCCAGCACGAACATCAGATACATCACCAACAGGAAGATCGGCACGCCGAGGAAACGGTTGAGGATCACGCGGTCCAGCGCCTGCGTTAGCTTGTTGGGCGCGGTGAGGTGCGAGTTACTGACGTCTGCGCAAAGCGCCGCAATGCTCTGATAACGCGCGTCGGCAATCAGCAGCGCCGGGTCTTCCAGCTTCTGCTCAGTCAGCCGGGCTTTCACCTCGGGCAGAAGTGCCTGCGCTTTGCCCGCATGCGTCTGGCTGTAAATATCCCCTTCCAGAATTTGCAGCGCCAGCCAGCGGCGCTGTTGCAGCGTCATGTCTTGCGGCATGTCAGCGGCCAGCACATCCACTTCCTGTTGCAGCACCGGGTGATATTTCACCCGTTCCAGCGCGGCCACTTGCGGCAACGGGTCGATGGCGGCTTTCAGCTCTTTGATGCCGCTGGCGCGGGTAGAAATCAGCGGCACGACAGGGCAACCCAGCCGCGCTGACAGCGCCGGGATATCAATATGGATGTTCTGGATTTTGGCGATATCGAGCATGTTCAGCGCCACGATACAGGGCACGCCCAGCTCGAGCAGTTGCAGAGTCAGGTACAGATTGCGCTCAAGGTTTGAGGCATCCACCACGTTGATCATCAGATCTGCGTCGCCGCTCAGAATGTAATGGCAGGCAATTTGCTCATCGAGCGAGGTTTGCTCGGAAATGGTGGTCAGGGAATAGGTGCCCGGTAAATCTACCAGCGTAATCTGATGGTCTGCGGTGGCGAACTGGCCTTCTTTGCGCTCGACCGTGACACCGGCCCAGTTACCTACACGCTGGCGGGAACCTGTTAACTGATTGAAGAGTGTGGTCTTGCCTGAATTGGGATTACCAATCAGGCCGATCGTTAATGGTTTCATACGATAAAGTCTACGTGTCAGAAAGGGTAAACAGGCAAGCCAAAGGGCTGCCCCAAAAAATGAACTGCCAAAGGCCTGATGTGAGGATCAGGCCAGCATCTCGAGCTGGAGGAGATCGAGGTCTTTTCTGCGGACGACGAGACTGGTGCGGCGGGTTTCGATTTGTACCGGATCGCCCATCGGCGCAACGCGGATGATGTTAAAAAAGGACCCCGGTAGCATCCCGAGGGACAGCAGTTTCTGACGGTAGGCCGGGCTGATTTCGTGTGAAAAGCCGGTAATTTTATAAGCACGTTTTGATTGAAGTTGCATAGTTCCTCGCGAGGCGATCAGGCATTAAGGGTGACGGCGCCTGGATATTGTGCGCCGTGCGTCCCTGCCCGGTGATGTCGCTGGCTGGCGATATATGTGGCTAAAATTATTGCTCAGAAATTGTCCCTGGTGCGAAATTGCCGGCCTGTGGCTGGCGGCGTAGTGAATACGCAAAGAAGTACAAACGAAAATAGTTATCATAATTAGTACGCGTAGTGAGACAAAAGAGAAGAGGCGAACCTCTTCGCGGGTATCTCCACCGCGACGCTATCCTATGCCTGCCAAAGCCCCGATTTATTGATTTACCTCAGTGATTGATTCATTAGGATAGAGTTTAAAAAGTGTCGAAAAAAGATACATAAAAAAAGCCGCTGATTTTCAGCGGCTTTCATAACGCGGAGGGAAAAACAAAAATTAGCGTTTTTTGCCGAGGGCAGCCGCCAGCGCATCCGCCATGGCATTATTGCCTGCTGGCGCGGCATTGCGGCCCGCAGGTTTGTTCGGAGAATGGCGTTTCTGGTTGTCGCGGGCATCTGACGCTGGCGCGGAAGAACGGCGGGCAGGCGCTTCGCCCGGCTGCTCATCCAGTCGCATGGTCAGCGCGATACGTTTGCGTTGCAGATCGACTTCCATCACTTTGACTTTGACGATATCGCCGGCTTTCACCACGGTATGCGGATCTTCCACGAACTTGTTCGCCAGTGACGAGATGTGAACCAGACCGTCCTGATGCACGCCGATATCCACAAACGCGCCGAAGTTAGTGACGTTGGTGACCGAGCCTTCAAGGATCATGCCCGGCATCAGGTCATTCATGGTTTCGACACCTTCGGCAAAGGTCGCGGTTTTGAACTCAGGACGCGGATCGTGCCCCGGTTTTTCCAACTCTTTGATGATGTCGGTGACTGTCGGCACGCCGAACTGTTCGTCCGTGAATTCACTGGCTTTCAGGCCGCGCAGCACATTCGAATCGCCCATCAGTTCTTTCAGCGCCAGCTGCGTCGCAGCCAGAATGCGTTCGACCACCGGATAGGTTTCCGGGTGAACCGTGGAGGCATCAAGCGGGTTGTCGCCGTGGTTGATACGCAGGAAGCCCGCGCACTGTTCAAAAGCTTTCGGCCCCAGACGGCTGACTTTCAGCAACTGTTCGCGATTGCGGAACTGGCCGTTTTCGTCACGCCAGTTAACGATATTCTGCGCCATCATACGGGTCAGACCGGCCACGCGGGTCAGCAGCGGAACAGACGCGGTATTCAGATCCACGCCGACGGCGTTTACGCAGTCTTCCACCACGGTATCGAGTTTTTTCGCCAGCTGAGACTGACTGACATCGTGCTGATACTGGCCGACACCGATAGATTTCGGGTCGATTTTCACCAGCTCGGCCAGCGGATCCTGCAAGCGACGCGCAATGGAAACGGCACCACGAATGGACACATCCAGATCCGGGAATTCCAGCGCCGCCAGTTCGGACGCGGAATACACCGACGCACCGGCTTCACTGACAATCACTTTCTGCGCTTTTACCGCCGGGAACTGTTTTTGCAGTTCGAGGAAGAAACGCTCGGTTTCGCGGGACGCCGTACCGTTCCCGATCGCCACCAGTTCGACGTTATGTTTGATACACAGTGCGGCAACCTGTTGCGCGGCTTTCGCGGACTGACCGGTATGGGGATAAACGGTATCGATATCCACCAGTTTGCCGGTGTTATCCACAACGGCGACTTTCACACCGGTACGTAAACCCGGATCGAGGCCCATGGTGGCGCGCATACCGGCCGGTGCGGCCATCAGCAGATCGTGCATGTTGCGGGCAAAGACGTTAATCGCTTCATCTTCGGCGCGTTCGCGCACGGTGCCCATCAGCTCGGTTTCGAGGTGCAGCAATACTTTGATGCGCCACGTCCAGTTAACCACCGCACGACGCCAGACGTCGGCAGGCGCATTGTTCAGACGCAGACCCAGATGATCAATGATCAGCTGTTCGGCATAACTCTCTTTCGGCGGCTCATCGTGCTGCGGATCGGCATTCAGCGCCAGCTGCAATACGCCTTCGTTGCGGCCACGGAACATCGCCAGCGCACGGTGCGATGGCACCTGAGAAATCGGTTCGTGGTGATCGAAATAGTCGCGGAATTTCGCGCCTTCCTGCTCTTTGCCTTCCACCATGCGGGAAGTGAGATGGGCATTTTTCCACAGATAATCACGGACTTTCGCCAGCAGCGATGCATCTTCGGCAAAGCGTTCCATCAGAATGTAGCGCGCGCCATCCAGCGCCGCTTTGGTATCGGCCACGCCTTTACCGGCATCAACGAATGTGGCAGCGGTCGCTTCCGGCTCGTTTTGCGGATCGTTCCACAGCAGTTCGGCCAGCGGTTCCAGACCGGCTTCGATGGCGATCTGACCACGGGTGCGGCGCTTCGGTTTAAACGGCAGATACAGGTCTTCCAGCTCGGTTTTGCTCAGCGTGGTGTTGATGGCTTTCGCCAGATCGTCGCTGAGTTTGCCCTGTTCTTCGATGGATTTGAGGATGGTCTGGCGGCGGTCTTCCAGCTCCCGCAGATAACCCAGACGGGTGTCCAACTGACGCAGCTGGGTATCATCCAACCCACCGGTGACTTCCTTACGATACCGCGCAATAAAGGGCACGGTATTACCTTCATCCAGCAGACGCACCACGGAAGCAACCTGCTCCGGGCGAACCTGCAATTCACTTGCGATAATGCGGCTCAGTTGATCATTCATAGGTCTGTTATCTGTTTAATTGGCTGTAAAAAGCAGGGGCACAGTTATACGGTTTGAAGACCAAAAATGCCAGTCATCAGGCCGAGCACCCGCGTGTTTTGAGAGTTAGCTGATCATTTAACGTATTCAATGTCATTGACGTACCAGGTCGCGTCGCCGACCGGCGTGGTGACAATCAGGCTGTCGCCGACTTCTTTTTTCAGCAGCGCGCGTGCCATCGGCGAGTCGATAGAAATGTAATCCTTGCGGCCAAAGATTTCATCGTAACCGACAATGCGGAAACGCTTGATGTCGCCGTCGTCGTTTTCCACTTCCACCCACGCCCCGAAGAACACTTTACCGTCCTGTTGCGGCGAGTAATCGACGATGCGCAATTGCTCCAGACATTTCGTCAGGTAACGCACGCGGCGGTCGATTTCACGCAGCCGCTTTTTGTTGTACTGGTAGTCGGCATTTTCGCTGCGGTCGCCCAGACTGGCGGCCCAGGTGACCTTTTTGGTCACTTCCGGACGCTCTTCACGCCACAGGAAATCCAGTTCAGTTTTGAGCTTGTCGTAGCCTTCCCGGGTAATCAGTTTTGTTTTCATGTCACCTGCCGCTTTCCTCAAAATCCTTTTACTATTGTTTCACACAATCGTGCCGCTGACAGCGCAGAAATCAGCCGGAGGTGCCGTGTTACTGCTACGCTTTATCTGTTGGCTTTTTAGTCAAATAATCTTTATCCTGCGGCGCAATATATTGAATTTAATAAAAGTCCTGATTTAAATAAAAATATCACTTCTGGCTATGGATCACAGGGATTAGGGGTACAGCAACAAATGGATTTATTAAAATTCTTACTTCGTCTGCCTTTTACATTGATAAAAGGCGTCTTCCGCGCGCTGGCTTTCATTCTGGGTCTGCTGGGTCGCGTCTTTAAACCGGTGGTCGGCAATATTGACTGGCGGGCGCCCGGCTGGTGGACGGCTACCTCCGGCTGGCTGAAGCGGGGTTTCCTGCGCATGGAAAGCGGGGTGGATAAATACCCGAAAACCATCAGCCTGACCATCCTGCTGTTACTCTGCGCCGCCGGGGCGGGCGTTTATGGCTGGCACTGGTGGCTCAACCGTCCGCAGCCGATCGAACCGGCACCGATGGTTTATCAGGACACCAGCGTGCGCGTCAGCGGCCCGGAGGCCGTCAATTACGCGGCGCAAAAACCGGCACCGCAGCAGGCGATTTTCACTTTCCGCCATTCTGCCGCGCCGGTGACGGACGTCGGTAAAGTGGTCGAAAAAGGGATTTCCCTGAAACCGGCCACCGAAGGGGAATGGAAATGGCTGAGCGGTTACACTCTGGCGTTCACACCGAAAAATCCACTGCCGATGGGCAGCAAATATGAAGTGAACTTCACGCCTGAGGTGCTGCTGGCGCCACAAATCAGGCTGGCAGAAACCCGCTATGAATTTACGGCTCCGGCTTTCGATTATCAGCTGGGGCAGGCCGAGTATTATCAGGACCCGCAGGATCCACAAAAACGCAGCGCGATTTTTAACGTGAAATTCAATGCGCCGGTGGATGTCGCCAGTTTCGAAAAACACATCTCCCTTGGCCTGACCGAAGGGAAAGCCAAAACCGAGTCGAAACTCAATTATTCCGTGGTCTATGACCAGAAAAAACTCAACGCCTGGGTGCATTCCGAACCGCTGAAATCGCTGGATCACGGCGGTGCGGTGCGCGTCATTCTGGGCGAGGGCATTAAATCTACCGTGCCGTCGAATTCGACTGCGCAGGCGAAAAATGCCGTGGTGTCTGTGCCGACGCTGTACAGCCTGACGGTAAACGAAGCCAGCGCGCAGGTCGTGGATGCCGAGGGTGCGAAAGGTCAGCGTGCGCTGATCGTCGGGTTCAGCGACGCGGTGAAAGATAAAGATATCCGTCAGGCCGTTAAAGTCTGGCTGTTGCCGCAGCATAATCCTAACGATCAGGACGAGGCCAAAGGGCCGGATGATTACGCCAGCTGGGACGTCGACAGCGTGGAGAATAACGTCCTCGCCCAGTCCACGCCGCTGAACATTCAGCTCAATGACGCGGAAAGCGATTATCAGCCGCAGTTCAGTTTCCGCTTCGATGCCCCTGCGCACCGCGCCATGCTGGTGGAAATCGATAACGTGCTGACGTCGTCCGGCGGCTACAAAATGCCGGAAAAAGTCTACCGCATCGTCGCGGTGCCGGATTATCCGAAATCGCTGCAATTTATGTCACAAGGCTCGCTGTTGTCAGTCAGCGGTGACAAACAAATCAGCGTCGCTGCGCGCAATGTGCCGGGGCTGCGTCTGGACATCAAACGGGTGATCCCGAGCCAGCTGCAACACATCGTGTCGTTCAAAAGCCGTGAATACTCATCGGCGGAATTTAACCGTCTGAACGACGAGTATTTTACCGAGCACTTCAAATACCAGACGGCGGTAAACAACGACAAACCGGGTGAAGTGAATTATCAGGGCGTCGATCTCTCGCGTTATCTCTCCACCGATCCGGCCTCGCATCGCGGCGTATTCCTGCTGACGCTGTCGGAATGGGATCCGAAGAAAAAAGAACAAAAACCCGAAGCCGATGACGACGGCAATGTGTATCAGGATGAAGAGCAGAGCGGAGATGATGCGCCGGCCGGTGATTCGCGATTCGTCGTGGTCACCGATCTGGGGATTATCGCCAAGCGTTCGCAGGATAAAACCCGCGACGTGTTTGTGCAGTCGATTCACAGCGGGGCGCCGGTCGCGAATGCCAAAGTCTCTGTCATCGCTAAAAACGGGGTGACATTGCTGACCCAGACCACCAGTGCCGACGGCCATGTGCGCTTCCCGGCGCTGGACGTGTATACCAGCGAACGCCAGCCGGTGATGTTCCTGGTGGAAAAAGAGGGCGATGTCTCCTTCCTGCCTGCGGACCGGAATAACGATCGCGGCCTCGATTTCTCCCGCTTTGACGTCGATGGCGAAATCACCCCGAACGATTCGCGCACGCTGAGCAGTTATCTGTTCTCCGATCGCGGCGTTTATCGTCCGGGCGACACCTTTAATATCGGGTTGATCACCCGTGCCGCTGACTGGAGTCACGGTCTGGCAGGCGTCCCGGTACGTGCGGAAATTCATGACCCGCGCGATAAGCTGATGAGCACTATCCCGCTGACTCTGGGTGCCAGCGGTTTCAATGAACTGAGTTATACCACTGACGATAATTCACCAACCGGTGAATGGAATGTCTATCTGTACCTGATCGGCAAAGACAATGAATCATCGACCTTCCTCGGGCATACCGCCGTCAACGTCAAAGACTTTGAGCCGGATCAACTGAAGGTCAAACTGCAACTGACGCCGGACCGCAAACAGGGCTGGGTGAAACCGTCGGAATTGCAGGCCAATATTGATGTGCAAAACCTGTTTGGTACGCCCGCGCAGGACCGCCGTGTAACCTCGAAACTGACGCTGCGCCCGATGTATCCGAGCTTCGATCAGTTCCCGGATTACGCCTTCTACGAGAACCGCCAGAACAGTGACGGTTTCGAAACGGAACTGGAAGACCGTACCACCGATGAAAACGGTGCCGCGAATATCCCGCTGGATCTGAAATCTTACGCCGACGCCACCTATCAGTTGCAACTGCTCTCCGAGGCGTTTGTGGCCGGTAGCGGGCGCTCGGTAGCCGCAACGGCGCGGGTGCTGGTGTCGCCGTATGATTATCTGATTGGCGTGAAAGCCGATGGCGATCTGGGTTACATCAACCGCGATGCTGCCCGTCATCTGAACATTATTGCCGTCGACCCTTCCCTTAAACAGATGGCGATGCCGGACCTGAAAGTCGCGCTGATTGAACAGAAATACATTTCAGTGCTGACCAAGCAGGATTCCGGCGTCTACAAATACCAGTCGAAAATGAAGGAAGTGCAGTTGTCGGAACAGCCGCTGTCGCTGACGGCGCAGGGCAACGATCTGACGCTGGCGACGGACAAGCCGGGCGATTTCGTGCTGGTGGTGGAAGACGCGAAAGGTAACGTGCTGAACCGCATTGGCTACACCGTGGCCGGTAACGCCAATCTCAGTCGTTCGCTGGACAGAAATGCCGAGCTGAAGCTGAAACTCAATCAGGCGGAATATCAGCCGGGTGAAGAAATCGAGGTGTCAGTCAACGCGCCGTACACCGGCAGCGGGTTGATCACCATCGAGAAAGATAAAGTGTACAGCTGGCAGTGGTTCCACACTGACACCACCAGTTCGGTGCAGAAAATCCGCGTACCGGCGGGAATGGAAGGCAACGGCTATATCAACGTGCAGTTCGTGCGGGATGTGAATTCCAACGAAATCTTCATGAGCCCGCTGAGCTACGGCGTGATGCCTTTCAAAATCAGCACCAAAGCGCGTCAGAACTACCTCGAAGTGGATGCGCCGGAAGTGATTAAGCCGGGCGAAAATCTGGCCATGACGGTGATGACGGACGGCCCGCAACAGGTGGCGCTGTTTGCTGTCGATGAGGGCATTTTGCAGGTGGCGCGTTATCGCCTGAAAGATCCGCTGGAATACTTCTTCCGTAAGCGCGAACTGAGCGTGGAAAGCGCGCAAATCCTCGACCTTATCCTGCCGGAATTCAGCAAGCTGATGCAGCTGGCGGCTGCGCCAGGGGGCGACGCCGGAGAAGGACTGGATCTGAACGTCAATCCGTTCAAACGTAAGCGTGATAAGCCGGTGGCGTACTGGTCGGGCATTACCGAAGTGAACGGCGAGAAGCAGTTTGATTATCAGGTGCCGGATTACTTCAACGGCAAGATCCGCGTGATGGCCATTTCCGTGACGCCGGACAAAATCGGTAAAGCGCAGACTTCTGCGACCGTGCGCGACAACTTCATCATGACGCCGAACGTGCCGTCGATGGTGGCGCCGGGTGATGAGTTTGATGTCAGCGTTGGCGTCAGCAATAACCTCGAAGGTCTGAATGGCAAAAGCATTCCGGTTGCGGTTCACCTGAGCGTGCCACCGCAGCTTGAAGTGGTCGGTAAAGCCGAACAAAGCCTGTCACTGGCGGAAAAACGCGAGGGCGTGATGAATTTCCGTCTGCGCGCGAAATCTCTGCCGGGGGATGCGCCGCTGGTGTTTGACGCGACGTATGGCGACAAAACCAGTCGCCGGACGATCAGCACCTCGGTGCGTCCGGCGATGCCGTTCCGTACGCAATCAGTCATGGGACGCATGAGCGGCAGCAGTCAGAACGTCGATAACCTGCGTCAGATGTTTGATGCTTACGCGGTGCGCAAAGCGGCGGTATCCAACTCGCCACTGGTGCTGACTAACGGGCTGTCGCAGTATCTGGCGGATTATCCGTATTACTGTTCTGAACAGATTGTCAGCCGCTCGGTGCCGCTGATCCTCGAAACGGTACATCCGGAAATGCGCGGTAACCTCAGCCCGGCGGACAGCAACAAACAACTGAAAGACATGCTGGCGGTGCTGCGTTCCCGTCAGAATGACAGCGGCGCGATTGGCCTGTGGCGCTCATCGCCGCAAACCGATCCGTTCGTCACGCCGTACGTGGTGCAATATCTGCTGGAAGCCAAAGCCGCGGGCGTTGCATTGCCAGCCGGAATGCTGGAAGAGGCCAATTCGGCTCTGCGCGAACTGGCGGCAAATCAGAATGATGATCTGTATACCCTGCGTCTGCGCGCGTGGGCGGTGTATCTGCTGACCCGTCAGGGTGAAATCACCACCAGTTCGCTGGCCTCGGTGCAGGACACCCTGCAACAGCGTTACCCGGACACCTGGAAAACCGATCTCAGTGCGATGTATCTGGCCTCGTCTTATCGTCTGCTGAAAATGGATGATGAGGCGAATACCCTGTTGCAGCCGACGTGGAAGCAACTGAGCAAGGCGTATGACAAAGCCTGGTGGACACAAGGTTACTTTGATCCGCTGGTACAGGACGCGACGCGGTTGTATCTGATCACCCGTCACTTCCCGGAAAAAGTCTCCGCCATTCCGCCGCAGGTGCTGGAAAATATGGTTAAGGCGCTGAAAGAGG
Organism: Rahnella sp. BIGb0236; assembly: GCF_004364755.1. Lineage (NCBI taxonomy): Bacteria > Pseudomonadati > Pseudomonadota > Gammaproteobacteria > Enterobacterales > Yersiniaceae > Rahnella > Rahnella sp. BIGb0236. The sequence goes on from NZ_SOAO01000004.1 coordinate 316,433, forward strand.
AACGCTACACGACTTACTCCTCGGCGATGAGCATTCTGGCGCTGGAGAGTTATTCCGCCCAGGTGGCCGCGCAGGCCACGGCACCGGATGCGCTGAAAATTACGCAGATCAGCAAAACGAAAAACGTCGAACCGCAGGCCATTTCGCAGGTTCAGGGGCTGTTTGCGAAAGCGAACTTCACCGCCGACGCGAAGGCACTCCGCATTGAAAACGGCAACAATGCGCCCGCGTGGTACGTGGTGACGCAGGCGGGTTACGATCTGGCTGCACCGAAGAAAGCCATTTCACGCGGTCTGGAGATCACCCGTGATTACACCGATGAAAAAGGCAACGCCGTCACGCAGATTACGCTGGGGCAGAAGATCAACGTGCATCTGAAAATCCGCGCCAATTCGCAGGAAGGACAGGATAATCTGGCGATTGTGGATTTGCTGCCGGGCGGATTCGAAGTCGTCCAGCAAACGCCACCGGAACCGGAATCCGACGACAGTGATGAAAACAGCGACGCCGACGCGTCGGCATCCTGGCAGTCACCGCTGGCGGCATCGGGTTCCACATGGGCACCGGATTACAGCGATATTCGTGAAGACCGCGTGGTGATTTATGGCAGCGCCAGCACCGATGTGCAGGAGTTTGTGTATCAGATTAAAGCCACTAACACCGGCAGTTTCCTGATCCCTCCGGCTTACGGCGAAGCGATGTATAACCGCGAGGTTCAGGCGCTTTCCGTCAGCGACCAGAAACTGGTCGTCGTGCCCGCGGCTGACGCTAAAAAATAATAAACCGTCGCTAACGCCCCGCTAAAATCGCGGGGCGTTAGCGGGTCTGAGTAGCAAGATGATCACCTTTCCCGCGTTTTTCAAATCCACCAAACGGCTGCTGCAAAATATCGCGATGGCCGTTTTTTTACTGGCGCTTATTGTGCTGGCGTGCCGTCTGTGGCCGCATCCGCCTCTTTCTCAGGGACAACCTTTTTCCACCGTCTATTATGACCGGCAGGGTACGCTGATGCGCATCACGCTGGCGAACGACGACCGTTACCGGCTCTGGACGCCGCTGGAGCAGATATCTCCGCTGGCAATCAATGGCCTGTTACTGCATGAAGATCGCTGGTTTTATATCAACCCCGGTTTTAATCCGTTCAGTCTGTTGCGCGGATTCTGGCGCAGCTATGTGGCGGGCGGCAAAATGCAGGGCGGCTCGACCATCAGCATGCAGCTTGCGCGTATGCACTGGCATCTCAATACCCGCTCGCCTTCCGGCAAAATCATGCAGGTTCTGCGTGCGGTGCAGCTTGAACTGAGTTACTCCAAACACGATATTCTCGAAGCCTATCTCAACGCAGCGCCTTATGGCCGCAACATTGAAAGCATCGGCGCGGCCAGTCTGATTTATTTCAACAAAGCGCCGAAAGATCTGACCTTGCCGGAGGCGCTGACGCTGGCCGTTTTACCGCAATCCCCCAGCTACCGCATTGACCCCAAAACCGGTGTGCTGGGTAATGCACTGACACAGGCACGTAACCGGCTTTTCCTGCGCTGGCAGACGTATTATGCCACTGACAGCAGCCAGACCTCCTTGTTCCGGTTGCCGCTGGCGCTGCGTCAGCCTGAACGGATGCCGTATATTGCGCCGCATCTTATCGAGCAGTTACGTCAGCAAAACCAGCAACTTGCCGGTACGGATACCCGTACGGACACCACCCTGGACGCCGGTTTGCAACGGCTGACTGAGCGGCAGGTGAATGCGTTTATCACCCGTAACGAAAGCCGCGGCATTCACAACGCCGCCGTTTTGCTGGTCGATACCCGCGATATGGGCGTGCGGGCGCTGGTCGGTTCCGCTGATTATTACAACCGGACTATTCAGGGGCAGGTGAACGGCACCAACGCCCGGCGCTCGCCCGGCTCTGCGCTGAAACCGTTTATTTACGCGCTGGGCATGGAACAGGGGGTGCTGCATCCGATGACCATCCTGAAGGATGTGCCTTCGGCGTTTGGTGCCTACGCACCGGAGAACTTTGACCGGCGATTTCTTGGTCCGGTGACGGCCACCGATGCGCTCAACTTCAGCCGTAATATTCCTGCTGTGTATGTCGCGTCGCAGCTTCGCCAGCCGACGTTCTATCAGTTTCTGCGCCTTTCCGGCGTCGCGGATATGGCCAGCGAAAACCATTACGGGTTGTCGCTGGTACTGGGTGGCGGCGAAGTGACGATGCAGGAACTGGCAAAGCTGTATGCACTGCTGGCGAACCGGGGTGTGTTGCAGCCGTTACGGATGCAAAAAAGCGATCCGCGCCAGACAACGCCGGTGCGTTTGCTGAGTGAGGAAGCCAGTTTCATGACGCTCGATATGCTGCGTCAGCACCGCCGTCCGGGGGATACGCTGGCGCAGACGCCTTCCTCGCTGCCGGTGTACTGGAAAACCGGCACTTCGTGGGGATTTCGCGATGCGTGGAGCGTGGGGATTTTCGGGCCATACGTGTTAGTGGTATGGGAGGGGAATTTCGACAGCAAAGGCAATAACGTGTTTGTCGGCGCAGACGCCGCTGCGCCGCTGTTCTTCAATATTATCGACAGCATTAACGCCAGCTATCCCGAATTGCAGGAGCCAAAACGCCCGTTGCCTAAAGGGCTGAAGCGGGTGGATATCTGCCTCGCCAGCGGTGATTTGCCGACGCCGTGGTGTCAGCAAAAAGGCAAAACCTGGTTTATTCCCGGCAAATCGCCGATCAAAGTGGATACCGTTTACCGGCCGGTGCGTCTCGATAAACTGACCGGTGAAGTGGCGTGCCCGCCTTTTGAGGAAGAGCAAACCCGTACGGAAGTGTTTGAGTTCTGGCCGTCAGATCTGGCGAATGTCTTTGCGCAAGCCGGACTGCCAAAACGCAAACCGCCGGCCAGTCACTGCAAGGATAACGGCATGGATGTTGGCGGCAACCCGCCGCGCATCACCTCACCGCTGAAAAACACCACGTACACCTTGCGGCAATCCCGGCAAGGCCGGGACCGGATTTCCTTCAACGCGGTGACGGACGCGGACAGCAAAACGGTCTACTGGTTTGTGGATGATATCTATCTCGGCAGTTCCGCCAGTAAAACCGCCATCGACTGGCAGCCCATCAATAACGGGCAATACCGCATCCGCGCAGTGGACGACCACGGACGCGCGGACAGCCGGTTGGTGAGTATTGAGATTGTGAACTAGGAGCCATCGCGGGCTTATCTGATATCGACTTTCAGCGTTGCCATACCACTGAACTCGCCGGTATCCAGCCCGCCACCAATGAGGTTAACCGGGTAGGCGGTCATAGATATATTGCCGATACCATTTTGGTTCATCGGAAGGTTTCCTGATTCGAAAGGGATTGCCAACCCGCCCGCGTTTTCAACCCGAATACCTATGTCAGCTTTGTTATCTGAAGGTCGGCGTCTTGCCACCAGCGTGTACTGATCCGCCAGATCGTCACCTTTCAGCAGCATGGCCAGCTGTGTACCTGTCGGGATCTGAGGCAATCCATGTGCTGTACAGTCATATGTGATGTTGAACGTGGAAGGAATAAAGCCCTTAGGGGGTTGACCGAGTGTGGTGAATTTGTTGGCTGCGATAGCACCGAAGTTGACAGTGATTGTCTCACCCTTATTGATTTCGCAACTTTGAGGCACGGTCAGTTTGCCACTGATGTACACGCGTGCAACGGGGGAGCCCAGCGGTGGCGCGGTCACTATCGCCGTACCTGAGGACAAGTAAACCTGTGCAATCTCTGTTCTTGGAATCTCCAGTTCACCGATGAAAGGAGTGGTAATAGAAAAGGATAATGAACCTTTTGCCCCAACATCGAAGCTGGCACGGGTATTTTGCTGGGCGCAAACGCCGTTATTATTGGCATCAGTGTGATGCGTCGCATCACCGAGTGTTTTCGCTGTTGGTACAGCAATACCTGTTGCTGGCGGCAGATCGAGCAGTGCTTTGACGTCAATATGATCGTTAATTTTGTAATATCCCGGCTCAGTGCCTTTAGGCAGGGCCGTTTTCACGGTGTACATCAGCAATACACCGCCACTGCTATTGGCATCATTGTCAGTACAGTTGCAGACGATGGTGTAATTCTGCATCCCCCCGTTCATATTCCGTTCATACTTTTTCCCTCTCTCGTTATCAGTCGCGGGAATATCTTCGTGAAGAAAATTTTCATAATCCGCCCCTGCGCCATCTTCCGGCGAACACATGGCTGACCCTGCCAGTGCAAAGGATGAAAAACTGTTGAGGGTGATCCCCAGAAGGGTGAGCTTTAAGAGAGATGTCAGGTTGCGCAGGATCTGTTTTTTAGTGTGCATAAATTATCCTTAAATACACTTAGTCGTCAGTGAGTTAACCTGAGTGGTTGAGGCGGAAAGGCTGATCTGAGCCTGACATTGCTGGGATGCGGCATTTCCCCATTTCACATGGAGCAGAACAGGTTTCTCCAACGGAATACCCGACAGATAAACGACGCCGCCTTCATCAACGATATTGCTTTGTTTTTCAGTCGTAGCGACGGCACCGAAAGGTACCGTCGCCCCGTTTGAGCGCACCAGCGTCACCAGCACCCTGGCGCCCACGCGGGCATCAAAGTGTGCGGTCACCATAGCGCCAGAATTGGGGATCACGGTGGCTGAGGTGTTTTCGATATCCACATCCCCCGGCAACGTCGTTGTATCCATCGCAATGCGGTTTTCGTTATACGCAGTCAGGTATGGGACGACAGCAAACCCGCGCCAGTCAGTTCTGACGCCGGGAAGGTTTTGCAGACGTGCGCCACTGGCACCATTGGTGTCTATTAATGCAAAAGATTCCCCGAGCGGTTGAGACAACGTGATGCCATGAGCATGAGCCACGATGCCCCCCGCAATGCCATAGCTGAATTGCTGCGAATCCTGACTGTAGTTATAACCGGCATTGAGATTGCCAAAGGACGAGCGATAGGATGAATACAGGTTGCTGCTGCTTTCGCTATCCTGATCGGTGTAACTTTGCTGCATCGAATAACTCAGGCGACGATCGTCAAGTGCGGTTCCGCTCAATCCAACCTGATGACGCGTCCCTTCGCCTTTCTGATTAGAGACATTGTAAGTGGCCCAGCTTTGAGGCAACCAGCGACTCAGAGGGATACGAACGTTCAGGGATACCTGCTGATCGTCATCCTCACCTTGTAATTTGCTGTAGGAATAACTCAGGTTATAACTGATGCCAAACACGCTGTGGTTGAAGCCAAGCGAGAGATTTTTCTCTTTGCCGCTGTTGTTCCAGTAGTCCTGCTCATAACCTGACAGATATAAGCTCGCACCGTCCCACAATGTCTGGTTGATATTGAACTGAACTTTGCTGCGCTTGTGGTAATCAAGGGCAGACGTATCCCCTTCATCAATATGCTGCGTTGATTCGTCAAAATCGTAATAACCGGCACTCGAATAGCGATAACTCGCCAGACTGAAATTGGTGTCTGTCATTTCTATATTCTTGGAATACTGGACGCGATATGACTGGCCTGATGTGGTCTGATGGTTGTCCAGTGTCGTGCGGGCATGGGTAAAATCTGCGGAAATTCCGCCTAACCACTGAAGGTTATAGCCAAGCCCGAAAAGGGCGGAGAGGTAATCTTCCGATACCACCGAGCCGCCGTAGGTGGTGATGGTATTGGAAAAGCCATAGATAGCCGTGCCCTGGGCGAAAGTGGGCTCTTTTTCATCGGCATTCGTGGCCCGGTAAACACCCGCGGTTGCGGTATATTTCAAACGCCCCGGACGCTGCATGATCGGAATAGCGGAAAACGGCTGATTAAAGCGACGCTCCGTGCCATCCGCTTCTTTCACCGTTATCTCAAGATTTCCGCTATAGGAAGAAGGATAAAGATCGTTTATCTCAAATGCGCCTGGCGGTACAAAGGACTGATAAATAATGTGATCATTTTGCCGGATGGTCACTTCAGCATTTGAGTTTGCGACGCCCCGTATTGTCGGTGCGAAACCCCGCTGACTGTTTGGCAGCATATTATCGTCGGAAAAAAGCTGAACCCCTGAGAAAGGAACACTGCTGAGGATTTCGCCGGACGTTGAATTTTCACCGATCTGGAATTTTGATTTTAAGGCTTTTATATCCCGTTCGACATAGGTTGAGATCGTATCCCAACGCTGCTCATCCCCGCTGTTACTGTAGGTCGTGTAATTGCGTACGCGCCACGGGCCAGCGTTAAACCCGCTTTGTAAATTCAGGTACTGACTGGAGTCGTCGCTGCCATTGCGGTTGCTACGTTGGCCGCCGGAATAGGCGTAATTTGAGAAGAGGGCGGGTTCGCCATCATCCCATTTTGTCGGGTCAATATAATCCTGAGCATTATGGACGATCGCAGCCTGCGGAATGCTGAAGTTAAGCTGCATGAGGAAGAAATCAAATTTGACGTCGGCAGCAGGGATATATTGCGCAAGCTGACCCAGCGGGGTATCAGGCTGATGATTTTTTAACGCCGGAAAAGCATCAACATTGACGCCCAGTGCCCGCAATATATCAGGTGTAATTTGTGGCTCAAGTGTGCCATCTTCTCTGGATAAGTAGCTAATTGAACGACGTAATTTTAATTTTTTGTTCACATATAACGCGGTGTCATAGTCACCGGGCAACTGTGCCTGATCATTATTCTGGAACAAGGAGAGATCAACTTCCCCCACATCGCCTGCTTTGCGCTCGATGAACTGAGGATCGAAATAGACGCTTTCTGAACGGGCGGCGTGAGAGGCGAGTAAGCCAAAAGCCGTACCGGCCAGCAGGCGACCCAGTTTAAGCACGAGCGGCGCTGAGTGTTTTTTAACGTCTCCAGACAAGCGTGTCTGTAAAAATTTTTCATCCGTGAGCATAGTTTTCTCGTACTTCTGAGTGGTCGTCATCAGGCGATGGCTGCGAGTTATGGGGTGGCTTTGTTTGTCTGATTACAAAGGTTGTTCATAGGGTTCCGTTGTTCCGCCATAGTCATTAATCGCATCCCATTTCACGCTGCTGCCTGAAGTATTCGCCGGTAGAACGACATCCAGCTCACTTAAAGGAGCAATCATCGCCACTTCTTTTAAAAAGGTAGGGCCAATGCTGAGTGAGCTGAACACGACGTGATAGGGACTCGGGTTTTTAATAATGAGATGCCCGTTGTTTCGCGTAAAAGTGAGAGACTTTGGTGCTTCAAACGCTTTTCCTGACAGTGATGTCGGCCGGTAAAAGAGTTTTATCCGCGTATTGACCACCAGTTTGAGTTCATTTTTTGTATTTTTAGGCGTTGAAGGTATCGCCTTAACATTGATATAGAAAACAGACTCTCTGTCGGCAGGAAGAGACTTTCCGTTATAGGAAATGCGAAGGTTGCTTTCCTGTTGTGCATTCAGGCGAAATAACGGCGGCGTGATGATGAAAGGGCCGCGTGTTTTTTCTCCCCCGGCATCAACCCAGGACTGTATCAGGAATGGATTGCTTTCTGAGTTGTTTTTAACAGAAAGACTCGCTTCTCTTTTATTCTCATCATAAATAACGCGGGTTCGCCCCACGACAATGCCACCCGCATAAGACAGTTGTGATGTGAGTAATGAAAATATAATCAAAATCAATGTAAGTGGATTTTTTTTTACCCATACAGATATCAACCCTTAGAGTAGTAATATATTCAGACGATAATTAGATGAACGCTTAATAAAAATGCCCTGTAAGGATTTTCCCTACAGGGCATGATGAAAAGTGCTTATCGGTAATCGAGAGTAACTTTTACACGCGCGTCTGCGGCACCGGCAGTGATATCACCAGCTAATTTAAATGACTCATAGTATGCAAGCAGATCGACAGTCATGACTTTACCAGGGATAGGATAAATAATGTCTGGTAACCCGTTGATTTTCATAATCTGATTCGTTTTGGCATCTTCGACCCGAATACCGACGCCATCTGCCATGGCATCGCCATAATCATTGCCAAGGGCAATCAAATCAGTGGTATCAGCAACGGTATCTGCTTCCAGCCATATCCGGAAATGGGGAGTAGGGTTCGTCGCTGTAACGACAGGGCAGTTATCAAGTGGCAGGGTGAAAGGGATTTTTGGCGAGAGGTCACCAATTTCCTGGAATTGTGCTGCTGAATAAGTCCCTAACGGTATATTGAGTTCTTCCCCACCATTAATCTCACAGGCTTCTTCGACAATTGCCCCGGTAAAGTTTATGGCACCATCGATCGCATAGCTATTTGCAGCCATAGCCAAAAATATCCCGCCCGCTAAGAGCTTGAACTTGTTTTTCATTTTTTGCATCCATTCAGAAATAGAAAATAAAGGTTTGACTAAAGATAAGCTGAATGAATAAGAGTAAGGCCAATTCATCCTCTTTAGTTGGCGAATTCTATCAAGTGTTTTATACATTGAATAGTCGATAGCCGCTAATCGATTTCAATGATCTGAACTTTTTATCCTAATATATAAATATGGATGATCTTTAATATTTGAAAATTCACTTGAATGATCGGTTGGTGGCTAAATGATCTCTTTTTAAAAGAAAGCATCATTTTTACCCCTGTATTATTAAGTAAACTTATTTTTTGATTCATTAAAATTAATAATTATTTTACCGGACAGCGACTGTTTTGCTTTTTTTTCACCCAAAAGGTCAGCTCAGAAAGGTCAGGTCATGTACAGCGGAAGGAGAGGTGCAGCTTTTCGTGGGTGGACAAACGGTAACAAACCAACCTTCGCGTGCGGAAGATTCCTCTGATATTGTTGATAAATTAGGAAATCCATAATCATTGTTACAATTTCGGCTAGAATATATACCATTAAACGCTGTTTGTTTTGGCTGACATTTCTAACAATACAAGCTTCAGGCACTCACGCCTTTGGGAGAGTTACATGCAAGAAAATCACAAGATTCTGGTGGTCGATGATGACATGCGCCTGCGCGCACTTTTGGAGCGTTATCTGACCGAACAGGGCTTCCAGGTGCGTAGCGTTGCCAATGCTGAACAGATGGATCGTTTACTGACCCGTGAGTCATTCCACCTGATGGTGCTGGATCTCATGTTGCCTGGCGAAGACGGGCTGTCTATTTGCCGTCGTCTGCGCAGCCAGAGCAACCCGATGCCGATCATTATGGTCACCGCTAAAGGTGAAGAAGTTGACCGTATCGTGGGCCTCGAAATCGGTGCCGACGACTATATTCCTAAACCGTTCAACCCGCGTGAACTGCTGGCCCGCATCCGCGCCGTCCTGCGCCGTCAGGCCAATGAACTGCCGGGTGCGCCTTCTCAGGAAGAAGCGGTGATCTCGTTTGGTAAGTTCAAACTGAATCTCGGCACCCGCGAAATGTTCCGTGAAGACGAGCCTATGCCGCTGACCAGCGGAGAATTTGCCGTGCTGAAGGCGCTGGTAAGCCATCCGCGTGAGCCGCTGTCCCGTGACAAGCTGATGAATCTGGCGCGTGGTCGTGAATACAGTGCGATGGAACGTTCTATCGACGTGCAGATTTCCCGTCTGCGCCGCATGGTGGAAGAAGATCCTGCTCACCCGCGCTATATCCAGACCGTCTGGGGCCTGGGTTACGTGTTTGTGCCGGACGGCAGTAAGGCATGAAGCGAATACGCTTTTCACCGCGTAGCTCGTTTGCCCGAACACTGTTATTAATCGTCACCTTGCTGTTTGTCAGCCTGGTGACGACCTATCTGGTGGTGCTCAACTTCGCCATTCTGCCCAGTCTGCAGCAGTTCAATAAGGTGCTGGCATACGAAGTGCGTATGCTGATGACCGACCGGTTGCAGCTGGAAGATGGTACGTTACTGGCCGTTCCACCGGCATTTCGTCGCGAAATCTACCGTGAACTGGGCATTTCTCTTTATACCAACTCTGCGGCCGAAGAGAGTGGTCTGCGCTGGGCGCAGCACTACGAATTCCTCAGTCAGCAGATGGCGCAGCAGCTCGGTGGCCCTACCGATGTGCGCGTCGAGGTTAATAAGAATACCCCGGTGGTGTGGCTGAAAACCTGGTTGTCGCCTGACATCTGGGTGCGTGTCCCGTTAACCGAAATCCATCAGGGCGATTTCTCGCCGTTGTTCCGCTATACGCTGGCGATTATGTTGCTGGCCATTGGTGGCGCGTGGCTGTTTATCCGTATTCAGAACCGCCCCCTGGTGGAGCTGGAGCACGCGGCATTGCAGGTGGGGAAAGGCATTATCCCGCCTCCGCTGCGCGAATACGGGGCGTCTGAAGTCCGTTCCGTGACCCGGGCGTTCAACCAGATGGCTGCCGGGGTCAAATTGCTGGCGGATGATCGTACTCTGCTGATGGCGGGTGTCAGTCACGATCTGCGGACCCCGCTGACCCGTATCCGTCTGGCGACAGAAATGATGAGTGATGATGACAGTTATCTCGCCGAGTCGATCAATAAAGACATCGAAGAGTGCAACGCAATCATTGAGCAGTTCATCGATTATCTGCGTACGGGCCAGGAGATGCCGACCGAAATCACCGATCTCAACGGTATTCTGGGGGAAGTGATTGCAACAGAAAGCGGTTATGAACGTGAGATCGACTCTGATCTGGCCGACGGCGAATTGCTGGTCAATGCGCATCCGCTGTCCATCAAGCGTGCCGTGGTCAATATGGTGGTGAATGCTGCCCGTTACGGCGATGGCTGGATTAAAGTCAGCAGTGGCCGGGAACTCCAGCGGGCGTGGTTCCAGGTGGAGGACGACGGTCCGGGCATTGCGCCTGACCAGCTTAAGCATCTGTTCCAGCCGTTCGTACGCGGTGAAAGCGCACGAACGACCAGCGGAACCGGACTGGGTCTGGCGATTGTTCAGCGTATTGTGGATGCCCATTCAGGCACACTGGATATCGGGAAGAGTGACCGGGGTGGATTACGGATCCGGGCGTATCTGCCGTTACCGGTGGAGATGCTGAAAGCGGTGGCGGTTCAGCAAAAACCGGTTTGATTAAGGGGAGTCTTAATGATCCTGTTTTCAGACGGGTGAAAGTTTCGGTTTCTCCATTCGGGATTGCAGCCTCAGGTCTGCAACCTGTCATTCAGCACGTTTCTGAACCGCCCGCACGAGGCAGATCTGCTCCTCCCCCTGCGAAGGGGGAGGCAGGGAGGGGGTTTTAAGGGCTAACACCGGGTCAGAGCAAACGCTAACACCTTAATTTTTCTTTAATACCCCACCCCAACCCTCCCCTTCGCAGGGGAGGGCGTTTTACGGTTGTCGCTGCAGCACCGGAAGCAAAGTCAGCGGGCGGAGCGCGCAGTGAAAGGCCAGTGCCGGCAATCCACCCCTCAACTCTTCCTGCTCATCACATAATATTCTGCCGCTTCTTCCCGCCATCTCGGGGTCTCCGCTGCATCCCACGGATTAATCAGTTCTACGCCGGTGTGGACAAACACGTCTGCGTGATCCGTCGCCAGCGTTGCCTGATGGTTCAGACAGATTGCGGCGAGCTGAATATCACGCTCCGCCATCTCCATATTGGCCGCCTTCGATAAGGCCGTCACCCGCGGATAATACAGCGCGCTGGCCGCATCAAACGGCAACAGCCTGCCAGCGAAATCCTCATTGAGCATGTCCAGCAAGGCGGCAGAAAGTGCGGCTTTGGGTTGTTCCGGTGCCAGATTGTCGACCCAGCTGAAAAGCGCCGCGACGCTCAGACTGGTCAGGTATAACTGTGCGGTGTCCTGCGTATCCAGCCATTGCAGGACGTTTTTTTGCGGCCTGGGATGGATCATCTCAAGGATCACGGCGGTATTGAGAATGATCATTTGGGTGGCAGTTCCAACGGATCTGCAACCACGGTGGAAAAACGCTGGCGGAGCTGGCTGCCCAGCCCAAAATCAGGCGCCGTCGTGGTCAGCGCCTGTTTCAGAATCAGACGCGCTTCTTCTTCCATCGAATGGCCTTTTCTGGCCGCCGCGATGCGCAGTAATTCCTTCACATCATCATCCAGATTCCGAACGGTAATCGTCGCCATATGAGGCTCCTCTGACAGCAATGCTGTCATTCTGAAATGCCGGGGGGCCGGTTGCAATAAAAAAGGCGCGGAAGTCCGCGCCTGTGATGAGATTGCCAGAAGATTAGCGCTTCGGTCCCGCACTGACCAACGCGGCACCGGCCGGGGTATCTGTGTATTTATCAAAGTTATCAATAAACAACTGGGCCAGATGTTCCGCTTTTTCCTGCCATTGCTCACGGCTGCCGTAGGTATTACGCGGATCCAGAATGTGCGTGTCGACGCCCGGCAGCGTCACCGGCACCGTCAGGTTGAACAGCGGCAACGTGAAGGTTTCCGCATCATCGATCGTTCCGTTGAGGATCGCATCGATAATGGCCCGGGTATTTTTCAGTGAGATGCGTTTGCCGGTGCCGTTCCAGCCGGTGTTCACCAGATACGCCTGCGCCCCTGCGGCTTCCATACGCTTCACCAGCACTTCGGAATACTGTGTCGGATGCAGCATCAGGAACGCCGCGCCAAAGCAGGCGGAAAAGGTCGGGGTGGGTTCAGTGACGCCACGCTCGGTGCCTGCCAGTTTGGCGGTGAAGCCGGACAGAAAATGGTATTGCGTCTGCGAGGGGGTGAGGCGTGAAACCGGCGGCAAGACGCCGAACGCATCGGCCGTCAGGAAAATCACTTTGCTGGCGTGGCCCGCTTTCGATACCGGTTTGACGATATTCTGGATGTGATAAATGGGATAGGAAACGCGGGTGTTTTCGGTTTTGCTGCCATCGTTGAAGTCGATTTTGCCGTCCGCACTGACCGCCACATTTTCCAGCAACGCATCGCGTTTTATCGCACCAAAAATTTCAGGTTCGGCTTCCTGACTGAGTTTGATGGTTTTGGCATAGCAGCCACCTTCAAAGTTAAACACGCCGTCATCGTCCCAGCCGTGTTCATCATCGCCGATAAGCTTACGTTTCGGATCGGTGGATAACGTGGTTTTACCGGTGCCGGAAAGCCCAAAGAATACCGCCACATCGCCTTTTTCGCCGACGTTCGCCGAGCAATGCATCGAGGCGATACCCTGCAATGGCAGCAGATAATTCATCACCGCGAACATGCCTTTCTTCATTTCGCCGCCGTACCATGAGCCGCCGATCAGCTGGATACGTTCGGTCAGGTTGAAGGCGATGAAGTTTTCAGAATTCAGCCCCTGTTTCTGCCAGTCCGGGTTGGTGCATTTCGCGCCGTTCATCACGATGAAATCAGGTTCGAAATTTTCCAGTTCGCTGTCGTCCGGGCGGATAAACATGTTTTTGACGAAATGGGCCTGCCAGGCGACTTCTGTAATAAAACGCACTTTCAGACGGGAATCGGCATTTGCGCCACAGAATGCATCAACGATAAACAGACGCTTGCCGGACAACTGTTTACTGACCAGCGCTTTCAGCGATGTCCAGATTTCCTGCGACAGCGGTTTGTTGTCGTTTTTCCCCTTGCCCTGATCAGACCACCACAGCGTATCGCGGGTCGTGTCATCACGGACGATGTATTTATCTTTCGGCGAGCGGCCGGTGAAGATGCCGGTATCGACATTCACAGCGCCAAGCTCTGTCACCTGCCCGCGCTCAAAACCTTCCAGGCCCGGCGCGGTCTCTTCGGCAAAAAGAGCATCGTAATCAGGGTTATAGACAATTTCGCTATTCTGGTGGATCCCATAAAGGGCGAGTGTTTCGGCGGTGATCCCGATAGTGGTAGGCATTTCCCTGCTCCTTGCTGAACTTGAACCCCTCAGATAGGGATAAATCAGTTGTTATTGTAGGTATATATCGCGTTTGTGCCGCGACAGGTCTCAAAGAATAACGGGAGATGTGAAGGTTTTTCCAGAATTGTGATGAAAAACCCGAAAGGTGTGCAAATGAGGTTATGGAAAAGCAATAAAAAAGGGACTTTCCGGTGAAAAGTCCCTCAGGCTGAATGTGTTACCGATCAATGAACGTGGTCATCGCCGGAATGAACATCACCGCCCGCTTTCAGCGTCGCCATATCCATTGCGTCAAACTCATAGTCTGCGCCGCAATAATCGCAGTGCATTTCGATTTTGCCGTCAGCTTCCAGCATTTCGAGAATATCTTCATCCGGTAGCGTCAGCAGCGCGCCAGCACAGCGTTCGCGGGAACAGGTGCAACGGAAACATACGGCCTGCGGTTCATACAGGGTGACTTCTTCCTGATGATAGAGGCGATACAGCACTTCGTTGGCGGGCAGGGTGAACAACTCTTCCGCCTTGATGGTGGTGGTCAGCTGTGCCAGATGGCTGAACTCTTCCGGGTCGGTATCTTCCGCTGGCAGAACCTGCAACAGCATACCGCCTGCGGCTGGCTGGCCTTCCACTTCACCGGTACGGATGAAAATACGGGTCGGCAACTGCTCGGACTGCATAAAGTAGTTTTCCAGGCATTCCGCCAGATTTTCGCCTTCCAGCCCCACGACGCCCTGATAGCGTTCGCCGACACTCGGAGAAATGGTGATCACCATATAGCCGTTGCCAATCATCTCTTTCAGCGAGCTGCCTTCTGCGATGTCGCCTTGCAGACGGGCGATGCCGCGTAGTTCCTGTTGGTTATTACCGTTAATCACCGCCAGTTTCAGCGGGCCATCGCCCTGCAACTGCACGGTAATATCGCCGTCGAATTTCAGGGTGGCGGTCAATAGGCTGGTCGCTACCAACATTTCACCCAACAGGTTACGCACTTCGGCCGGATAATCGTGACCGGCAACAATCTGCTGGAAAGTTTCTTTGAGCGAGACCAGTTCACCGCGGACGGCGTGATGGTTGAACAGGTAGCGATGCAGTTGGTCGTGGTTTGACATAATTTTCTCTCTTTGTGGCGATTTATTCTGAATCGCCATATTTAAATTTGATCAGGTTGCGGCGTTCCTTTTTGTCCGGACGGCGGTCCGGATGCGGCATGGCATTCATTTTGCGCGCCTCGGAGATTTTTTCCCGGCTGGCAATGCTCGCCCCGGTTTCCTGATACAGTTTCTGTGCTTCTTCCGCACTGCGGCGCTGAGTCGTCAGCCCCAGAACAATGATCGTTTTGGTGTCATTTCCCTGACGCAACGTAATTTCGGCATTCAGTTCCATCAGCTTGCTGGGTTTCCCCCGCTGGCCGTTGTAATGCACTTTGCCGCCATCAATCATCTCGCGTGCCAGCGCGCGGGTCTTATAAAAACGAGCCGCCCACAGCCATTTATCGAGGCGAACGGCATTATCGTCGTCTTCCTTTTTACCTTTCATGTTTCTCCCCTGAGCTTACCGGTATTACTGAGCCGGGCCTGTTACGGGGTGAATGGCAGGCAACAGGCTGCGGTAGTCATTAATGGAGGGATGGCCCTCAAATGACTTGTTTGCCATGGTCGAATCCGGATTTTCTATACCCAGACAATAGCGGATACCGAAGGTTTTTGCCGCATTGAGGATAGGTTCGCCGTCATCGACAAATAAGGTTCTGTCAGGGTCAAAGCCCGTTTGCTGCTGCACCGCCGACCACAACCGCTGATCTTCCTTCGGATAACCAAATGTGTGGGTAGAAAGTAATAAATCAAGGTGCTGGTCCAATCCGGTATGTTCAATTTTAACGGAAAGACTGTGCGGATGCGCATTGGTCAGCAAAATGGTCTGTCGCCCGCTTTCCCGCAGATGCGCCAGAAAGGGCAGCGTATCGTCGCGTAAGCGCGCATTTTTGCCGATGCGGGTCGTCATCTGGTAAATATCCAGATCCAGCCTTTCGCTCCAGTAATCAAAGCAATACCAGTTCATGGTGTGCTGAACGGCAAGGTATTCGTCATGAATTAACTGGCGCGCATTTTCCAGCGGAATGGCGCGTTGCTGGCTGAGGGCGAGCGGCACGTCTTGTAGCCAGAACTGGCTGTCGAATGCCAGATCCAGCAGGGTGCCGTCCATATCCAGCAAAACGGTATCAATGCATTTCCAGTCAAAATCAGGGGGCATGAAAACTCCATGTCCTGCGGCCGGAGGGAACAGCGAACGCAGGAACGCATCAGTGAAAGCAGGGAAGGGTGGCAGATTAGCATAAACGGGCAGGGTGGCGCAGGGCCACCCGCCAGTTTTCAGCCCAGCTGATGAGCAGGCATCGTGACCAGCGTAGGATGGAAACAGGAATTGTAATATTGCTGAATGTCGTCGATACGGCGTTTATCTTGCAGGAAACGGCGGATAAACAGCACGGTATTGACCAGCAGTACGCCCACCAGCAGGAACAGCAGAAGACTGGTACCAAGATACCGCCACAACGTCGAAATATCCGGTTCACTGTGCAGCGAAATATGACGGGTGCCGTTGGCATCCACGCTGATACTGGTGATCACGCCCTGCGCGCTGAACGGCGTGTGCAACAACTGCGTTGATAAGTGTTGCAGCTGTTTCCATTGTTCCTGCGGCGGATTAGCAAATACGCCCACCGGCGGCACCGGCAGTTCAATCAGCTGACGACCTTCGTCATTGCTGATGAGGAAGCCACCCGGTGGCGGACTGTTAAGGCTGTCTGCCGCACGGCGGGTTTCCTGAATAAAGAACGAGGAGGTCGCGTTATTTACCAGTTCGCTCAGGGACTGGGCGCTGACCGGACGCAGCAGAACGTTAATTCCCTGCAACGTGCCCGCTTTAGCCCGCTTCAGCAGCGAATTCCAGTTACTTGAATTACCCAGATTCACCAGCGCATTTTTCAGCCGGACGCAGTCGTTGCTGTTTCCGCACAGTGCTTCGGTTTTCAGTACGATATCCGCGAAGTCATCGAGCAGGATCATGCCGGATTTTTCAATGGCGGTGGCCAGCTGCGGGTTAATGTTTTGTTCGGGTGCCTGGTTCTGGCCGGGGTGTAACTGGTTGTTCACCGTCGTTTGCAGCGCCGTAGCGGCATCAATGATTTCTGACTGAGGCACCGGCAGCGGCGTCGCGGTATTCCAATAAATGGCAGAACAATCAAAAGGCATAAAACCGGACGCAGAACGGCTGGCGGATGGCGGCACATAACACATGCCGGTTCCCTGAACTTTCAGGGTATCGCCGACGCGCAGGGCGGCCTTTTCCAGTTCCTGCACGCTGTTAACCTGTGAGCTTTGCGCGCCCTGAAGCCAGGCCACGCTGAGTTTGAGCGGCAGGCCAAGCGGAACATACACCAGTAACGCCAGCAGCAGAAGGAAGGCGCTGGTGGCGAGCACCAGATTTCTTCCCCATTGCTGGAGCGGAAATTTCTTCACCTCTTCATGCAGCGACAGCACACTGCCCTGACGCACGACGTGGCTGTTCATATAGACTTCCACATCCGTCGGCTGGCCGAGATCACGGCCAATATAGGGCTGCCAGTGCGGCGGATATATCAGGTCTACTGCACCGAGCGAAATATTGCTGATATCGCCCTGTTTGGATTCCCCAAACAAACCCCAGCGTTTGGGTAAACCGCGCAGGCAATGGATTTCCTTGCGGTTTTTACCTAAGCGTTCGCAGACCAGTCGCCAGATAACCCACACCGCCAGTCCGGCGGAAATGGCCAGCAGCCAGGGAAGGAACATCACCGGGCTTTGCAGCGTGACGAAAAACATCAGCAGGATCGCGGAAACCGCCAGCGCTTCTTTGACACCGTTGGAACGGGTCAGGGCGTGTTCCTCGCGGGTTTCGCGGCGGACTTTAACCAGTTCAATGTGTTCGCTTTCTTCATGACGAATCGAGGCGTTCTGCGGCTGTGGAGGCATCACCGCCGACACCGGCGCAGGTCCTTCATAAACGTGATCCGCCAGCGTATGGCCGTTGAGTGAAATCACCAGCGGCAGGCTTTGCGTCTTGATCAGTTCGACCTGATTTTCCTGAGCGATGTATTGCTCCCAGAACGGGGGCAGGTGAATTTCAGTCGCATCGAGGAAATAGCGCCATTTATTGGGATCTTCGCTCGCCACGCCATAGCGGGTGATCGCGCGTTTCAGGCTGTAAACATTTTCGCTTTTGGTGGTCAGCGTCAGTTTATCGCGCAGGATGATCAGATTATTGCGGTGGGTAATAGGGGTCTGGCCGAGGCCTTCGTTTTGACGCAAATAACGCTCAACAGCATCACGTTCTTTCTGAGAAAGTTTGCGCTGACTCGGTGTGGAGAAACGCACGACGGACTCGTCGCGTTGGCGGCGGCGCAATACAAGCCAAAAATAAGACGCTGTGGCAATAATTGCGATACACAACAACACCAGTGTCACGACTACTGTGCTCATCCGATCCCCGTTCAGACGTGGGTGACTTACGTCAACTCTGTGAAAGTATTATACATAAATGCAATGCACATTCTGCGCATGGGTGCTTTTTTGATAGGATTTTTATTATTGTTTGCCTGAATACTATGCACAAAAAAACCACGCTAGAGGATACCTGTATTTCTGAACGAACGGGTATCGGTATAATCCTATTTTGAAGTGTGAGTGATTTTGTTAAAGCAAAAATGTGACAGCCATAAGCTAACGTGCTTTTTTTGCACGATTAACGCTGTTTTTTTACGGGTATTTTGTACGGGAAATACGCAGGGGCAAGACCGTTTTTCAGTAAAGATTGCGATGCTGGCGTTCATTAACGCACAATGACGTCTGATAGCCGTCTGTAAACAGAACAACGAACCCATTTGAACACCTCTGGTCAGGTGAATAATACGTTGGGGAAGACATGACAAAACACCTGCAAAAACCGAAAATCATGAAGGTGGAAACCGTGGCCCGTTCGCGTTTGTTCACCATCGAATCTGTCGATCTGACGTTCAGCAATGGCGCTGAACGTGTGTATGAACGCATGCGTCCTTCCGATCGGGAAGCGGTGATGATTGTGCCGATCATTGATGATGAGCTGCTGTTAATTCAGGAATATGCCGTGGGCATCGAAAGCTACGAGCTGGGCTTTCCCAAAGGGCTGATTGATCCGGGCGAAGGTGTGCTTGAGGCGGCTAACCGTGAACTGATGGAAGAAGTGGGCTACGGCGCGCGCCACTTTGATGTGCTGGCAAAACTGACCATGGCGCCTTCCTACTTCTCCAGCCGCATGAATATCGTCATTGCCAAAGATTTGTACCTGAAAAGTCTGGAAGGCGATGAACCGGAACCGTTGCCGCAAACGCGCTGGCCGGTGTCGCGCATGATGGAATTGCTCGAACACCCTGATTTTTGCGAAGCCCGCAATGTCAGCGCGTTATTCCTGGCGCACGATTTTCTGACACGAAACGCCCGCTGATCCTGCCATAAAAAACCATTAAAAAAGCCGGTCATGCATGATGCAGACCGGCTTTTTGTTTTACAGCTCAGGCATCAGAACAACTCGTGTTCCTGACCGTTATCCATAATGGTCGTCCCGACTTCATGCACCGCATGTTCAGTCGGTTGCGTTCCGTCCACGAAGTATTCCGGACGGCTGTTACCGCCGCCGTCAGACAGCTTACCGGTGCTCTTGTCGATAGTGACCGTCACCACGCCCGGAGGCGGGGTTTGTGGCTGCTCCGGCACACCATCCAGCACGGCTTTCATATAATCATCCCAGGCTGGCTGAGCACTTTTCGCACCGCCTTCAGCCCCGGAGATTTGATCCGGGATCACGCCTGAAGCCGTTGAACGCCCCAGGTCACGGCGGTGATCGTCAAAGCCAATCCAGACCGACGTCACCACGTCAGGACCGTATCCGGAGAACCAGGCATCTTTCGAGCTGTTGGTGGTACCGGTTTTACCGCCAATGTCATGACGCTTCAGATCACGTCCCGCACGCCAGCCCGTCCCCATCCAGCCCGGTTCCCCGAAGATGTTAGAGTTCAGGGCATCACTGATCAGGAATGACAGCGGCGTGCTGATCACATGCGGCGCATATTGCTGCGCGGCATCGACCTGAGGCGAGTTCGGTGGCACCTGTTCCAGTTGCGGCGTAGGCACACTGTTATTGCTGTTGGTGGCCGAGGTGGCAACGTTTTCGACGTTATCATCCGACAGCACCGCAGATTTTTGCGTATCGCCATAAATCACCGGAATATTACAGGTGCGGCAGGCGATTTTCGGTTTAGCTTCAAACTGAACCTGACCGGACTCATCCACAATTTTGGTGATGAAATACGGGTCAACCAGATAGCCGCCATTGGTCAGCGTGGCGTAACCGCGCACAACCTGTAACGGGGTGAATGACGCGGAACCCAGTGCCAGTGATTCGGAATGAACAATGTTCGCTGCCGGGAAGCCGAAACGTTGCAGATATTCTGCCGCGTAATCCACGCCCATCGCACGCATTGCACGCACCATCACCACGTTCTTCGATTCACCTAACCCCTGACGCAGACGGATCGGGCCGTAATACGTTGGCGGTGAGTTTTTCGGACGCCAGTCGGTGCCCGCACCGGCATCCCAGCGGGTAATCGGCATGTCGTTGAGGATGGTCGCCAGTGTCAGGCCTTTATCCATCGCCGCGGTGTACAGGAACGGTTTAATGTTCGAACCGAGCTGGCGAACCGCCTGATTGGCGCGGTTAAACTTGCTCTGGTTGAAATCGAAACCGCCCACCAGGGCTTCAATCGCCCCGTCGTTTGGATTGAGGGAAACGATGGCCGAGTTGACGTCAGGCACCTGTGCCAGCCACCAGTCATCACCCACTTTACGCACCCAGACCTGCTGACCAGGACGCACCACGTCAGACACTTTCTTCGGTGTCGGACCCTGAGCGTTGTCATTACGGTAAGGTCGTGCCCAGCGCATGCCACTGAACGGCAGGCTGATCACTGCGCGGTTAGACATGGTGGCCGTCGCCTGCGCATCATCCGTTGCGGTGATCACCGCCGGGAACAGCGGGCCATACACCGGCAAGGTTTTCAGCGACTGAACAATCTTGTCCTGATCCCACGCCGGTTCACCCACTTTCCACAGCTGATTTGACGGGCCGCGGTAACCGTGGCGCATATCGTAATTGAGCACGTTGGTGCGCAGGGCTTCCTGCGCGGCTAACTGGGTTTTCCTGGTAATGGTGGTGTAAACCATGTAGCCGTCGTTATAGGCATTGTCGCCATAACGTTTCACCATTTCCTGACGCACCATTTCGGTCAGATAGGGCGCTGAGAATTCAATGTGCGGGGCATGGTAATTCGCCACCAGCGGTTCGGCACGGGCCTGATCGTACTGCGCCTGCGTGATGTATTTTTCATCCAGCATACGGGCCAGTACGGTATTCCGGCGGGCCAGAGAACGATCATGAGAATACAGCGGGTTGAAGGTCGACGGTGCTTTTGGCAGACCGGCAATCACCGCCATTTCACTGAGTGTCAGCTGACTGACATCTTTACCGAAGTACACCTGTGCCGCAGCGCCCACGCCATACGCGCGATAACCGAGGTAGATCTTATTCAGATACAGCTCGAGGATTTCGTCTTTGGACATCATCTGCTCAATGCGGATGGCCAGAAACGCTTCCTTAATTTTACGGGTCAGCGTGCGTTCGGGGCTTAAGAAGAAGTTACGGGCTAACTGCTGAGTAATGGTACTCGCACCCTGTGAGGCGTGACCGGACACCAGCGCAACGGAAGCCGCACGGAAAATACCGATCGGATCCACGCCGTGATGTTCATAGAAACGACTGTCTTCGGTCGCGATAAACGCATGCACCATTTCCGGTGGGATCTGGTCAAGTTTCAGCGGGATACGGCGTTTTTCACCGTACTGGGCGATCAGATCACCTTCGGCACTGAAAACCTGCATGGGTGTTTGCAGGCGCACGTCTTTAAGCGTGGCGACGTCGGGTAGCTGTGGCTCGATATATTTATACAAACCGAAGATCGAGGCTGCTCCCAGCAAAATGCAACACACTGCAAGAATCAATAAATACTTTACGAACTTCACCTGAGATTTCCCATTAAGTGTCAATTGGGCAGTTTATAAACAACCGCGCGGTAGTATAAAGGCAAGCCAGCAACATGGATACGTTCTTTTATTTACTTGACGATATGGAGATTGGGCGAAAATGCGACTACAAGCATGGCAGGTAGGTCTGGATATTCAAGCCGGTTTTGCCCGAGCGATCGCCGTTCAGCGGCGGCGTCATGGCTGGCAATTACGTCACTGGTGGCAGCATCCGTTGCCCCCTTTCACATTGCGGGAGGGGATATTACATGAGACCGCGCCGCTGATCGCCATTTTATCGTGCTGGCGAAAAACGCTGCCGGCAGGTTTCTCATTGCGAATTAGCCTTCCTGCACAACGTATTATGCAGCAACGCATGGCCGCGCCGGATGCCCGTTTGTGTGAGCCACAGCGCAGTGCTTTCATCTTTTCCCATGCGGCAAAGCAGTTTCCCCTGAGCGTGGAACATCTGGTGATGGACTACCGCGCCGATCCCCACGGCGACAATCAGGTGGTTGTCACGGCGGCCAGACAGCAGGAAATCGAACAGTGGATGCAATGCATGGCGCAGGCACAGCTGTTTCCTGAGGCCATCGAGCTGACACCCTGCGCGCTTCAGATCGCGGCTCAGGCTGCCGGGCTGCCCGGCGATGCCATGTTGATCCATCCTCTTGATGATGCCCTGCTGTGGGCTTCGCCGCACAGTTTGCCGTTTCAGTTTGGTTTGCTGGAAGGGGCAGAAGCCGAAAAGAAAACGCCGCTGTCGCAGTACATCCGCTCACAATATCGTGCGGCGACACTGTGCAGCCGTGAAGACTATTACAGTGGCGAACCCGCCCCCGCCCCGATGCACTACTGGTCGCCTTTGCGTGCGATCACGCAACTGTCAGCCCCTTTGCCTGCCAGCCCCGGTGCGTTCGCGCCTGCCGTCGGGCTGGCATTGCGCGCGGCGGATTACTGATGCTGCAGGTCAACTTATTGCCGTGGCGCGCCCTGCGCCGCCAGCGACGGATGCGTGACTGGCTGAGGCTTTTTGCCGTCACGCCGGTACTGGTTATAACGGGGACTTTTCTCCTCGTTGCGTTTCTTATGCAGGAAAGGGCGCTGCGGCAACTGCACCTGTCCGCGCTGAATTCCGCTGCACAAACGCTGGTACTCCGGCAGCAGCGTGTGGAAACCGCCGCTGTACAGCTAAACGCCCTGACAGAAAAACGTGCGCTGAGCCATCAGCGTTTGCAGCGAGGCCGGGATGACCTGCAACTGCTGGAATTGCTGGCCTCCCGGATGCCGGAAGACATCTGGCTGAATGAACTGACAGAGCGGCAGGGAATGCTGACGTTAAAAGGCGAAGGGCGGTTCTATCACCAGATTCTGGCTTTGAGCGACACGCTGTCAGCGAGCGAATTACTGGGCCACGTCCGGCTTTCCGATGTGCAGCAAAAACCAGACGGGTTGCTGAGTTTTGTCATGCAAACGCCGCTCCGGGCGGTCAGTTCTCCGGCTGCGGCGGAGGCATCGCAATGACGCGGCTCCTTGCTGAACGACTCGAACCGCTGATGGAAAAACCGGGCTGGCAGCGGGCGCTGATCCTGATCGCCTTTTTACTGGTTCTGATTTTCCTGATGTATCTGGCCGCAGTGCGGGGAATGTGGCAACAACTGCAGACGCTGACGCACGACATTGCCTCCGCGCAACAGGGCATCTCACGTACTCAGGCGGCATTGCTACGCCTGCCGCCACTGGAACATCTGCAGCGCGAACTGAAACACCATGCGCAGGTTGAACGGCAGAGCCTGTCGCTGGAACAGCAATTTGCCCAACCGCTGCAAGCGTCTCAGGCGCGGCTGATCCGCTGGCAACCCGTGCCTGATGCGAAAGCGCAGCCGGAGGGCGAGCTGGAATTACAGGCGTCTTTTACCGGACTGATGGATTTTCTTTATGCGATGCAGCAAGGGTCTCAACATCCTGCCCTCAGTGAGCTGAGTCTGCACACAAACGACGCCGGTTTGGTGGTTTCGGTACTGCTCACTCAAACCCCTGATGCGGAAAAAACGACGGAACTTACGCAGGCCGTCGTCGCCCGGCGTGACCCTTTTGCCGCGCCGCAATCCTCCGCCTGTGCGGGTGTTTTGCAGGCGGCTGACTGGACGCTGAGTGGTGTGTCACAGACGGGTGATCAACGTTCCGGCTGGCTGCTGTCTCCTGACGGGCAATGGAGCAAAGTCGAAACCGGCACCCGCTTCGGCACGCCACCATGGACAGTCGAACTTCTGAGCGCCTCGCAGGTGGCACTCACTCTCAGTGACGCGCGCTGCGGCGTTCAGCGTCAGATCCTCCGCCTCGGCACACGCAATGATTCTCCAGGGAAGGGACAATGAAAATGATGAAATATGTTGGCAGCAAAATGGTGCTGTCGTTGCTGTGTTTATGCCTGAGCCCGGTAAACGCCGCCGCACCGGCGCAGGTGTCACTGGAATTCCAGTCATCGCCGGTCGGGTTAGTGTTGCAGGCTCTGGCGGATTCGCGGCAGTTGAATCTGGTGACCGCGCCGGGTGTGGAAGGGCAGATAAGCGTGAAACTCAAAGATGTGCCGTGGCAGCAGGCGCTCGACATTATTTTGCGAATGAACCGCCTTACCAGCCAGTTGCAGGGCAATGTCTTACTGATCTCGCCCGAAGTGGACCAGCAGGCTGTGCACCAGCAAATAAAAGAGGCCGCTGATCAACAGGCGCTGCAACGTCCGGTGGTCAGTCTCACGGTGCCGTTACACTATGCCGATGCCAAAGAGACGGCAATGAGTCTGAATGCGCAGAAAGGCTCGCTGCTTTCGGCAAAAGGCATTGCGACAGCGGATGTCCGTACCAATACGCTTTTGCTGCGTGATACGCAGGAAGCGCTGGATATCGTGGCACCGTGGATAAAAGAGATGGATTTGCCGTTACAACAGGTGCAACTGGCGGCGCATATCGTGACCATGAACAGTGAAAGCCTGCGGGAACTTGGCGTGCGCTGGGGATTCACGGGTGAGGAAGCCATCACCAAAGCCGTACGCATGAACAATTTCAGTATGGGGATGCCGGTGGAGAACCCGATATTCACCGCCGGTTTTAATCTGGCGCATATCAGCGGACGGATACTCGATCTGGAACTGACCGCCCTTGAGCAGGAAGACAAAGTCGATATTATCGCCAGCCCGCGTCTGATGACCGCCCACATGCAAACCGCCAGCATCAAACAGGGAACGGAGATCCCGTATCAGGTTTCCAGCGGAGCCAGCGGCAGTACCTCCATTGAATTTAAAGAAGCGGTACTGGGCATGGAAGTGATGCCGAAAATTCAGCGCGACGGACGCATTCAGCTGGCCTTACAGATAAGCCAGAACATGCCCGGAAGAAGTATCAAACAGGCGGAAGGCGAGGCGCTGGCGATTGATAAACAGGAAATCAAAACGCAGGTCACCGTAAAAGATGGCGAAACCCTGGTCCTCGGCGGGATTTTCCAGCGCAAAAATCAAAAAACCGATACCAAGGTGCCGGTGTTGGGGGACATACCGGTGGTCGGTTCCTTGTTTAAACATCAGTACAACAATGAACAACGGCGCGAGTTGGTGATTTTCATTACCCCGACCTTAATCCGCACCCGTTAAATGGGTATTCTGACTTAACGGAAATCGCACAATAACGTTGAGCACATGCAACTTTTTGTGTCGTGAGGGGCTTCTGAGTTTGACGCTGCGTTCGATTTAGCTTACAAGGGTTACCGAATTGAGCACCGTGATCTTTTTATTACGACAGACACGCCGATAAAAACGTACGGTTTCCCTCCTGCGGCGTGCAAAGTGATTTATTCGGTTGCCAAACTACCAAGAGTGTTGAGATAATTTTTTTCTGATCTCGCACTATATCGCTCATGAGGTTTCAGTTTAGGTCCCGCCGCTAATTTGATTGGCGGGGCGGGTTATCATCAACGAATTGTCTTAGTAATACCGAAAAACATGGCAGAGAAACGCAATATCTTTCTGGTTGGGCCTATGGGTGCCGGCAAAAGCACTATTGGTCGACAGTTAGCTCAGCAACTCAATATGGAGTTTTTCGACTCCGATCACGAAATTGAGCGACGTACCGGAGCTGATGTGGGCTGGGTATTTGATTTGGAAGGCGAAGACGGATTCCGCGACCGCGAAGAAAAAGTGATCAACGAACTGACCGAAAAACAAGGCATTGTTCTGGCAACAGGTGGCGGTTCCGTGAAATCACGTGAAACCCGTAACCGTTTGTCAGCGCGTGGCGTTGTCGTCTATCTTGAAACTACCATCGAAAAACAACTGGCGCGTACACAACGCGACAAAAAACGTCCATTATTACAAGTGAGTGCTCCGCCACGTGAAGTGCTTGAAGCACTGGCGAGAGAGCGTAATCCTTTGTATGAAGAGATTGCCGACGTCACTATTCGTACCGATGATCAAAGTGCCAAAGTCGTGGCTAACCAGATTATTAACATGCTGGAAAGTAACTGATTATTGGTGTCCATCATTGCCTGAGGGTGTCAGTTAAAGAAGGTCACAGAGCGCGACATGGAGAGGATTACCGTAACGTTAGGGGAGCGTAGCTACCCGATTACGATTGCTGCCGGATTGTTCCACGATCCGGCTTCTTTTATGCCGGTAAAGGCAGGCGATCAGGTCATGATAGTGACCAATGAAACCCTCGCCCCTCTCTATCTGGACGCACTCCGTTCAGTACTGGAGCAGGCAGGCGTTCGTGTTGATCAGGTGATTTTGCCTGATGGTGAACAATACAAATCCCTGACTGTTCTGAATGACGTGTTCTCCGCGCTGCTCGAAAAGCCGCACGGACGTGATACTACGCTGATCGCCCTTGGCGGTGGCGTTGTCGGTGATTTAACCGGCTTCGCTGCGGCCAGTTATCAGCGCGGTGTGCGCTTTGTACAGGTGCCAACCACGCTGCTTTCTCAGGTTGATTCCTCCGTTGGCGGTAAAACGGCGGTAAACCATCCACTCGGAAAAAACATGATCGGCGCGTTTTATCAACCTGCGTCGGTGGTGGTTGATCTCGACTGTCTGCGAACGCTGCCTGCCCGTGAAATGTCATCGGGTCTCGCAGAAGTGATCAAATACGGCATTATTCTGGATGCCGACTTCTTTGTCTGGCTTGAAGACAACATGGACGCTTTACTGGCGCTGGATATGAACGCGCTGGCCTATTGCATCCGTCGTTGCTGCGAGCTGAAAGCAGAGGTTGTGGCTGCCGATGAACGTGAAAACGGCATGCGCGCCTTGCTGAATCTGGGCCATACTTACGGCCATGCTATTGAAGCGGAAATGGGTTACGGTAACTGGTTGCATGGCGAAGCTGTGGCGGCCGGTATGGTGATGGCCTGTTATACGGCCCATCGCCTGGGACAATTCAGTCTGGGCGATATTGCCCGGGTGAAAGCCTTACTGACCCGTGCAGGGTTACCTGTGACCGGCCCCGACGTTATGGACGCGCAGTCTTATCTGCCGCACATGATGCGTGATAAGAAAGTACTGGCTGGCGAGCTGCGTCTGGTTTTACCGAAAGCAATTGGTCAGTCTGAAGTACGCTCCGGCGTATCGCATGAAATGGTGCTGGCTTCGATTGAAGATTGCCGTTAAGACAGCGGCCAGAGTTTTGGCCAGATAACGACCGATTTTACGTTTGCCCGCAAAGCTTTATATTTTTAGTCAGGATAGTTGCTCCGCGTAAAGCCTTTCAGGCTTTTGCCGGGTTGGAGGTTTTAGATGGATGATTTAACACCGGAAGACGATCTCAAACCAGATACCAGCGATCGCCGCCCACCGCGCGCGCGCAAACCGTCTCCTTCCCTTCCAAAGGTCGCTGTTTCCCGTCAGTACGTGATGATCGGCATCGGTATCGTGGTGCTGGTTCTGCTGATTGTCGGTATCGGCTCGGCCATGAAGTCACCTTCCTCCAGCCAGTCTGCTCAGCAGAACAACGGACCGAAAGACATTAGCCTCGCGGGTAACGACGCGGCGGCACCTGCTCAACCTTCCGCGCAGGCTCAGGCCAATACCGCGCAGGCCATTGATGGTCAACAGCCCGCTGACGGCCAGCAACCGAAGAGTATCGGCTTGCCGCCGGTTTCCCCGACACCGACTGAAGCACAGCCTGTGCCTGACAACGGTCAGGTGAAAGAACGTGTCGATTTGCCGGGTGACATGAGCGATGCGCTCTCAGCTCAGCAAAATCAGGTGGATGGCGTGGCGCAAGGCAGCATGGCGCCTGCCGCTCAGTCACTGACCTCTCTGCCCACTGCACCGGCAACGGTGAACGGTTCGGCACGGACTCAGGCTCCGGCGGGTTCTCAGCCTTCCGCGACCCATACCCGTCCGGCGCAGCCTTCACGCAATACCCAGCCTGCGCATACCGCCAAAACTGCTGAGCATAAGCCTGCGGCGACGCACACGGCGAAAACACCGGCAACCAAATCTCAGACTGCCGCTCCTGCGGCGTCGGCCCCGGTCGTGGCTTCCGGCAGTGCATCTGCCATCAAGTCTGCACCGGGCACACACTTTACCCTGCAACTGAGCGGCGCATCGCAGTCGAATACACTGAATGCATTTGCCAGACAGCAGGGCCTGAAAAATTATCTGGTTTATCAGACAGCCCGCGACGGGAAGCCGTGGTTTGTGCTGGTGAGTGGTAACTATGCTTCTTCTGCAGAGGCGAAACGTGCTATTTCCAGCTTGCCTGCGGAAGTTCAGGCGAAAAAACCGTGGGTCAAGCCTGTACATCAGGTACAGCAAGACCTGAAAAAATGAAACTGATCTCAACGCGATTTGCTGTCTAAAAACAGGATACAATCCGCGGCTGTGAATTGTATAAGTAGCTACTGACGGCATGAAGAAGAACCGCGCGTTTTTGAAGTGGGCTGGCGGCAAATACCCGCTGATTGATGACATCAAACGTCATCTTCCGGCGGGAGATTGTCTGATCGAGCCTTTTGTTGGCGCGGGCTCGGTGTTTTTAAATACCGAGTATGACGCTTATATTCTGGCAGACATCAACAACGATCTGATCAATCTCTACAACATTGTGAAGACACGCACCGAGGAATTCGTGCGTGATGCTCGTGTGCTTTTTACGCCAGAGTTTAACGAATCAGATCGTTTTTACGTCCTGAGGGCTGAGTTTAATGCCAGCAGCGATCCTTATCGTCGTTCGGTACTTTTCCTCTATCTCAACCGCCATTGTTACAACGGCCTGTGTCGTTATAATCTCAGTGGTGCGTTTAACGTGCCTTTCGGACGTTATAAAAAACCGTATTTCCCTGAAGAAGAACTCTACTGGTTCGCTGAAAAAGCGAAGAATGCGGTGTTTGTGTGTGAGCATTATCAGGACACGTTGCTGAAAGCGCAGGCTGGCTCGGTGGTCTATTGTGATCCGCCTTACGCGCCGCTTTCCGCCACCGCCAATTTTACGGCGTATCACACCAACAGTTTTAGTATGGATGATCAGCGCAATCTGGCCCGGCTGGCGTATCAGCTCTCTCATGAGAACAGTGTGCCGGTGCTGATTTCCAACCATGAAACACCACTGACTCTGGAATGGTACGCAGAGGCCAAGCTGCACCGCGTGTCAGCGCGGCGTACCATCAGCAGCAAAGTTGCACAACGCAGCATGGTGAATGAACTTTTAGCGCTATATCGCTGATTGCTGGCCCGCCGGTGATCGTCAGGTAACCCTATCGTATGGAGAAGCGGATGAAACAGTTTTTGATTGCACCGTCCATTCTGTCTGCTGACTTTGCCCGTCTGGGTGAAGACACAGCCAAAGCCCTGGAAGCGGGCGGAGATGTTGTCCATTTTGATGTGATGGATAACCACTACGTCCCTAATCTGACGATGGGGCCGGCCATTCTTAAATCGCTGCGCAATTACGGCATTACCGCGCCGATCGATGTTCACCTGATGGTCAAACCGGTTGATCGTCTGATCCCGGATTTTGCCGAAGCGGGTGCCTCTTACATCACATTCCATCCTGAAGCCTCCGAGCACGTCGACCGTTCGCTGCAACTGATTAAAAGCCACGGCTGTAAAGCCGGTCTGGTGTTTAACCCGGCGACCTCTCTGAGCTATCTCGATTATGTGATGGATAAACTTGATGTGATCCTGCTGATGTCGGTCAACCCCGGCTTTGGTGGTCAGTCGTTTATTCCCGGCACGCTGGATAAACTGCGTCAGGTGCGCAAAATTATTGATGCCAGCGGATATGACATTCGTCTGGAAGTCGACGGCGGTGTGAAAGCGGAGAATATCGGCGAAATCGCCGCCGCAGGCGCTGACATGTTTGTCGCCGGTTCGGCCATTTTCAACCAACCGGATTACCGCTCGGTGATCGACCATATGCGCAGTGAACTGGCTAAGGTCTCCCATGACTGAGGTCCTCGCCGCGCGCGGTGTCGGTTTTGATCTCGACGGTACGCTGGTGGACAGCGCGCCGGGTCTTTCCGAAGCGATGGATCTGGCGTTGCAGGATTTTGGATTGCCTGCTGCCGGTGTTGAGCGTCTCAGTACCTGGATTGGCAACGGTGCCGATGTCATGGTCGAGCGTGCGGTGCGCTGGGCCGAAGGCGATTTGTCAGCGGAGTATCTGCAAAAAGTCCGCGACAAATTCGATCACTATTATGCGGATACCGCCGCAACCGGCAGCCGTTTATATCCTCAGGTCAAAGAGACGCTGGCGGCACTGGCCGCAGCGGGGCTGCCAATGGGGCTGGTGACCAACAAACCGACGCCGTTCATCGCGCCTTTATTGCAATCGCTCGGTATCGACAGCTATTTCACCGTGGTGATTGGTGGCGACGATGTGGTGGCGAAAAAGCCGCATCCGGCCCCGGTCTACATGACGCTGGCTCTGCTGGGATTGCGCGCCAGTGAAATGGTCTTCGTGGGTGATTCACGCAATGATATTCATGCTGCACAGGCCGCTGGCTGCCCGTGTGTCGGCATGACTTACGGTTACAACTACGGCGAAACTATCGCGCTGACCAAACCCGATCGCGTACTGGATAATTTCGCCGACCTTTTGCCCACTCTGGGGCTGTCATCTTTAAAAGATCAGGAAGCATAAAATGAGTAAACCCATCGTATTTAGTGGCGCACAGCCCTCCGGCGAATTGACCATTGGCAACTACATGGGTGCGCTGCGTCAATGGGTCAAAATGCAGGACGACTACGAATGCATTTATTGCATCGTCGATTTGCACGCGATCACCGTGCGTCAGGATCCGGTAAAACTGCGCAAAGCGACGCTCGACACGCTGGCGCTGTATCTGGCGGTCGGCATTGATCCGAAGAAAAGTACCATCTTCGTGCAGTCTCATGTTCCTGAACACAGCCAGCTGAGCTGGGCGCTGAACTGTTACACCTATTTTGGTGAGCTGGGTCGTATGACGCAGTTCAAGGACAAATCCGCGCGCTACGAAACGTCCAACAGCGAAAGCATCACCGCCGGTCTGTTCGATTATCCGGTGCTGATGGCCGCCGATATTCTGCTGTACCAGACCAATCAGGTGCCGGTCGGTGAAGACCAGAAACAGCATCTGGAACTGAGCCGCGATATCGCTGCCCGTTTTAACGCGATTTACGGTGATGTGTTCACCGTGCCAGAACCGTTTATTCCTAAATCCGGTGCGCGTGTGATGTCGTTGCAGGAACCGACCAAGAAGATGTCCAAGTCGGATGACAACCGCAAAAACGTGATCGGCCTGCTGGAAGATCCGAAAGCGGTGACCAAAAAGATTAAAAGCGCGATGACCGATTCTGAAGAGCCACCGGTCATTCGTTACGATATTAAAAACAAGCCAGGCGTGTCGAACCTGCTGGATATTCTTTCCGGTGTGACCGGCAAAGCGATTCCTGAGCTGGAAGCGGAATTCGAAGGCCAGATGTATGGTCATCTGAAAGGCGCGGTAGCCGAAGCGGTATCCGGCATGCTGACCGAGGTGCAGGAGCGTTTTAACCGTTTCCGCAGCGACGAAGCTTACCTGCAACAGGTGATGAAAGAAGGGGCGGAGAAAGCCCGCGCCCGCGCCAGCGTGACACTGAAAAAGGCCTATGAAGCCATTGGTTTCGTCAGCTACGAATAAGTCAGGCCCGGCACTCCATCAAAAAGCCACGTCTTTTCGGACGTGGCTTTTTACTTTCAGGATTTCACGAGCCGGTGTTGAAGTTATAGGTAAAGGTCGCGTTATAGCGCCAGTCGCGGGACGAACTGTCGAGCGGCACATCGCCAATCGGTCTGGCGGCTTCCACGGATAACGAATAGTGACGGTTATCGCCAAACATCACGCCAATGGCGTAAGACGACAGATTTTGTTTGGGCAGCCCCGGCTGGTTAAATCCGGTATGTGCGGCATCCACTACGGCGTAAGGCTGAATGGTTTTCAGCCATTCTCCCTGTTCCAGACTGTGGATATAACGCATTTCCACCTGTCCGCCGACACCGTAATCCCCCTGGGCATCACTGTCGGGATAACCGCGCCCGTAATGCAGCGCACCAAAATTCACACGCTCCGGTTCAGGTAAATCATTATCCGACCAGTCACCTTCCACGGATGAACTCAACCGCCATTTTTTATCGAACAGATAGGCCGCATCGCCGTTAAATTTCCAGCGGGTAAACGTCAGATCTGCATTGGGTGTGGAGTTCGTCGCCCCCAGACCGTCGATCCCCTGACGGACATTGAAGGTGGTATTCCAGTAAGCCTGATCATATTCCCGGTAGCCGGTCAGTGACAATTCTGCGGCCGGATAGCGGATCCGCTGGCTGACCTGCGGCAGGTCAATCTGCTGATTGCCCAGCCTTGCCCGCAAATCGTATTGGTATTTTTTATCGAGATAATCCAGACCGCCGCTGACCGTCCATTGTTTTTTCCGCGTCAGCTGCAACGGATAACTGAATACCACGCCGCCGTTATATTGTGTCTGGGTGTTTTGCGCCCCGACGTCGATGCCGTTGGGCAGCAGTAATATGCTGTTGTAATCCTTATCTTTCTGCTGGTAATAACTGCCTTTCAGCTGCATCAGCAACCCGTCGTCGCCAAGATATTGCTGATAGTTCAGACCGGCGTAGGTCTTACGGGTATCGCTTTCCAGCGGGATTAAGGTCGCAATGCCGAACTGCTCGCCGTAGGTGCTCAGGCCGCTCAGCGTGGCGTTAACCACGGCAGAACTGTCACCTTTGCGGGTATCGACCGCTGTCGCAATATTCCAGTTCCGCTGGCGTACCGCGTCGACATTCAGCGTGGTCGCGCCGTAAATGTTGTTCGGATTATTGGCCGAGGCGCTGACTTTGGTATCCGGCGTGCGCCCCATCAGAAGGGTGTAACGTTCAAAGGTATCCTGCGTCAGCGGCTTCTCCGCCATGATGTGCTGCGATAATTTACTCAGCCAGCGGCCCACCTGCTGATTGTCGCTGCGGATTTGCGTACCGGAAATGTATCCCTCCACCAGACCGATGCTGAGCACGCCCTCTTTAAAGTTATCGGCCGGAATATAGGCGTAAGAGAGAATAAAACCGTCACGGTGATAGCGTTGGGTGATCGTGTCGGTGGCCGCCAGTAATGCCGAAAGCGGCACCTGTTTGCCGATAAAGGGAGCGAAGGGTGCGGCCAGTGAATCCAGCGGATACTGAGTGCCGCCGACAAACTGAATGTGTCTGACGTCAATCAGGGTCTGGGGTGTCAGGCTGGGAGGAGACTTTTGTGCGGGCAAGGCGATATTTTGCGTTTTGGCCGGAGGCTGGGAAATCGGCTGCGCCAGTTTGGCCGGGTTATTCGGGTCGATCAGGGTAGGAAACATATCTGCCGAGCTGTAGCCAATGGCAGAACCCAGTAAAGCCACTATGCAGGATTTTATTCTCATAAACATTCCTTTGAACGCACAGGGAAACGTTACCACTCAGAGATGCCAGCCCGCTCTCCGCCAGAACCGGAGAGCGGGCTTTTTCTACCCACGCTCATTAACAGATTTACGGCGCGGTTTTGACTTTCAGACCCAGGCCGCCGGTCAGTCCTCCCACTGTCGTGCCTACCCCGGCCAGTAAACCGCCGGATGGCGTGACGGATGTGCCAGCGCCTGCCGAAATGCCGCCGGAATTGCTGGCGGTCGTGGTGGTTGTGCTGCTGGCAGGAACCAGAATGGTCCCGGTTTTAGACACGGCCTGTCCGGTGCCGGTCACCACCTGTCCGAGACCGGCCAGCGCCGGTGTGGTGGTTGCCAGTTGCGTCCCTGCGCCGCTGACGGTAGTGCCCACCTGATTCAGCAAGCCGTTAACCGGTGTGCCCAGCCCTGTTGCGCCGCCGACGTCTTGTGTGGTGCCCTGAACTTTGGCGACAACGGGCGTCACGATCCCGGTGGTCGCCGTGGTGACTTTAGAAAGCTCACCGGTTTGCACGTTTGTCGCTAATCCGTTACCCGTTGTGGTGACCACTTTCCCGACGTTATTGACCAGCCCGCCTGCTGCCGATGTCACGCCGCTGACCGGTGTTCCTGTGGTATTGGCGGCCAGCGAAGTCCCCAGCCCTGACACACCGGTGCCCACATCCGCCACGGCGATGGGCACACCGGCGACGGTGGTGCCGACGGCATTCGGATTGGTGCCGAGTTGTCCCAGCCCGTTTTTCACGCCGCTGCCCACGTCAGTCACCGCTTTACCGGTACTGTCGATGATAGTCACGACGCCAGTCCCGGCGACCGGAATATTACTGATCGGTGTCTGGGTGGCGATGCTGCTGACCTGCGTACCCAGACCACTGACCGCGCTGCCTGCGCTGCTCAGGATCGTCGCGCTGGCAAGCGTGGTTGACGGTGTTGTCCCTGTGCCGCCGGTTCCTGTTCCGCCGCCAGTCCCGGTTCCGCCACCGCTACCGGTGCCATCCCCGGTACCCGATCCTGTGCCGCTTCCATTCCCGGCGGTGGAGGTTCCGTCACCGCCCGTTGAAGTCCCTGTCCCTGAACCTGTGCCATCGCCGGTCGTTGCTGAGCCGGTGGTGGACGTTTTTGCCGTATGAGAAGAACCGCCGCCGCCACTGCCGCTACAGGCAGCCAGTGACAGGGCGACTAAGATTGCCAGGGCAACCTTGTTTACATGACCAAGATGAATGGTATGGCGCATGAGATGACCCTCCACGGGAGAATACGCCACAGTTGGCGCTCTTAAAGTTTAAGTTTAAGATGCTGGATATTCCATTTGACAGGGGGTTTTATTTCAAAATGAGATCGGGGTTTGCCGTGTATAAGGAATTATATTCTGTTATCAGAATCTTCCCATAATGCGACAGGGAGAAGTGAAATGTTATTCACTTCTCTGAATTGATTAATAAAATAAATGGAGTTTTTTTAAGCAGAAGGCGCGGATTGCGGCGTTTCGCTGGCAAACCAGTTGAGTTTCGGCCGCAGGCTGACCACGCTGCCGACAATAATCAGGCTGGGACTTTGGACCTGTTTCGCCAGTTTTTCGAGTTCAGTGAGCGTTCCGGTGACCACGCGCTGCTGCTGGCTGGTGCCATTTTCCACCAGCGCGACAGGCGTTTCTGCTGCCAGACCGTTTTCCAGCAAACGGCGCTGGATCTCAGCGGCCTGCGTCAGCCCCATATAAAACACCAGCGTTTGCTGGCTTTGCGCCATGCACGCCCAGTCAATAATGCCGTCCTGTTTTGCATGACCGGTGATAAGCCTGACGCTTTGCGCGTGGTCACGGTGAGTCAGCGGAATGCCGCTGTAGGCCGAACAACCGGAGGCGGCTGTGATGCCCGGTACGACGGAAAAGGCAATGCCCGCCGCTTTCAGGGCTTCGAGTTCTTCGCCACCACGACCAAAAATAAACGGATCGCCGCCTTTCAGCCGGACAACCCGTTTGCCCATCTGCGCCTGTTCCAGCAGGATTTCATTGATGCGTTCCTGCGGCACACAGTGGTGTCCGGCACGTTTGCCGACGAAAATCCGCTCCGCGTCGCGGCGCACCAGATTCAGCACGCTGTCAGACACCAGCCGGTCGTACACCACCACGTCGGCCAGTTGCATCTGCTGCAAGCCTTTGAGCGTCAGCAGTCCGGCGTCGCCCGGCCCCGCACCGACCAGGATCACTTCGCCATGCTTATCCACCAGCTCGCGGAACATTGCGTCGAGATAGTCGCGGCTTTGCGTGTCGTCGTTATTCGCCAGTGACTGTGCCAGACGATGATGATTGAACAGCTTTTCCCACCAGCGGCGGCGCTCAGAGGCGTCAGGAAAATGCGTTTTGACCCGCGCCCGCAATCCGCCCGCCACCTGCGCCAGCTTGCCCAGATGTTGCGGCAAAATGGATTCCAGACGTTCGCGCAGCAGACGCGCCAGCACCGGCGCGTTCCCGCCGGAAGACACCGCGATCATCAGCGGAGACCGGTCGATGATGGACGGCATGATCACGCTGGCGCTTTCCGGCGCGTCCACCACGTTACAAAACACGCGGCGATGCTCAGCGGCTTCGCTGACTTCCTGATTCACCAAATCGGAATCGGTCGCGGCGACCACCAGCCATTTTTCATCCACCAGCAGCGGTGAGAATTCACCGCGCAACAGGCGGACTTTGCCTTCGTCTGCCCAGATCTGAAATTGCGGCGTAAAGGTAAGCGCATTCACCGTCAGTGTTGCACCGGCATCCAGCAGCAAACGTGCTTTACGTTCAGCCACGTCACCGGCACCCACCAGCAGACAGGCTCTGTTTTTTAACTGACAAAAAAGGGGCAGGTAATCCATAGACAGTGTTCTCTGAGACAGCATGTTTTGAAAAAAGAATAACGCCGCCCGGAGGCGGCGTGGAAAGCGCGGAGTTTAGCAGGTTACAGCCTGAAGGCTGGCGGTATTGATTTCCACCTTCCCGTCGCGCACACGGACTTCGTAAGCCGGAACCGAATACTGGCCGTCTTCCATGCACAGGCCGTCAGTCAGGCGGAAATGTTGTTTTTTCAGCGGACTGGCGACCCACAGCTCGCCCTGATGTTCAGCGATAATCCCGCGTGAAAGTACGCTGGCCTGCGCGAAGGGATCGATATTCGACAGGGCAAAAATTTGCTCATCGGCGTAAGGGCGGAACAGCGCGATTTGCTGATCACCTGCCAGTGCGCACACGCCGCAGGCAGGCAGGATCTGATCGACAGAACAAAGCGTTAACCACTGGCTCATCATACTTCCTCCCCGTCAGTGACCAGCGTCACCGGAATACGTTCGTCAGGACGCGCCGGACGATGCTGCTGACGTTCACCGACAAACTGCACGTTCGGATCACGCTGGCTGCTGTTGATAAAGTGGCTGAAGCGGGTTTGTGCCGCCGGATCATTCAGCGTTTCCTGCCATTCGCAGACCGCAGATTCGCGCAGACGCGCCAGTTCAGCTTCCAGCTGATCGTTAAGGCCGAGTTTGTCATCGATGATGACTTTACGCAGATAGCTGATGCCGCCTTCGAGATTGTCCATCCAGACTGACGTGCGTTGCAGCTTATCGGCGGTGCGGATGTAGAACATCATGAAACGATCGAGATAACGCAGCAGCGTGTCGTTATCCAGATCGGCGGCCAGCAAATCGCCGTGGCGGGGTTTCATGCCGCCGTTGCCGCAGACATACAGGTTCCAGCCGTTTTCCGTGGCGATAATCCCGACGTCTTTGCCCTGCGCTTCGGAACATTCACGGGTACAGCCCGACACGCCGAACTTCATTTTGTGTGGCGTGCGGATGCCTTTATAGCGGTTTTCCAGACTGATGCCGAAACCGAGGCTGTCGCCCACGCCGTAACGGCACCAGGTGCTGCCGACACAGGTTTTCGCCATGCGCAGGGCTTTGGCGTACGCCTGACCGGTTTCGAATCCGGCGTTAATCAGTTTCTGCCAGATGGCCGGTAAATCGTCTTTTTGCGCGCCGAACATGCCGATGCGCTGCGAGCCGGTGATCTTGGTGTAGAGATTGTATTCCGCCGCGATTTCGCCGATGGCCTGCAATCCCTGCGGGGTAATTTCACCGCCCGGCGAGCGCGGGATCACGGAATAAGTGCCGTCTTTTTGCATGTTAGCGAGGAACACGTCGTTGGTGTCCTGCAACGGCGTGTGCTGCGGTTTCAGTACGTAGTCGTTCCAGCAGGACGCCAGCAGCGAGCCGACGGTCGGTTTACACACTTCACAGCCGTAACCTTTGCCGTATTTGTTCAGCAGATCGTCGTACGAACGGATGCCTTCCACGCGGATCAGGTGATACAGCTCCTGACGGGAATACGCGAAGTGTTCGCACAGATGATGGTTAACTTCGATGCCTTGCTTGCTCAGTTCAGCATTCAGCACCTGCGTGACCAGCGGAATACAACCGCCGCAGCCGGTACCGGCTTTGGTTGCCGATTTCAGCGCCGCGACGGTATGGCAGCCGCCCTGAACGGCTTTGATGATGTCGCCTTTGGTGACGTCAAAACAGGAACAGATTTGCGCGCTTTCCGGCAGGGCATCGGTGCCAATCACCGCGCCGCCGCTGCCTGCATGAGCGGGCAGGATCAGCGCGTCCGGATTTTCCGGCAACGGAATGCTGTTCAGCACCAGTTGCAGCAGGTTGCCGTAATCGCTGGTATCCCCGACCAGTACCGCGCCGAGCAGGGTGGTGTTGTCTTCGCTGACCACCAGACGTTTGTACAGCGCCTTGCTTTCATCCAGATACACATAGCTGCGGGCACCCGGCGTACGGGCGTGGGCATCGCCGATACCGGCCACATCAACGCCCAGCAGTTTCAGTTTGGCGCTCATGTCTGCGCCGGTGAAGGCGTTATCGCGACCAAGTAAATGGTCGGCGGTGACCTGCGCCATTTTGTAGCCCGGCGCGACCAGACCGAAGGTGCGCTGATTCCACGACGCACATTCGCCGATGGCGTACACGTCCGGATCGCTGGTCTGGCACTGATCGTTAATCACGATGCCGCCGCGCGGGGCGATCTCTAAATCACACTGGCGCGCCAGTTTATCCTGCGGGCGGATACCGGTGGAGAACACGATGAAATCGACTTCCAGGAAGGTGCCGTCGGCGAATTCCATCGTTTTACGGGCTGACGTGCCGCCCTGAACAATCTGTTGAGTATTTTTGGCGGTGTGAACCCGCACGCCCATGCTTTCGATTTTCTGGCGTAGCTGGCTGCCGCCCATGGTATCAAGCTGTTCCGCCATCAGGCCGGGAGCGAACTCGACCACGTGCGTTTCCACACCGAGGTTTTTCAGCGCACCGGCGGCTTCAAGGCCGAGTAACCCGCCGCCGACCACGGCACCGCGTTTGCTGCGACGGGCGCAGGATTCGATGGCGTGTAAGTCTTCAATGGTGCGGTAAACGAAGCAATCCTGACCGTCGGAACCCGCGATCGGCGGCACCCACGGGTAGGAGCCGGTGGCGATAATCAGTTTGTCGTAATACACCGTGCGGCCGCTGCTGGAATGAATGACTTTTTCCTTGCGGTTCAGCGTAATCGCCCGTTCGCCAATCAGCACGTTGACGTTGTGTTTTTCGTAGAAGCCTTCGCGAACCAGTGACAGTTCTTCGGCGGTATGATGGGAAAAATAGGAGGAAAGATGGACGCGGTCGTAGGCCACGCGCGGTTCTTCACACAATACCGTGATCTCGAACTGACCCGGTTCTGCTTTATCCAGTAAATCTTCGATAAAGCGATGGCCCACCATGCCGTTGCCTATTATCGCGAGTCTGACTTTGCTCATAAATGCCTCAAATTTGATTTTCTACGGCTAAACATAACCCGCGCGTAACAGGGGGTATTGATGCAAATCAAGCCGGTTTCAATATACTCCTTAGGTGGTATTTGCCTGATTTTATTGGGTTTTTATGTAACCTTTCGATTTATAAACACTTTCAGGCTATTGTTCTAAGATTGGCTCTCCCCTCACTGACAACGCAGTCTTTCTAAAAACGATGAGGTAACGCGTGACGAAAACTCTTTTGCGTACCATTAAAAATGTACGATTGCCTGACCGGGAAGGGTTATGGCAGATCGATATCGAAGACGGCGTGATCCGCCAGATTGTCTCCCAACTGGACAATGCCGATTACGGCGAAGATATACTGGATGCCGGGGGCGGGCTGGCAATACCTCCCTTTATCGAGCCGCATATTCATCTTGATACCACCCAGACCGCCGGTCAGCCCGCGTGGAATCAGTCCGGTACGTTGTTTGAAGGCATTGAACGCTGGGCAGAACGCAAGGCGCTGCTGTCGCACGAAGACGTCAAACAGCGCGCATGGCAGACGCTGAAATGGCAGATTGCCAATGGCATCCAGCATGTGCGCACGCACGTGGACGTCTCTGATCCGACGCTGACCGCGCTGAAGGCCATGCTGGAAGTGAAAGCCGAGGTGGCGCCCTGGGTGACGCTGCAAATTGTGGCGT
Source organism: Rahnella sp. BIGb0236 (assembly GCF_004364755.1). NCBI lineage: Bacteria > Pseudomonadati > Pseudomonadota > Gammaproteobacteria > Enterobacterales > Yersiniaceae > Rahnella > Rahnella sp. BIGb0236. The sequence continues at coordinate 356,783 of NZ_SOAO01000004.1, forward strand.
TTCCGCAGGAAGGCATTATGTCGTACCCGAATGGCGAAGCCCTGCTGGAAGAGGCGCTCAGGCTGGGCGCGGACGTGGTCGGTGCCATTCCGCACTTCGAATTCACCCGCGAATACGGCGTGGAATCGCTGCATAAAACCTTCGCGCTGGCGAAGAAATACCATGCGCTTATCGACGTGCATTGCGATGAAATTGACGATGAACAGTCACGGTTTGTGGAAACCGTCGCCGCGCTGGCCCTGCGTGAGAATATGGGCGCACGTGTCACCGCCAGCCATACCACGGCGATGCATTCCTACAACGGCGCCTACACCTCGCGTTTATTCCGTTTGCTGAAAATGTCGGGTATTAACTTTGTCGCCAATCCGCTGGTCAATATCCACCTGCAGGGGCGGTTTGATACCTATCCGAAACGCCGCGGTATCACGCGGGTCAAAGAGATGCTCGATGCAGGGATTAACGTCTGTTTCGGCCATGATGACGTGTTCGACCCGTGGTATCCGCTGGGCACCGCCAACATGTTGCAGGTGCTGCATATGGGGCTGCATGTTTGTCAGCTTATGGGCTATCAGCAAATCGATGACGGCCTGAAACTGATCACCACTTACAGCGCCCGCACCATGAACCTGCAAGGCTACGGTCTGGAAAGCGGCCACGCCGCCAGTCTGGTGATCCTGCCTGCGCAAAGCGGTTTTGATGCGGTGCGTCGTCAGACGCCGGTGCAATATTCCCTGCGCGAGGGCGTGCTGATCGCACAAACGCAACTGGCGAAAACGACAATTCATCTGGATAAAGATTACCCCGTAGATTTCAACAGCTAACGCGGCATTTATCCGATGTAATATTTTGAAATATCTGAATAAATTATTCAAGAGCGTAAATAAAGGTAAAGGTCTGGCGCTGAGCGTAAAGGCTCTTTAGAATCAGTGAGATCTGTTGTTTGTATTCTGGAGAAAGGAACCGTCATGTTTAAACGTACTTTAGTGGCCCTGACTGCGCTGCTATCCCTGTCAGCCCTGTCGCCTGCATTTGCGGCTGGCCAGACTCACGTCATGCTGACCACGTCAGCAGGGAATATCGAACTGGAACTCGACAGTGCGAAGGCACCGGTTTCTGTGAAAAACTTCGTTGATTACGCCCAGAGCGGCTATTACAACAACACCATTTTCCACCGTGTGATCCCGGGCTTCATGGTACAGGGCGGCGGTTTCACCACTGACATGCAGCAGAAAGCCACCAAAGAGCCGATCAAGAACGAAGCCGACAACGGCCTGCGTAACCTGCGCGGAACGGTCGCCATGGCGCGTACTGCTGATAAAGACAGCGCCACCAGCCAGTTCTTCATCAACGTGGCAGACAATGCGTTCCTCGATCACGGCCAGCGTGATTTCGGCTATGCCGTATTCGGTAAAGTCATCAAAGGGATGGACGTGGTAGACAAAATGTCTCAGGTTAAAACCGACAATGTCGGGCCTTACCAGAACGTGCCGACGACCCCGATTGTGATCCTGTCTGCGAAAGTGCTGCCTTAATTTTTCAGCCTTTCTGCCAGAATACTGTTTTTCTAAGCCTCCGGTTCCGGGGGCTTTTTATTGCCCGTTTATTGACGCTCCTCTGATGAGACTTATAGTTTTAAGTAACGCGCCCGCGTCCCCCTTTCAAGGAAAATGACATGAGTGAAGCCCGTCTGATCGCCAAAGCCATGAGTGAAGGTAAACCGGTGGATGATCTGGTGATCCTGCCTGCACTGGCCAACCGGCATGGACTGATTACCGGCGCGACCGGTACCGGTAAAACCGTCACGCTGCAACGGATGGCGGAGCAGTTTTCCCGCATTGGCATTCCGGTTTTTCTGGCGGATGTGAAAGGCGATTTGTCCGGTATTGGCGCAGAAGGCGTGGCCTCGGAAAAGCTCAGCGCCCGGCTGAAGGGTATCGGCGTGACGGACTGGCAGCCGCAGGCGTGCAGCATTATTCCCTGGGATATCTTTGGGGAAAAAGGCCATCCGATCCGCGCGACGATTTCTGATCTGGGGCCGTTGCTGCTGGCGAGACTGCTTGATCTCAATGAAGTGCAAAGTGGCGTATTACAGCTGGTATTTAAGATTGCCGACGACAACGGACTGTTGTTGCTCGACATGAAAGATCTGCGGGCGATGGTGCAGTTTACCGGCGATAACGCGAAACAATTTCAGACGCAGTACGGCAACATTTCCTCAGCCTCCGTCGGGGCGATTCAGCGTGGTTTGCTGACGCTGGAAGGTCAGGGCGCCAATCAGTTCTTCGGCGAGCCGATGCTGGATATCAATGACCTGATGAAAACCGACAGCAACGGTCACGGCATTATCAACCTGCTGGCAGCGGATAAGCTGATTAACCAGCCGAAACTCTACGCCGTTTTCCTGCTGTGGCTGCTGGCGGAGTTGTTTGAGCAACTGCCGGAAGTCGGCGACCCTGAGCAACCGAAACTGGTGTTCTTTTTTGATGAAGCGCATCTGCTGTTTAATGATGCCCCGCAGGCATTGCTGACCAAAATCGAACAGGTGGTGCGCCTGATCCGCTCCAAAGGCGTGGGGATTTACTTCGTGACGCAAAACCCGCTGGATATCCCTGACAGCGTGCTCGGTCAGCTCGGCAACCGCGTACAACATGCCCTGCGCGCGTTTACGCCGCGTGATCAGAAAGCGGTAAAAGCGGCAGCACAAACGCTGCGTGCCAATCCGGCATTTGATGCGGAAACGGCGATTACCGAACTGGGCGTCGGCGAGGCGCTGGTGTCATTCCTTGATGAGAAAGGGCGGCCGGAAGTGGTACAGCGGGCGATGGTGATCGCCCCGGAATCGAAAATGGGCATGCTGGGCGAGGAAGGGCGCAACAAAGCCATCAATCAGTCGCCGCTGTATGGTCGCTACGAAGACAGTATTGACCGTGAATCCGCCTACGAGAAAATCACCGCGCAAGGGTTTGGCACCGTCGCCACACCGCAATCCGCCGGTTCGGCCAAACCCGCCGCAGAAGCCCCTTCCGGTGGCGGGCTGATGGGCGGACTGAATGAGATCCTGTTCGGCAGCACCGGCCCGCGCGGCGGCAAACGCGACGGCGTGGTGCAGGTTGCCGCAAAAAGCATGGCGCGGGATTTAGGGCGTCAGATTTTGCGCGGCGTGCTTGGCTCCATTATGGGCGGCCGGAAAAAGTAATCCCTCTTCAGCTTACGTTCATCAGCTGAAACGCATCAGCTGATGAGCAGATTATCGTGTCTGATATCTCAGTTTTGCCTGCAATTTCTCACTGACTACAAGGCTTTTTGCGAAACCTGGCACGTTGCTGCCAGCCGTTCAGGGGTAAAACCGTTCAACTTGAAGGCTGTCACGTTTTTCGCCTGTGCGGGTTTGTAGGCTGAATTGCTTTTGGGCTAAATCAATTCAGCAAAAAGGAGTTATTGTGAAAAAATTACTCGTTACCGGGATCGTTATGGGGCTTTTTTCGTGGCAGGCTGCAGCACAAACTATTGTGCTGACGGATGCTGAAGCCGGTACAGAACTGGGAAACTGGAAGACTGACAGCAAAAAGCTGAATATCGCAGGGGCAGATTTCAGCATCGAACAGAAAGTGCTGCATGGCGGTAAACAGGAAGGGTCAAAAGTCATCACGATTACCAGCAAAGGGCTGACGATTGCCCTGAGTCCGACGCGGGGGATGGATTTGCTGCATGTGACCGGCGATAACATTCGCTTAGGCTGGGATTCACCGGTTCAGGAAGTGGTCAATCCGGCGTATATCAACCTTGAAAGCCGTAACGGTGTGGGCTGGCTGGAAGGTTTCAATGAAATGATGGTACGGTGCGGCTTTGAATGGACCGGACATCCGGTGACCGCCGACGGCATGATTTATACGCTGCACGGCCGGGCGGGCAATACACCCGCCTCTAAAGTGGAGATTGATATTGCCGACAAAGCCCCTTATGCAATCACTGTGCGCGGCTTGCTGAAAGAAGACACCTTTAAGAAAGCCAGGCTGGAAACCTGGACCGCGCTGCGTTACGTGCCCGGCAGCTATTCCTGGACCATTCACGATACCCTGACAAACGCGTCGGATTATCCGCACGACTACCAGATTATTTATCACAGTAATTTCGGCCAGCCGATCCTTGAAGAAGGTGCCCGTTTCATTGCGCCGCTGAAATCGATTTCGCCATTCAATGATTACGCCAAAAAAGGGTTATCTGACTGGCAGACTTACGCCCGGCCGACCAAAGGCTTTGATGAAATGGTCTTTAATATGGTGCCGCTGGCAGATGCGCAGGGCAAAACCATCGCCGGTGTGGTGAACAAAGCGGGAAATAAAGGGGCATCGATTGAATTCGATACCCATCAGTTGCCGCTGCTGACGCTGTGGAAAAACACCGATACGCTGAAACAGGGCTACGTGACCGGTATTGAGCCGGGGACGAATTATGCCTATCCGGTGACCATCGAACGTGAACAGGGACGGGTGAAACAACTGCAGCCGGGCCAGAGCACGGTGTTTGAGCTGAAATATTCCCTGTTGCCGGATGTCGAAGCGGTGAAGCAGCTTGAAGCGCGGGTGAAAACGCTGCAAGCGGATCATAAAACGGACGTGAACGAGACGCCTGTCGCTGTTGAATAATCCGAGTTTAGGGCGCCGTGACGGGCGCCTTTTTTTCTCTGTCTATACTTAACTCCACAAGGTATGCGCCCGACTGGCGATACCCAGGGAGGAAATAAGATGGCGAAGAAACTGACACTCAGGCAGCAGGAAAAACTTTTTCGCGAACGTCAGCGGCAAAACTTTCAGGCCAGCAGCGCGCTGGATGGCGTGCAGGTAGAGGTTATCACGCTGGATAACGAACAAATCTCGCAACGTCTCACCGAACTGAGGAAGCACTATGAACGATAAACTCGTGGCCGGTGCCGACCCTTATTATTATCCCGGCATCAATGTGCTGAAAAACCGGCTGGAAATCCGCGAAGCGCATCGTCTGTTACAGGCTGAACAGGAATTTACTGCCCTGCGCGCGGCGATCATGCCACTCGGTCCTTCCGCGATGGGGTTACCGCATCTTTGCGCGGTGCATCTGGCTTTGTTCCAGGATATTTATCCGTGGGCGGGTCACTTTCGGGAAATAGATATCTACAAGGACGACACCCAGTTCTGCCATTTCGGCTACATCGAAAAGGAAGGCAATGCCCTGATGCAGGAACTGGAGGAAGAAGAGTTTCTGGTCGGGTTACCGCTGGATAAGTTCGCTGAGCGTCTCGGACATTACTACACCGGCCTGAATCTGTTGCATCCGTTCCGTGAGGGCAACGGGCGCGCGCTGAGGATTTTCATCGAGCAACTGGTGATCCACGCCGGTTACGACATTGAATGGGCGAAAGTCGATCGTGACCGCTGGCTGGCGGCCAATAAAACCGCCGTGTTTGGCGATGAAACCGATCTGGTGGCGATTTTCAATGACGTCGTCAGCGAAATCCACGATGAACATTGATCGACATAAAGCTGAAGCCTGAACGGAAAATTGCGTAGAATTGCCCGGTAAATTCTTTCACTTTTACCGGGTACGCTATGCTGCTGCTGATCGACAACTACGACTCCTTCACTTACAACCTCTACCAATATTTTTGCGAGCTTGGCGCGCAGGTAAAAGTGATGCGTAACGATCAACTGACGCTCACCGATATCGAACAGCTTGCCCCGTCACATCTGGTGATCTCTCCCGGCCCGTGCACACCGGATCAGGCCGGTATTTCCCTGCAAGCCATTACTCATTTTGCTGACCGTATGCCGATCCTCGGCGTGTGCCTCGGGCATCAGGCGATGGCGCAGGCATTTGGCGCAAACATCGTGCGGGCGCGTCAGGCCATTCACGGTAAAACTTCGCCCGTCCGCCACACCGGTAAAAGCGTTTTCAGCGGGCTGAACAATCCGCTGACTGTCACCCGCTATCATTCGCTGGTGGTGGCGCCGGAAACGTTGCCGGACTGTTTTGATGTCACGGCATGGACGGAACGGGATGGCCGTCGCGACGACATTATGGGCATCATGCACAACGCCTTGCCGCTGCATGGGGTTCAGTTCCATCCCGAAAGCATTCTGAGCGAGCAGGGGCATCAGCTTCTGGATAATTTCCTTAAAATCTAACCGTTTAATTCCTCGTTAACATCGCTGCAAAAATTACTTACCCATCAGGTGCGATTTCTGTTTGCCTGCGTGTGATTTTTTATGCATATTTTATGATTATATTTTCACATCACTATCAGTAAGGGCGAAGGGTTATGGCAGAAAAATCAGCGGTAGATCGGGGTACGTTCGACAAAGTGATTTTGCCGGTTTATTCACCTGCGAAATTTATTCCTGTTAAAGGTAAAGGCAGTCGTGTCTGGGATCAGCAGGGCACCGAATACGTTGATTTCGCGGGCGGTATCGCGGTAACGGCGCTCGGGCATTGCCATCCGGCACTGGTAAAAGCGTTACACGAACAGGGCGAAACCCTGTGGCATGTCAGCAACGTGTTTACCAACGAACCTGCACTGCGCCTGGCTCAGAAGCTGATCGACGCTACCTTTGCCGACCGCGTATTTTTCGCCAACTCCGGAGCGGAAGCCAACGAGGCCGCCTTTAAGCTGGCGCGTTACTACGCCTCGCACCGCCACAGCCCGTACAAAAGTAAGATCATCGCTTTCCATAACGCCTTCCACGGCCGCACGCTGTTCACGGTTTCCGTGGGCGGTCAGCCAAAATACTCCGACGGCTTTGGCCCGAAACCTGCTGACATCGTCCACGTGCCGTTTAACGATCTGGACGCCGTAAAAGCGGTGATCGACGATCACACCTGCGCCATTGTCGTGGAACCTGTTCAGGGCGAAGGCGGTGTCACGTCCGCCACCCCGGAATTCCTGCAAGGTCTGCGCGAGCTTTGCGACAAACATCAGGCGCTGCTGGTGCTCGATGAAGTACAAAGCGGCATGGGGCGCAGCGGTAAGCTGTTCAGCTATATGCATTACGGCGTGACGCCAGACATTCTGACCACCGCCAAGGCGCTGGGCGGCGGCTTCCCGGTTTCCGCCATGCTGGCAACCGAAGACGTAGCCTCGGTGATGGAGCCGGGCAAACACGGCACCACATACGGCGGAAACCCGCTGGCCTGCGCCGTCGCCGAAGCCGCGCTGGACATCATCAATACGCCTGAGGTGCTGGCCGGTATCAATGAACGCCGCGAGAAATTTATCAGCGCGCTGGAGGCCATCAATCAGAAATATCACATCTTCAGCGAGTTCCGTGGTCAGGGTCTGCTGATCGGCGCTGAGCTTTCCGATGCATATAAAAACCGCGCCGGAGAATTCCATACCGCCGCCGCCGACTGCGGGCTGATGATGCTGGTCGCCGGACCGAACGTGATGCGGTTTGCGCCATCGCTTGTGATCGACTTCGCGGATATTGAAGAGGGGATGGAAAGGTTTGAGAAAGCGGTAGCAAAGGTCGCAGGCTGACTGTTCCTCCCGCTGCGAAGGGTCCGATCGACGTTTTACTTCTATCCTGCAATGGCTGAACGGTTTTGCTTTTGCTCCTTCCCCTTTCACGAGGGGAAGGCTGGGATGGGGTGTTGGTTTGAGGGCAACCCAGACAATTAAGCCGACTTTAATACCCCACCCCAACCCTCCCCTTCGCAGGGGAGGGAGTTATAAATCACGCCTTCCGCGTCAGCCAGATCCCATGATGCGGCCTCTGCTTCCACGCCAGTGACGAAATGGTATGCATCACGCTGAGATGCGAAATCACCCGCCGCAGATGACGTTCCATCTCCGTCAGCGGCATGTCAGGGTGAAGCTCCGGTGCGTTAAACAGGTTGTTTTCACTGCCCGGTCCGTCGTAAAGCAGACGTTGCTGACAGCTCTGCAACGCGATTTCACAGGTCTGTAAATACTCCGTCGCCAGCGCCTCCGGCAGCATGTAATGCTCGCGGGCAAGGATCGTCATCGCATTGATATGCTCGACCACGAACTGGCTGTGCGTCACCCACAGACGCATATCCGCCAGATAATGCGAGTTAAAACCCGGTTCCTGCATGGCCTGATTCAGTGAGGTGAACAGCTTGTTGTGTGCCTGATTGACCTGCATACGGGTGTACGCCAGTTTGGCGGTGTCCGGGTTTTCCTCAAGCAAAAGCCGGATGGCGTCCTGATAGGTTTCCAGCGCCTGATGCGCATTCTGGCGCAGCAAACCGCTTTGCCATTGCGGCCACAGCCAGATGGTGCCACCGAACGCCAGTGCGCAGCCGATCAGCGTATCCACCAGACGCGGCACCAGAAAATGTATGCCATTCATCGCCAGCAATTGCAGGGTATAAACCGCCGTCACCGTCATACCGACCATCGCCAGCCCGTAGTTTTTACGCAACACCGTATACGACAACAAGGTGATCAGCAGCATGCATAACAGCGTGGTGCCTTCCGGCAGCTCCAGTTTTAACAATCCTGAGGCAATCAGTAATCCGGCCAGCGTGCCCAGCGCACGGTGCTGGATCCGCACGCGCGTGGCGTTATAGCCGTTCTGACTGACCAGCATGATGGTCAGCAAAATCCAGTACGGTTTGGGCAGATTGAAAAACAGACCGAGGCTGCTGCCAATCGCCAGAATAATGCCCAGACGGGCGGCGTTACGCAGGGCGACGGATTTGAACGAGAGATAACTTTTCAGCGCGGGCCAGAAGGGCAGACGCGGCTGCGTGTTCATCAGGTCACGTTTGTACAACGGGCGCTGTGTGCGTAACAGACGGGCAATGCGGCTGAAATGGTAATAACAAAACTGACCGACCGGATTGTCCGGCGTGCGCGCGGCGATTTTCTCCAGCGCCGCCAGTTCATTCGCCATCGTAAAACGCCCGGATAACCGGTGATAAAGAATGTCGTCGGCGATCACCCGCAGCCGCGCAGAAATCACCTGCGCGTTGCGGCGGATCACCGCCTCGGCATGGCTTTCTTCCACCAGCCTTTGCACTTCTTCCGGCTGATGCAGGCTGACGGTGATGTGCTCCTGCAAATCGAGCGCGACCTGAAAACGCTGAAACAGCCGCTTATGGTGATGATGATGCCCGTGCTGCGGCAGCATGTGCAGTTGCTGGTAGAGCAGGGCAATCAGGTCGATGACTTTCTGCTGGCGCGCCAGTAAGGGCGGCAGGGCGGTTTCGGGATCGGTGTGTTGGGTCAGCAGGCTGTATTTGGCTTCGAAATAATCCGCCAGTTGCAGATAAAGCTGGCTGAGGGTTTCGCGCATCGGCTGTTCTTTGGAGATACGAAACCATAACCAGTTAAACAATCCGTACCAGGCGGTGCCGGCGGCAAATAACACCGGTGCCTGCCACATCGGCCGGATCCCGGCCATGCTCAGCGTGAAGATGGTGGCGACCAGCGCACCGGGCAACAGACGCGCATGCAGCGGGCTGATTTCGCCGGTGACGCCGAGCAACAGGGCCAGAGACAGCATGATCAGCGGCAGGGGAATGTGCCAGTTTTCCAGCATCAGTTGCAGCAGAATGCTGCTCACAGCAAAGAGTGAACCGCCGATCATCAGGCGTTTAAAAAAGCGTTTGTGCGGGGTATCCAGACCGGCGACGTTACAACAGGCCGGACAGAGTGAAAAAAGCAGACCCATTTGCAGGTTGCCGAACAGCCAGCAAATGCCGACAGGCAGGCACAACACCAGCGTCTGGCGCAGCGCGTAATTTATTTCAGGATGGTAAAACAGTCTTCGCCATAGCGTCATGGGTAAAGCTTAGCCCATAAAAAAGGCGCGACAGTGTTCTGCCGCGCCGATTTTTGAGGGATTAACGTGTGCCGTAAACGACAATCGTTTTACCGTGTGCGGAGATCAGGCTCTGATCTTCCAGCATTTTGAGAATACGTCCGACTGTTTCACGTGAACAACCGACGATTTGGCCGATTTCCTGACGGGTGATCTTGATTTGCATCCCGTCCGGATGGGTCATTGCATCAGGCTGTTTAGCCAGATTAAGCAAGGTTTGAGCGATACGGCCTGTTACGTCGAGGAAGGCAAGGTTGCCGACTTTCTCTGACGTCACTTGCAGACGGTTAGCCATCTGCGCGGAAAGACGCATCAGAATATCCGGGTTTACCTGAATCAGCTGGCGGAATTTTTTATACGAAATTTCAGCCACTTCGCAGGCAGTTTTAGCACGTACCCAGGCACTGCGTTCCTGACCTTCTTCGAAGAGTCCCAGCTCGCCGATGAAGTCACCTTGGTTCAGGTAGGACAGTATCATCTCTTTGCCTTCTTCATCTTTAATCAGGACGGCAACCGACCCTTTCACGATGTAGTACAGCGTTTCGGCTTTTTCACCCTGGTGAATCAGCGTACTTTTAGACGGATACTTATGTATATGACAGTGAGACAGGAACCATTCAAGAGTCGGGTCTGTTTGTGGCTTGCCGAGAACCATTTGCTATTATCCTCTGTTGTTATCGCTGCCCAAAATCACAGGGCTCAGAGTTCCCTGTACGGCACTTCAACGTAAAAAGCGCCCTTTCAGCATATAACTCCCCAGAAATGCTGCAAGCGGGTGTCGGAGTGCAACAGCCTGTTTATTGCTGTTATCACCGTGGGTTCTGTTCTTAAACCGCGAAAACCGTCACCGCAATTCACTGGAAAGTATGTTTCGGCTTTGTTTGTAGCACAGGTTTGTGATGCTGTCTTCTGTTGTCTCGCTTCAGCATGATGGCGATCGGGTTACGTTGCCAGATTTTAGGTGAAAGGGTACTCTGAGAGCGGATATCGACAAGTTTATTCACCGGGAGAATAGTTCATGCACGCACGTGTTAAATGGGTTGAAGGGCTGACATTTTTAGGTGAGTCAGCGTCAGGGCATCAGATTTCAATGGATGGCAACGCGGGCGATAAAGCCCCCAGCCCGATGGAAATGCTGCTGATGTCTGCGGGCGGTTGCAGCGCGATCGATGTGGTGTCAATTTTGCAAAAAGGTCGCAACGACGTGCGCGATTGTGAAGTGAAACTGACCTCGCAGCGCCGCGAAGAAGCACCGCGTTTATTCACGCACATCAATCTGCATTTCATCGTCACCGGTAAAGATCTCACCGATAAGATTGTCGAGCGTGCGGTCAGCCTGTCTGCCGAAAAGTACTGCTCCGTGTCCCTGATGCTGGGTAAAGCGGCCACCATCACCCACAGCTTTGAAGTGATCAGCGTCGAATAAGTTACGACCAGTCATGCGCGTGGCACTGGCTGCGCAATAAATCCAAAAATCGCCGCGCGGCAAACGTCAGCGGCGATTTTTGCGAGTAAAGCACACAGTATTCTGCCTGCGGCAGGGTATCGATATTGAGCACACTCAACCTTTCTTCCAGCCCAAACGGCGCTTTCATCGCCCGCGCCACAATGGTCAGATAATCAGACTGCAACACCATATTTAGCCCGCACACCACCGAATCTGTATGCACCGGCATTTCCGCTGCCGGCTGATGAAATCCTCCCATCGATATCCTGATTTGCTGGTAATACCCCATATCCGTTTCGGGCAACAGCCAGCGCGCATCCTGTAATTCCGCCAGAGTTGTGGCGTCTGCCAGCGGATGTCCACGCCGGGCGATAACGCAGAAAGGGGCGCTGAACAGCGGCTCACGCACCAGATCTTCCAGCGGAAATCCCGGTCCGGCGGTGCCGACCGCGAAATCCAGTTTCCCTTCGCGCAGTGCAGGTAACAACGTGGAAAGTTGCCCCTCTTTGATCAGCAGTTTGGACTGCGGAAACTGCGTCTTAAATTCTCCTGCCAGTCCGGGAAAAACCGTCAGCGCCAGCAGCGATGAAAATCCAATGGCGACGGAGCCCTGCGAATATTGTTCGATCTGGCGAATTTCATCGGCGGCGCGCTCAAGTTCTTCGAGGATAAATTGCATACGCTGCGCAAATGCACGCCCCGTTTCGGTCAGCGTCATCCCCTGATTACCACGCACAATCAACTGCGTATCGAGCGTTTGTTCCAGTTCACGCAATGTTCTGCTGACCGCCGGTTGTGACTGATTCAACGCCCGCGCCGCGCCGCGAATACTGCCGCTGCGGATAACCTGCTGGAAAACCTTCAGTTGCTGTAATTTCGGCAAATAGCGCATCACGATCCCTATCAGTAAAAAGCATCACCCGCCCAAAAATTGCATCTTATGGTCAGGCTGTAAAGCTGATAGCGTCAGGATTGAGAAAAATAATATGTTGTTATTCAGTTGATTACGTGACGCATGTCGCATTTTACGATTCATCCGGCAGTGAGAAAATCTGACGTGGTGATAACAAAAAGGGATATCCGCTATGAAAAGTCGTTCCCTGATGATCTTCCTGCTATTTGTCGGTTACGCCGTGGTGTATATCGATAAAACAGTGATGGGCTTTGCGCTGCTGCCCATCGAGCGCGAATTTAATCTGCAACCTGAACAGCTGGGGTATATCACCGGCATTTTCTTCCTGGCCTATTCGCTGTTTCAGATCCCCGCGGGCTGGCTGAATGACCGGTTCGGCTACAAAAAAGTGCTCGGCATGTCGCTGTTCTTGCTGGGCGGCTTCGCGCTGTGTTTCGGAACGCTGGGCCTCAGCCTGGGATTACTGGTCACGTTCCGGTTTCTCTCCGGCGTCGGCCATTCCGGCTATCCTGCGTCCTGCGCCAAAGCGGTAGTGTCTAATTTCGCAGTTGAGAAGCGAACCTTTGCGCAGTCGATTTTGCTGTCTTCCGCCGGACTGGCGATGACTGCCGGACCGCTGATTGCGGTTTACAGCCTGGATCATCTTGGCTGGCGCGGATCGTTCTCCATTCTCGGATTGCTGGCTTTTGCCATCGCCGTAACGATTGTGATTTTTGTGCCCAATCCGCCGGAAGCGCAAGCCCGTACCGGCGCGAAAACCGGTTATCGGGACTTACTGAAAAACCCGATTGTCCTGCTGCTGTTTGTCTCAATTTTCTGCATCAACATTCCGTCTTACGGCCTGATGGCGTGGTTGCCGAAATATCTGGTCCAGCAGCGCGGTATGTCACTCGACGTATCCGGCATGGTGGTCGCGACAGGCGGGCTGGGTATTTGGATTTCTTCACTGGCAACCGGCTGGCTGGTCGGACGCTATATGCAGGGCAAAGAGCCGAAAGTGATTTTCTGCTGCGCACTGCTCAGTGCGCTGTGCATCTGGCTGGTCTTTACGTCGGCATCGGCGGTTACGGCCGGGTTGTTCCTGTTCCTCGGCTACGTTTTCCTGATGGCGTCCTTTGTGACCGTCTTTACGCTGCCGATGAAACGCCTGCCTTCTGACGTCATGGGCGCGGCGATGGGGATCATTAATACCGGCGGAACTCTCGGCGGATTTGTGGCGCCGATTGCGATGGGATATCTCATCACCGCCAGCCACGGTTACCTTTCTACGTTTGTATTTCTGGCGCTGGCGATGGTGGTGGCCGGTCTGGCTATCCTGCCGCTGGCAATAAAACCTCGTGCGCCAATGCGCGATGTGGCTTAACTGAGGAGAAGAGTGATGACTTTTAATTTCGAAGCAATGCTGGCTGAAGTCAAAGCGGACGTGCTGCGCTGGCGCAGACATATTCATGCCCATCCTGAACTCTCTTTTCAGGAGCATAAAACGGCGGCGTACATTACTCAACAGCTGGAAAGTTTCGGCGGTCTGACCCTGACACATCTGACGCCCAACAGCGTGATTGCCGATCTGAAAGGGGCGCATCCGGGGCCGGTATATGCGCTGCGGGCGGATATCGATGCCCTGCCGATTCAGGAAGAGAACGATGAACCTTTCTGCTCAACGGTCCCCGGCGTGATGCACGCCTGTGGTCATGATGCTCACACCGCAATGTTGCTGGGTGCGGCAAAAGTGCTGACCCAATGTCAGTCTGAGTTGCATGGTTCTGTGCGGTTTATCTTCCAGCATGCTGAAGAAGTGCCACCGGGCGGGGCACAGGAACTGGTGGATTTAGGTGTGCTGGATGGCGTTGAGAAAATCTTCGGCCTGCACGTGATGCCTAATTCTCCGACCGGTGAAGTGGGGCTGAAAGAGGGCGTGTTCTGCGCGTCCACAGATAACTTCGACATCACCATTACCGGCAAAGGCGGCCACGGTTCTATGCCGCATTTGTGTATCGATCCGGTGGTGATCGGCGCGGAAGTTGTCACCGCACTGCAAAACGTTGTGGCGCGCCGTATTGATCCGCTTCAGGTGCCGGTGCTGACTATCGCAACCTTCCAGACGGGCGAAAGTTATAACGTGATCCCGGAGCGGGTGAAGCTCGCCGGAACGCTGCGGACGCATCACAGCAACGTGCGCGAACAGGTGCCGCAGGTGATGGAGCAGATCATTTCGGGGATCACGGCAGCGCATGGCGCGACATACGGACTGCGCTGGACACGCGGCTATGTGAACGGCGACAACCATCCTGAGGCCTGTGCGATTGCGCGTCAGGTGATTGAAAAAACGCTGGGCCCGCAGGCGCTGCGCGAAGTGACTCAGCCGCTGTTTGGCGGAGAGGATTTCTCTTCCTACCAGCAAAAAGTGCCGGGGTGTTTTCTGTTTATTGGCAGCGGGAATGAAAAAATTGGCGCGACTTATGGCGTGCATAATCCGCGTTTTCGTCTCGATGAAGAGGCGTTACAGACGGGCGTCGCGCTGCATGTCGGGTTTATCCGTCAGTTGCTGATGAACGACGCCTGAGTCCGTTACTCGATCTTTTTGCCTTCCATCAGGCGCTGCACCAGCGGCGCCATAATCAGCTCCATCGCCAGCCCCATTTTTCCGCCCGGCACCACCAGCGTTTTGATGTGCGAGATAAACGAACCCTGCAACATCGCCAGCAGATACGGGAAATCAATGTCATCCAGCCCCTGGAAGTGGATCACCACAAAGCTTTCATCCAGTGAAGGAATGGCTTTAGCGGCAAACGGGTTGGAGGTATCGATAGTCGGTACGCGCTGGAAGTTGATGTGCGTGCGCGAGAACTGCGGCGTGATGTAACTGATGTAGTCATCCATCGAACGCACCACGGAATCCATTACCGCTTCGCGGGAATGTCCGCGCTCGCCGGTATCGCGCAACAGTTTCTGGATCCATTCAAGGTTAACGATGGGCACCACGCCGACCAGTAAATCAACCTGTGCGGCAACGTCAATTTTGTCTGCGACAACGCCGCCGTGCAGCCCTTCGTAGAACAAAATGTCAGTCGGTTCCGGCAGCGCCTGCCACGGCGTAAAGGTGCCCGGCACCTGATTGTAGGGAACCGCTTCGTCATAAGTATGCAGATACTTGCGCGAGCGGCCGGTGCCGTTCTGGCCATATTCGATAAAGCTTTTTTCCAGCAGACCAAAGTCGTTGGCTTCCGGCCCGAAATAGCTGATGTGACGTCCGAGGTCACGGGCTTTGCGGATTGCCGCATCCATTTCAGGGCGGGTGAAATGGTGAAAGCTGTCGCCTTCCAGCTCAGCGGCACGCAGGCCAAGCTGCTGAAATATTTTACGAAATGCCAGGCTGGTGGTGGTGGTGCCTGCTCCGCTGGAGCCGGTAACTGCTATAACAGGATGTTTTGCTGACATAGTCGGGCTTACTCCTTAAACGTCACGCCATATTGCCCTTCAGGTCATTCAGGGCAGGCGGAAACAAAGCGCATAATTAATCCCATTGTTACCATAATTATTCGCAGAGGGACAGGCTGTCCAAATCCATTTTATGATCGTGTTTACCAGTCCTGCGGGGTTTCTTCCTGTCCGGCGCGGAACTGACCGCGCGGCATAATGTTCAGCGTTTCATGCAGTTCTGACCAGACCAGCACGATCTCGCCACTTTTCAGCTGACGTTTTACGTCATCGACTTTTTGCTCCAGCGATCGTTCCTGCTCGCCGTAATCGGTGCCTTCGCGCAATACGAAGGATTCCACCACGCTGGTGAGCAGTTCGGCGTCCAGTTCCTGCCAGGGAATAATCACAATAGGGTTTCCTTTGTCTTTTTCTCTAAATGCGGGGCGATCCAGGCCGGAATGCGTTGTTCCAGCCACATCTGCGGATGACGCAAACTGCCGGACACAAAGCCGACATGTCCGCCGTGTTCGGTGAGCTGATATTCGACGCAAGCTGGCAAATCCTCTGCTTTCGGGATCACTTCCGGCGTCATAAACGGATCGTCTTTGGCGTGGATAATCAGCAACGGCGTTCTGATCTGCGCCAGCAGCGGCAAGGCGCTGCACCGGCGGTAATAATCCAGCGCATCGGCAAAACCGTGAGCTTTCGAGGTAATGGCGTCGTCGAAATCACGAATGCGGCGCATGGCTTTCAGTTGCGCCAGCGTGACGGGCAAGGTGCCCGGATATTTCGCCAGTTTGCGCGTGGCATTGCCTTTGAGCTGACCGAGCAGGTATCGCTGATAAATGCGCGATGAACCGCGCTCCAGCCGGTACGCGCAGGGTTCCAACATCAGCGGGGCGGACACCACCACGGCGGCGCTCAGCGTACAGGTGTCGCCTTCCTGCCCGAGATAACACGCCAGCATGTTGCCGCCGAGCGAGACACCCACCGCACCGGTCGGGACTTCGCCATAGGTTTCATTAAGCCAGCGGATGAAGAAACGGGCATCTTCGGTTTCACCGGAATGGTAGATGCGCAGCAGTTTGTTCGGCTCACCGCTGCATCCGCGAAAATGCATCACCACGCCGAGCCAGCCCTGATCTTTCCAGGCCTGCAATAACCCGTGGGCATAGGGGCTGTAGAAGCTGCCTTCCAGCCCGTGAAACAGGATCATGCGGGGTTTATGGCGCGCCTGTTCCGGGTCTTCACTCCAGGCTAAATCCAGAAAATCGCCGTCCGGCGTATCCAGCCTTTGCCAGTGAGGTTTGAGTTTGGCATGCCGCCGCACCAGTCGCGGTAACAGCGTCTGGAGGTGCGGATTACTGGCCCCGCGCAGGGGGCGAAAGGATTCAACCATAAGATGAATAAATTTCTCTTAAGAGGCTCTTGTGCGATCAATATCACGCTGTTAGCTTCAATGCTATCGCACATCTTTCGGGTCGGAGTACCCAAATTAAATGGAACTCGGTTTATTTTTATCAATGCTCGGATTTTTATGGGTCGCCGCCATTACCCCCGGCCCGAACAATATGTTGTTAACCACGTCTGGCGCTAACTTCGGTTTCTTCCGCTCAATCTGGCTGATGGTCGGCATTATGCTCGGTATGCAAAGTATTTTGCTGCTGGTCGCATTTGGTGTCGGCGGGCTGATCACGGTGTATCCCGCGTTACACCTTTTCCTCAAAATCGCCGGTAGCCTGTATCTGTTATGGCTGGCATGGAAAATTGCCACGTCGGCTTATGAAAAACTGGAAACCGGCGCGCCGCCACCGAAACCCATTCGCATGTATCAGGGCTGGTTGCTGCAATTTCTCAACCCGAAAGCCTGGCTGATGGGGCTGGGCGCGGTGGCGAGTTTCAGTCTGGCCGGTGCCGCCTATAACCATTCCATTGCCGGTATCAGCCTCGGCATGTTCCTGGTGAATCTGGTGTCCGGCATTATCTGGCTCGGCTTCGGTACCGTGATTGGTCGCCTGCTGCGCAGCAAACGCGCGTGGTACACCTTCAATATCGCGATGGGCATTCTGACCGCCGCCTGCGTGTTGCTGATCTGGCACTGATTTGCAGACAAAAGAAAGGCGCCGTCGTGGCGCCTTTCTCATTTCTTACCGAACGATCTTCTAGTCGAGATCAAAGGCCTTCGACATGTCTTCCAGTTGTTCCTGCGCATCGAGCCAGGTCATTTCGGTCTCTTCCAGCGCGCCTTTCACTTTGGTCTGTTGTTGCAGACATTCAGTGAGTTCGGCTTTACGGCTGATGTCGTAGATCGCGGAATCCGCCAGACGTTCTTCAAGGGTCGCCAGCTCGGTACTCAGTTTTTCCATCTGCGCTTCAAGTTTGGTGATGTGTTTGCGCAGTGGCTGGGTCTGGTTGCGGAAATCGGCTTCGCGACGTTTCTGGTCTTTACGCGATTGCGCGCTGTTCACGCCGCCGTCTTTGGCCGGTGCATCCTGCTGGCTTTCCTGACGCTGAATGTCCACCAGCCACTGCTGATAGTCTTCCAGATCGCCGTCGAACTGTTCCACTTTGCCGCCGTGAACCAGATACAAATCGTCAGTGGTGGAGCGCAGTAAATGGCGGTCATGCGACACAACCACCATCGCGCCTTCGAAGTCGATCAACGCCTCGGTCAGCGCCTGTCGCATATCGAGATCCAGGTGGTTAGTCGGTTCATCGAGCAGCAGCAGGTTAGGGCGCTGCCAGACGATCAGCGCCAGCACCAGACGCGCTTTTTCACCGCCGGAGAAGCGCCCGGTCGGATCCGTCACTTTATCGCCGTGGAAACCAAATCCGCCGAGATAATCGCGCAGTTGCTGTTCGGTTTCTTTATTTGCCAGACGCACCAGATGTTGCAGCGGTGAATCTTCTGCACGCAAAAACTCCAGCTGATGCTGGGCGAAGTAACCAAGCTTAACGCCTTTTGCCAGCCCGATATCACCCTGAAGCGGCGGCATAGTGCCAGCCAGCAATTTAATCAGCGTCGATTTACCGGCACCGTTACGGCCCAGTAAGCCGATCCGCGAGCCGGGCACCAGATTCAGTTTGATCGACTCCAGAATGGTGGTGTCGCCGTAACCGGCACTGACTTTTTCCATCCGCAGCAGCGGATCGGGCAAGCTTTCCGGCGAGCGGAAGCTAAAATGAAAAGGATTGTCGACGTGCGCCGGGGCAATCAGTTCCATGCGTTCCAGCATTTTGATGCGACTTTGCGCCTGTTTGGCTTTGGTCGCCTGCGCACGGAAACGGTCGATGTAACTTTGCAGATGCGCCACTTTTTCCTGCTGACTTTCAAATAATGCCTGCTGTTGCGACAGTTTGGTCGCCCGCTGGCGTTCGAAAGACGAGTAGTTACCGGTGTATTCGTTCAGCGACTGCTGTTCGATATGCAGGATTTTATCGACGATCGGATCAAGGAAATCACGGTCATGGGAAATCAGCACCAGCGTGCCGGTGTAGCCTTTCAGCCATTTTTCCAGCCAGATGACCGCGTCCAAATCCAGGTGGTTGGTCGGTTCGTCGAGCAGCAGTAAATCAGAACGGCAAATCAGCGCCTGCGCCAGGTTAAGACGCATACGCCAGCCGCCGGAGAAGGATTTCACCGGTTGCTGCAACTGATTCTGTGTGAAGCCTAAGCCGCTGAGCAGGCTGGCGGCGCGCGCCGGAATGGTCCAGGCGTTGATGGCATCGAGTTTACCGTGCAGCGTGGCGATGGCGTGGCCGTCATCCCGCTCGTTGGCTTGTTGTAATTGTGCTTCCAGCTGGCGGAATTCGCGGTCGCCGTCGATAACATACTCTATCGCAGGCTCGTCCAGAGCCGGTGTTTCCTGGTTGACCCAGGCCAGCGCCCAGTTAGACGGAAAGGTCAGGTTGCCTGCGTCAGCGCTCATTTCACCTTTTAACAGCGAAATCAGGGTGGATTTACCGCAGCCATTTTTGCCCACCAGCCCGACTTTCTGGCCGGGATTGATGGTCGCAGACGCGTTGTCCAGCAGCACATTTGTGCCGCGTCGGATTTGTAAGGAGGAGAAAACAATCATAAAGCGCCGTGTTGAGAGTATGTTAAATTGTCATGATATTCGTTTAAACAAGACGTATCGCGTCCCATTTAGTCTTTGCGAAGCATGGTAACGGAAAAACCGCACCCTGACGACGCTTTGGAGGTATTGATGTCGCAGCCACCAAAGGTTTTGCTGCTGTACGCCCATCCGGAATCACCCGATTCGGTCGCCAACCGCGTTTTGTTACAGCAGGCACAGCGGCTTGAACATGTCACCGTGCATGATTTGTATGCCCACTATCCTGATTTTTTTATTGATATCCACCGCGAACAACAACTGCTGCGCGAACACAAAGTGATTGTCTTTCAGCATCCTCTTTATACCTACAGTTGCCCGGCGCTATTGAAGGAATGGATGGATCGCGTGCTGGCGCGGGGTTTTGCCAGCGGGGCAGGCGGCAATGCCCTCAACGGCAAATACTGGCGTTCGGTGGTGACCACCGGCGAACCGGAAGGTGCCTACCGTGCGGGCGGCTATAACCGTTATCCGATGTCCGACATTATGCGTCCGTTCGAACTGACATCGGCGATGTGTCATATGCACTGGATGACGCCGATTATTATTTACTGGGCGCGACGTCAGAAACCCGATGTGTTGCAAAACCATGCTGAAGCCTACGGTGAATGGCTGCAATCCCCGTTGCCGCACGGAGGGATCGTCTGATGGACGTATCAAATATTCCGACGGCCATCCTGCTGTTTTTGTTCGCTGCGGTGGTTGCCGTCCCGCTGGCTCAACGTTTGGGTATCGGCGCGGTGCTGGGCTATTTGCTGGCCGGGATTGCCATCGGTCCGTGGGGGCTGGGCTTTATCCGCGACGTGGATGAAATTCTGCATTTCTCCGAGCTGGGTGTGGTTTTCCTGATGTTTATCATCGGGCTGGAACTGAACCCCGGAAAGCTGTGGGCGCTGCGGCGGCAAATTTTTGGCGTCGGCGCCGGGCAGGTGGTCCTGACTGCGCTGGTGCTTGGCGGTTTGTTATATCTGACGAAGTTTTCCTGGCAGGCGGCGGTGATCGGCGGTATCGGGCTGGCGATGTCTTCCACCGCGATGGCATTGCAGCTGATGCGCGACAAAGGCATGACGCGTAACGAAGGCGGTCAGCTGGGTTTCGCCGTGCTGCTGTTCCAGGATATTGCGGTTATTCCGGCACTGGCGCTGATCCCGATCCTCGCGGGCGGTTCGGAAGGCAGCAATAACTGGGAAATGATCGGCCTGAAAGTGCTGGCCTTTGGCGGCATGTTGATCGGCGGACGTTATCTGCTGCGGCCGATTTTCCGGCTGATTGTGGCCTCCGGCGTGCGTGAAGTGTTTACCGCTGCCGCATTGCTGGTGGTACTCGGTTCGGCGCTGTTTATGGATACGCTGGGCTTCTCGATGGCGCTCGGTACTTTTATCGCCGGGATTTTACTGGCAGAAAGTGAATATCAGCACGAACTGGAAATCGCTATCGAGCCATTTAAGGGTTTACTGCTCGGGCTGTTCTTTATTTCCGTCGGCATGGCGCTGAATCTGGGCGTGCTGTACACCCACATTTTGCTGGTGCTGGCAGGCGTGATTATTCTGGTGACGGTGAAAGGTGCGGTGTTATACGGGCTGTCCCGCGTGTTTGGTTTGCGCACTTCAGTCCGGCTGCAATTTTCGGCGGTGCTCAGTCAGGGCGGTGAATTTGCTTTCGTGCTGTTCTCGGCGGCAGGGGCGCAGAAAGTGATTTCCTCCTCGCAGCTTTCCCTGTTGCTGGTGGTGGTGACGATATCGATGATGACCACGCC
The DNA here is from genome assembly GCF_004364755.1 of Rahnella sp. BIGb0236. Classification (NCBI taxonomy): domain Bacteria; kingdom Pseudomonadati; phylum Pseudomonadota; class Gammaproteobacteria; order Enterobacterales; family Yersiniaceae; genus Rahnella; species Rahnella sp. BIGb0236. Next base: position 378,255 of record NZ_SOAO01000004.1, read on the forward strand.
GTTGCTGATGCAGTGGGTCGACCGGATCCTGGTCAAACGCTACAACGACGGTGAAGAAAGCGACGAAAAACATTTTGTGCAGGATGATGAGCCTCAGGTGATCATTGTCGGCTTCGGCCGTTTCGGCCAGGTGATCGGGCGTTTGCTGATGGCCAACAAGATGCGCATTACGGTGCTTGAGCGGGATATCAGTGCTGTCGGGCTGATGCGCACATACGGCTACAAGGTGTATTACGGCGATGCGACCGAACTGGAGCTGCTCAGGGCTTCGGGTGCTGAAAAGGCCAAATCGATTGTGATTACCTGTGATGAGCCTGCGGACACCATGACCATCGTGCATTTGTGTCAGCAGCATTTTCCGCATCTGAATATTCTGGCGCGCGCACGCGGACGCGTGGAAGCACACGAATTGTTGCAGGCGGGCGTGGTGAATTTCTCCCGCGAGACCTTTTCCAGTGCGCTTGAACTGGGTAAGAAAGCACTGGTCACGCTGGGTATGCATCCGCACAGTGCGTACCGCGCGCAGCAGCATTTTCGTCGTCTCGACATGCGCATGTTGCGTGAACTGGTACCGCAAAACCGTGGCGATGTGGCGCAGATTTCCCGTGTGAAAGAAGCCCGGCGCGAGCTGGAAGACATTTTCCAGAGTGAAATGCATAACGAACGTCGCCAGCTTGATGGCTGGGACGATGACGAATAGTCCGGTCGCGGAAAAATAATTTCGGTGGTTGATCGAAAACTGACCGGACGCAATGTCGGCAATTTTTGGAGAAGTAATATGGCTACAACCCGTAAACGGTTCATCGCTGGCGCGGTGTGTCCGAAATGTAAGGCGATGGATACACTGGCTTTATGGCAGGAAGATCAGGTTGAAGTGGTGGAGTGCATGAAGTGCGGACACCATCAGCGTCAGACGGATGCGCAGGTCAGTAAGAAGCTGCGCCCGGAAGAGCAGGTGATTGGTATTTTCGATCCGAAGTAGCGTTATCGCCCGTGTTTTTTTATGCTGTTAGTACAGAGACGCGGATTTCCGCTACACTCTTCGCCAAATTTATCCGGTCACGCTTTTCAGGATGATCTCATCGAAAGGCGTCCGTCACTGAATTAGCCTTAAGCGAAGTAGCGTGCGTTATGCAACGCCCGCAGACAACAAATTGAGTTTCCAACGGTAGGAGTTATCATGAAAGTAGCAAAAGACCTGGTCATCAGCGTGGCATATCAGGTACGTACAGAAGACGGTGTGTTGGTTGATGAATCTCCGGTGAGCGCGCCGTTGGATTACCTGCACGGCCATGGTTCCCTGATCTCCGGTCTGGAAACTGCGCTGGAAGGTCATGCCATCGGTGACGTATTTGACGTGCATGTTGGCGCGAATGACGCTTACGGCAACTACGACGACAACCTGGTTCAGCGCGTCCCTAAAGACGTCTTCATGGGCGTTGACGAACTGGAAGTGGGTATGCGTTTCCTGGCTGATACCGATCAGGGTCCGGTTCCTGTCGAAATCACTGAAGTGGATGGCGATCACGTTGTGGTTGATGGCAACCATATGCTGGCTGGCCAGAACCTGAACTTCCACGTTGAAGTTGTGGCAATCCGTGAAGCGACCGAAGAAGAACTGGCTCATGGCCACGTTCACGGCGAACACGGCCATGATCATGGTCACGACCATGAACACGGTGACGGTTGCTGCGGTGGCCACGGTCACAGCCATGATCACGACCATGACCATGACCACGGTAAGAAAGGTGGTTGCGGCGGTAACGGCGGCTGCGGTTGTCATTAATCGCCCGCACAGTGATATAAACGAAAGGCGCCGCAAGGGCGCCTTTTTGTTGCGTCGCAATCCGTATCAATAATGCGGGGGCGGCGTTTCTTCCGACTGATCGGCAATCATTGATGGCTGGCTGGCGCGCAGTTTGTCTGTCAGCAGGCGCAGATGGTCGTGCAATCTGCTCATTTCCAGCTGATGCTGTGTGACGATCAAATTCAGCTCTTCAATCGTGATTTCCTGAAAAGCCAGTTTGTTTTCCAGCATCTCCAGACGTTGTTCAACGGTATCTGAGTTCATCATCATTTCCTCGCTGTGTGGCTCAAATTGATCAGGTTGAGCACTGACCGGAACCTCATCCTGTATTGTAGACCGGCGATTCTACCCGTAAACCCCTCTGATTACCTGACCTCTGCGGCGCTTTATCTTCGCTCTCCATGACCCGACGAAACTAATTGATGTAAAAAAGGTCTGAATATGACGCTAATGGCGTGTATAGAGATTGTTTTGTCGTGAGACGGACAGTTATAGTAACCGCCGAACTTTCGTAATTATTACCAGAGGTCATACGCTTCTGGTCCTGGAGAAATGGATGAAATCACTGTTTAAAGTAACTCTGCTGGCAACCACCATGGCGCTTGCCCTGAATGCCACTCAGGTTATGGCTGCTGAAGCCACCGCACCGGCCGCTGCTGCACCTGCGCCAGCCGCTGCAGCTGCTCCGGCAGCAACAGATACGACCAAGTTTAAAAGTGATGACGAGCAGGCGGCATACGCTCTCGGCGCATCATTGGGTCGCTACATGGACAACTCCCTGAAAGAACAAGAAAAACTGGGCATCAAACTGGATAAAGACCAGTTGATCGCGGGTGTTCAGGACGCGTTTGCTAACAAAAGCAAACTGTCTGATCAGGAAATCGAGAAGACTCTGCAAACCTTCGAAGGCCGTGTGAAAGCTTCTGCACAGGCTAAGATGGAACAAGACGCTAAAGCTAACGCTGACAAAGGCGACAAATTCCGTGCTGATTTCGCCAAAGAAAAAGGCGTGAAGAAGACTGAATCCGGCCTGCTGTATCAGGTAGAAAAACCAGGTACCGGCGCAGCGCCTAAAGACAGCGATACCGTTGTCGTCAACTACAAAGGCACGCTGACCGACGGTACAGAGTTCGATAACTCTTACACCCGTGGTGAGCCGCTGTCCTTCCGTCTTGACGGTGTGATCCCAGGCTGGACCGAAGGCCTGAAACACATTAAGAAAGGCGGCAAAATCAAGCTGGTCATTCCACCGGAACTGGCTTACGGCAAAACGGGCGTCCCGGGGATCCCGGCTAACTCCACACTGGTGTTCGATGTTGAACTGCTGGATGTGAAAGCTGCGCCTAAAGCGGATCCTAAAGCAGCAGAGAAACCTGCTGAAGCAGAAGCGGCACCAAAAGCAAACTAAGTGGGTGTCGGGTTACTGTTCGGAAACCGTCGCTTAACGCGGCGGTTTTTTTTCGCCCGTCACTTTTCTCTGTACCCGCCCCTCTTTTTGTTGCGGTTACTCTATGATGATAACTTGACGCTTTTGTCTCCCCGGCATAACGTCACAGATCCATATAATCGTAAGGCCGTTTTTTCTGTATTTTTGATACAGTAACGACCCTGAAATGATGAATAATGCGTCCTGACTCCCGTTGGAAGGCGCGATATAGAGGGTGGTAGCTTCGATGTCTAATTCGCTTATAACTGGCGAAACCGGCGAACTGGATTTGCTGGACCAACGTCCTTTCAGCCAGGTCGATCATGAGATTTTGTCTTCATATGAGGCCGTGGTGGATGGACTGGCAATGCTGATTGGTGAGCATTGCGAAATTGTTCTGCATTCTCTGGAAGACCTGAAATGTTCGGCGGTTCGTATCGCTAATGGTGAGCATACCGGCCGTAAGATCGGCTCACCAATTACTGATCTGGCATTGCGCATGTTACATGACATGACCGGTGCGGACAGCAATGTGTCCAAAGCCTATTTTACCCGCGCGAAAAGCGGTGTGCTGATGAAGTCGGTCACCATCGCCATCCGCAACCGTGAGCAGCGTGTGATTGGCCTGCTGTGCATTAACATGAATCTTGACGTGCCTTTCTCGCAAATCATTCAGACCTTTATGCCGCCTGAGACGCAGGAAGTCGCCTCGTCGGTGAACTTCGCGTCATCCGTCGATGATCTGGTCGCGCAGACGCTGGAATTCACCATTGAAGAAGTGAACGCGGACCGCAACGTTTCTAACAATGCGAAGAACCGTCAGGTGGTACTGAATCTTTATGAAAAGGGTATTTTTGATATCAAAGATGCCATTAACCAGGTGGCTGATCGCCTGAACATTTCCAAGCACACGGTCTACCTGTATATCCGCCAGTTTAAAAGCGGTGATCTGGTGGGGAACGAACGTTGAAACTGCGTTACTGTCTGCTGGTCACCGGCCCTGCGTATGGCACGCAACAGGCCAGTGCCGCCTATCAGTTTGCTCTCGCGCTGATCGCCAGCGGTCACCAGCTCGACAGCGTGTTTTTTTATCGCGAAGGGGTGCTCAACGGCAATGTGCTTTCTGCACCCGCATCGGATGAATTCGATCTCGTGCGTTCCTGGCAACGGATGGCGGCAGATTATCAGGTGGCGCTCAATGTCTGTGTCGCTGCCGCATTACGCCGTGGCGTAATCGACGAAACGGAAGCCCATAATCAGGGGCACGGGCAGACAAATTTACAACCGGGTTTTACCCTGACCGGGCTGGGCAGTCTGGCGGAAGCCTCGCTGACCTGTGACCGTCTGGTGCAGTTCTGATGCGTGAGGGCAGGGAACAAAAATGAAAAAGATCGCGTTTGTGTTCACGCAGGGACCGCATGGAACGTCCGCAGGCCGTGAAGGACTGGATGCCTTGCTGGCCACCTCCGCCCTGACCGAAGACATTGGTGTCTTTTTCATGGCGGATGGCGTTTTTCAGTTAATGCCATCCCAGCAGCCGGAAAAAATTTTAGCGCGTAATTATATTGCCACGTTCGGCGTGTTATCTCTTTACGATGTCGATCAGTGTTTCGTTTGCGAAGCGTCTTTGAAGACACGGGGTCTGTCTGCCGGCCACGACTGGGTTCTGGACGTCGAGCCGTTATCAGTGGCTGAAATTCGCGGACGACTGGCTGATTATGATGTGGTAATGACGTTTTAATTCAGGATATTTCATGCTTTTTACGCTTGCACATTCCCCGCAACATTGTGATTTCTCACTGCTTATTAATATGGTTGCTCAGGACGATGCACTATTGCTGATGCAGGATGGCGTACTGGCCGCACTGGATGGCAGTGAGGCATGTGACCGGATGATTCAACAGGTGCAGTCAGTCTATGTGTTGAGCGAGGATTTAGCTGCCCGGGGATTGGTTGGTCAAATTTCGCACAAAATCACGTTGATCGACTATACTGGATTCGTCGCGCTGACTGAGAAACATGCCCAGCAAACAGCATGGTGAATCACTGATGTGCTGTATATTTCTTGACACCCTCTTAGGTCAGCCCTAAAATTCTGCGTCCCCATATTAGCTAATGCTTTTTATGGGGCGATTTATCACGCGTTTACAAAGTAGTTTATGAACCAAAATCCAGGAGCTTTTTAATGGCAACAATTAATCAGCTGGTACGCAAACCACGCTCTACGAAGGTTGCTAAAAGCAACGTTCCAGCGCTGGAAGCTTGCCCGCAGAAACGTGGCGTATGTACTCGTGTATATACTACCACCCCTAAAAAACCAAACTCCGCACTGCGTAAAGTATGCCGTGTGCGTTTGACTAACGGTTTTGAAGTTACCTCCTACATCGGCGGTGAAGGTCATAACCTGCAGGAACACTCCGTGATCCTGATCCGTGGCGGTCGTGTAAAAGACTTGCCAGGTGTGCGTTATCACACCGTCCGTGGCGCACTGGACTGTTCAGGCGTTAAGGATCGTAAGCAATCTCGTTCTAAATACGGCGTTAAAAAGCCGAAGTCTTAATGGTTCTCCGTTAAGTAAGGCCAAACATTTTCACTTTACTGTCAAAATAAACTCTTAGAGTTTTGGACAATCCTGAATTAACAACGGAGTATTTCCATGCCACGTCGTCGCGTCATTGGTCAACGTAAAATCCTGCCAGATCCTAAGTTCGGATCCGAACTGCTGGCAAAATTCGTCAACATTCTGATGGTAGATGGTAAAAAATCTACTGCAGAAGCAATCGTCTACACTGCTCTTGAGACCCTGGCTCAACGTAGCGGTAAAGGCCACCTGGAAGCTTTCGAAGTCGCACTGGACAACGTTCGTCCGACTGTCGAAGTTAAGTCCCGCCGCGTAGGTGGTTCTACTTATCAGGTTCCAGTTGAAGTCCGTCCGGTTCGTCGTAATGCTCTGGCAATGCGTTGGATCGTTGAAGCTGCTCGTAAACGCGGTGATAAATCCATGGCTCTCCGCCTGGCGAACGAACTTTCTGATGCTGCAGAGAACAAAGGTACTGCAGTTAAGAAACGTGAAGACGTTCACCGTATGGCTGAAGCCAACAAGGCGTTCGCCCACTACCGCTGGTAATCACTTCGCTGTAGTTATGCTAACCAAGCGGGCGCTTCAAGAAGCCAACCCGCTTGGGTTAACTGAACTTGAACGTCCTAGTTATAGAGGAATCAAATGGCTCGTAAAACACCCATTGAGCGCTACCGTAACATTGGTATCAGTGCTCACATCGACGCCGGTAAGACAACCACTACCGAACGTGTTCTGTTCTACACCGGTGTAAACCACAAAATCGGTGAAGTTCATGACGGCGCAGCTACCATGGACTGGATGGAGCAGGAGCAGGAACGTGGTATTACCATCACGTCCGCTGCGACGACCTGTTTCTGGTCAGGTATGGCTAAGCAGTTCGAACCACACCACATCAACATCATCGACACCCCAGGACACGTTGACTTCACCATCGAAGTTGAACGTTCCATGCGTGTTCTTGATGGCGCGGTAATGGTTTACTGTGCTGTTGGTGGTGTTCAGCCACAGTCTGAGACCGTATGGCGTCAGGCAAACAAATATAAAGTTCCACGTATCGCGTTCGTTAACAAAATGGACCGTATGGGTGCTAACTTCCTGAAAGTTGTTGATCAGATTGAAAAACGTCTGGGCGCAACTCCGGTGCCACTGCAACTGGCAATCGGCGCGGAAGAGAAATTCACCGGTGTTGTTGACCTGGTGAAGATGAAAGCTATCAACTGGAACGAAGCTGATCAGGGCGTTACCTTCGAATACGAAGAAATCCCTGCAAACATGCAAGAACTGGCTGAAGAATGGCGTCAGAAACTGGTTGAGGCCGCTGCTGAAGGCTCTGATGAGCTGATGGAGAAATTCTTTGGTGGCGAAGAGCTGACTGAAGAAGAGATCAAAACTTCTCTGCGTAAGCGCGTTCTGAACAACGAAATCATCCTGGTTACCTGTGGTTCTGCGTTTAAAAACAAAGGCGTACAGGCAATGCTGGATGCTGTTGTTGAGTATCTGCCAGCACCAACTGACGTTGAAGCTATCAACGGTCTGTTGGATGACGGTAAAGACACTCCGGCAGTTCGCCATTCTGACGATTCAGAGCCGTTCTCTGCTCTGGCGTTCAAAATCGCTACTGACCCATTCGTGGGTAACTTGACGTTCTTCCGTGTTTATTCCGGTCTCGTCAATTCAGGTGACACTGTATTTAACCCAGTGAAATCTCAGCGTGAACGTCTGGGTCGTATCGTTCAGATGCATGCTAACAAGCGTGAAGAAATTAAAGAAGTTCGTGCAGGCGATATCGCTGCAGCGATCGGTCTGAAAGACGTGACTACAGGTGATACCCTGTGTGATCCAGATAACGTGATTATCCTGGAACGCATGGAATTCCCTGAGCCGGTAATCTCCGTTGCGGTAGAACCAAAAACCAAAGCTGACCAGGAAAAAATGGGTCTGGCTCTGGGCCGTCTGGCGAAAGAAGACCCATCATTCCGCGTTTGGACTGATGAAGAGTCTGGTCAGACAATCATCGCAGGTATGGGTGAGCTTCACCTGGATATCCTGGTTGACCGTATGCGTCGTGAATTTAACGTTGAAGCTAACGTCGGTAAGCCGCAGGTTGCATACCGTGAAGCTATCCGCGCTAAAGTTACCGATGTTGAAGGTAAACACGCTAAGCAGTCTGGTGGTCGCGGTCAGTATGGTCACGTTGTGATCGACATGTACCCATTAGAACCTGGCACAAATCCGAAAGGATATGAGTTTGTCAACGAAATCAAAGGCGGTGTAATTCCTGGTGAATTCATCGGCGCGATTGACAAAGGCATCCAGGAACAGCTGAAGTCTGGTCCACTGGCCGGTTACCCGGTAGTAGATCTGGGCGTGCGTCTGCACTTCGGTTCTTACCATGACGTCGACTCCTCTGAGCTGGCGTTTAAACTGGCCGCTTCTATCGCCTTCAAAGATGGCTTTAAGAAAGCGAAACCAGTTCTGCTTGAGCCGATCATGAAGGTTGAAGTAGAGACTCCGGAAGAGAACACTGGTGACGTCATCGGTGACCTTAGCCGTCGTCGTGGTATGCTGAAAGGCCAAGAATCTAACGCTACTGGCGTTGTGATTCATGCTGAAGTTCCGCTTTCCGAAATGTTCGGTTATGCAACTCAGCTGCGTTCACTGACCAAAGGCCGTGCATCTTACTCCATGGAATTCCTGAAGTATGATGATGCGCCAAATAACGTGGCCCTGGCCGTTATTGAAGCTCGTGGCAAATAAGCCACAGTTTTAAACACAATGATCCCGTGCTCTCTCTATGAAGGGAGAGCACAAGAGTAAGGAATATAGCCGTGTCTAAAGAAAAATTTGAACGTAACAAACCGCACGTCAACGTTGGTACTATCGGCCACGTCGACCACGGTAAAACTACCCTGACTGCAGCAATCACTACCGTTCTGGCTAAAACCTACGGCGGTTCTGCACGCGCATTCGACCAGATCGATAACGCACCAGAAGAAAAAGCTCGTGGTATCACCATCAACACTTCCCACGTTGAATATGACACCCCGACTCGTCACTACGCGCACGTTGACTGCCCAGGGCACGCCGACTACGTGAAAAACATGATCACCGGTGCTGCTCAGATGGACGGCGCTATCCTGGTTGTTGCTGCAACTGATGGCCCTATGCCTCAGACTCGTGAGCACATCCTGCTGGGTCGCCAGGTTGGCGTTCCATACATGATCGTGTTCATGAACAAATGCGACATGGTTGATGATGAAGAGCTGCTGGAACTGGTAGAAATGGAAGTTCGTGAACTTCTGTCTGCTTACGAATTCCCAGGCGACGACATCCCGGTCATCAAAGGTTCAGCGCTGAAAGCACTGGAAGGCGATGCAAATTGGGAAGCGAAAATCATCGAACTGGCAGAAGCACTGGACAGCTACATTCCATTGCCAGAGCGTGCTATCGATAAGCCATTCCTGCTGCCAATCGAAGACGTATTCTCCATCTCCGGTCGTGGTACAGTTGTTACCGGTCGTGTAGAGCGCGGTATCGTTAAAGTTGGCGAAGAAGTTGAAATCGTTGGTATCAAGGACACTGTTAAGTCTACTTGTACTGGCGTTGAAATGTTCCGCAAACTGCTGGACGAAGGCCGTGCTGGTGAGAACGTTGGTGTTCTGCTGCGTGGTATCAAACGTGAAGACATCGAACGTGGTCAGGTTCTGGCTAAACCAGGTTCAATCAAACCACACACCAAGTTTGATTCTGAAGTGTACATCCTGAGCAAAGATGAAGGTGGTCGTCATACTCCATTCTTCAAAGGCTACCGTCCACAGTTCTACTTCCGTACAACTGACGTGACCGGTACTATCGAACTGCCAGAAGGCGTTGAGATGGTAATGCCTGGTGACAACGTGAACATGGTTGTTACCCTGATCCACCCAATCGCGATGGATGACGGTCTGCGTTTCGCAATCCGTGAAGGCGGCCGTACTGTAGGCGCTGGTGTTGTTGCTAAAGTTATCGCTTAATCGCTGATAATTTTTGCAAAATAAAAAGGGTGCTTCGGCACCCTTTTTTATTGCCTGAAATTTGTTCTCAGAAGTATGCAAACTGCATTTGCAATAATAACCATTCTCATTTACAGTTAGGTCAGGTTTTGTTCGAAGTGTGGTCTCTATGTACGTGTGTTTATGCAACAGTGTCAGTGATAAAACGATACGGCAGGCAGTTCGTCGTTATCAGCCCCAGACGTTTCAGCAGCTCAGAAATTTTGTTCCGGTGGGCACGCAGTGCGGTAAGTGTGTCCGTGCCGCGCGGCAGATAATGGAAGACGAATTACAACAAATACCCCAATTCGACAATATCGCCTGAAAATACATCGCTAAAAAGTAGGTGTTTTCTTTGACTTACTCTGAACCGGATCTACGCTTTAGATACCGGAACGGAGGAGTTACCTATGAAAGGCGATAAAAAAGTCATTGCACACCTCAATAAACTTCTTGGAAATGAACTGGTTGCCATCAATCAGTATTTTTTGCATGCCCGTATGTTTAAAAACTGGGGGCTGATGCGCCTCAACGGTATCGAATATCATGAATCCATCGATGAAATGAAGCATGCCGATATCTATATTGAGCGGATCCTGTTCCTGGAAGGCCTTCCTAATTTGCAGGATCTCGGAAAACTCAATATCGGTGAAGATGTTGAGGAAATGCTGAAGTCTGATTTGCTTCTGGAACTGGAAGGTGCGAAAGACTTACGCGAAGGCATTGCTTACGCAGACTCGGTGCATGATTACGTCAGCCGCGATTTAATGATTACTATTCTGGCCGATGAAGAACATCACATTGACTGGCTGGAAACTGAACTGGAATTGATCGGTCGTATCGGTATCCAGAATTACATTCAGTCTCAGCTCAAAGAAGAATCCCAGTAATTTTTGCTGCGTTAACTAAACATCAGCCAGATGGTTCTGCTCTCCTGGCTGATGTACACCAGCGCACCAGCCAATGCCAGACAAGGACCGAAAGGGATTTGCTCTGACATCTTATAAAGGCCCACACGCACCAGTGCAAAAACGATCCCCGTAAGCGCGGCGAGAATGCACAAATACGGCAACATCTGCCAGCCCACCCAGGCGCCAAGCGCCGCCAGCAGTTTGAAATCGCCGTATCCCATCCCTTCTTTTCCACTGACGATTTTGACTCCCCAGTACAAAACCCAAAGCACCAGATAGCCTGCGACCGCGCCATATAATGCATCCTGAAGTGTTACCTCACCGGAAATCGAATGAATCAATAATCCTGCCCAGAGCAGGGGAAGGGTCAGGCGATCCGGGAGCAGGTAAGTCGCCAGATCAATCAGGCTCAGGGCGAGAAGAAACCAGAACAGCAATAATGCACTCAACAGGCTCAGTGGTGTGGTAAACAGAAAGGAGAGACCCAGAAACATGACGGCACAACCGGCTTCCGTCAGTGGATATCTTTTCGCGATCGGGGCTGCGCAATAATGGCATTTTCCGCGTAACAGCAACCAGCTCAGCACCGGAATATTTTGCCAGTATTGCAGCGGGTGTTTACAGGCCGGACAGTGCGATGCGGGAAGGCTCAGGTTAAAGCCACATTCACCCTGTTGGCCATCATGCTGAATCATCAACGGTAAGCGATAAACGACGACGTTGAGAAAGCTGCCCAACAGCAAGCCGAAAATAGCGACACTGGTGTAATAAAACCCACCTGACAAAGGTGTGATGTAGTCCATTTGCTGCCAGCCAACAATCATATGAAAATTTCCTGGTGAGGTCATCTGCCCGTTAACGCAGTGTGAGTTGTGGAACACTGACATTTCCGGATTGTCCACCACCGGTCACTATCGTGATGGCCACGACCTGAATGCCATATTCCTTGTTGAGGATTTCAAGCCAGCGCAGCAGGGTGGAGTAAGGAATTTGTCCCACGCTGAAGGTGACGCCCTGTTCATTCTGTGTCGTTTTTGGCATTTGCAGGGATAAACCGGCCGCTGAGGTGTTGATCGCTTCCGTCAGCTTTTCCTTACTCGTTCTCTTTCCGGCAGGTGCACCAAGCCGTTGAGTTTGCTTCACCATCCATTCCAGCTGGTTACGCTGGGTGTTGACCATGACCCGGGATTTGGCGATTTGATTATCGAGGGGGGTTAACAAACCAAACCAGATAAAAGCCATCAATAACAGGCAGGCTGCGATCAGTATCAGCCGTCTTTCACTTTCGCTTTTAAGCATCAACCACTGTTTCATGATTTACTCCGCTGAGTCAGCGTGGCAGTCACGCCTGTTGCCGATGTCGTGAGGTTGGAAACAGCAAAGTGAAAATCATTGGCGGTAATTTTGAGAAAATCATCAATCGCCACACGGTTATCGGTCGTGATCTGCAATGTGAACTGATTCGTTTTCTGCTGGAAATCCAATTTATCGATGGCGATTTGCGGGACTTGTCCCTGATAAGCCGTGAGTTTTGCCAGCGCAGGCAGAAAGGCTGTGGGCGTTTTTTTCATGTTTTGTTCAAAATAGAATTTCAGGTTGCGGGTGTGCTTGTCCTGAGGGAACGCGCTTTGATGCAGGGTCAGCATCTGGTTTTTCAGCGCGGATTCTTGCTGCGACACCTGCCACCATGTGAAAAGTTTACTGCCGAGAATGAGTACCAGCGTGAATATCACCATACCTGCCGCTATCCGTTGCAGATGACGGCCCCAGGCGGGATCTTCCTCGCGCACGGCAAATTCGCCCTGAAGAAGATTCACGGCGGATGGACAATTATTTTTCATCACAATCAGCGGGTCGGAAGGCGCTTCTGCGTGAACCCAGTCAGGAGGAATCTCCTGATCATGCCCGTAATAGTGCACTACTTCAGGCATTGCGATAGCCAGCAACGTATCAAGTAATACTTGTTCGACCAGACACCCCGAATATTCTGACTGCCGGAGCAGCCATTGATGGTCAAGACGGGCGGCCGACCAGCCTTCCTCAGGCAGAGGGAGCAGTAACGCATCTATATAAACGTGCCTGACTGTCAGGCCGGCATCACGAAAACGGTGTATCCAGTTCCGTAAAAAATCGACTTCAATACCGGCGGCATACAGTGTTTGCTCCTGACGGTATAACTCAACCCAATGCAAGGTATCCACATCTGTGGCAATGCTTTCTTCTGTCTGCCAGGCAATCATCTGCCGGGTATTTTTACCCGCACGTTGTGGCACTGTGACCTGACGAAAAATGACTTCACTGGCGGGGATAAGCAGAGAAACGTTCTGTGCCGACGGTTGTGCGGCCAGTTCTGATAAATGCTCAGCGTCTGGTAAAAGATGAATATCCTCATCATTTTCTGCCAGCTCAGTGAACCAGTTAAGTGAGCGTTCTGGCGTGCTGCCTGCTCTGATAAACAGCCTGTTGGCCGGTTGACGGTGTTCCATTTACTCAATTACCCGATAGCGTCGCTGATAAATTGTGATTTTTGAATCTTCTGGATTGAAGTGCGCATAACTGCTCATGGTGTTTTGCTGTTCTTCAAAGTGACCCTGTGTGTGCAGAACGAAATACTGGCTGCGCACTGTCAGCAGCGGTTTCAAATCCCCGGTTTGCACGTCGAGAGTCAGCTTTTGTTTTTTAACCTCTTTCAGAAAAGCATCGACAGAGACCCAGCCTCTGCGTGGCCGTACGGCGATTAATTTCATTGCATCATCCTGATTAATTCCGCCAAGAAATAAGGCGCTCAGCAGGGGAGCCTGCGCTTCGGTCAGCGTATTGACATTGATTTGCTGAGACTCTTCCGGAAGCGCGCAAAGCTGAGTGCGGATCCGCGTCAGGGGCGAAAGAGGCAGGTCTGGCAGTAAAGCCAGTTCATTCATGGAGAAAAGGCGTTGGTTAGCCGCAGCCCGTGGTGGCGTCAGGGTTTCGTAATACTCGGATTCGGCACCGGCGGTACGGGTGTCGTTATCTGTATCAAGATAATCACTGAGGCTGTCGGTGAACCGGTCAATTTCGACGGAAGTTGCCTGTGCATCGAGCAGCAGTTGTTTCAATATCTGCGTATTGTAGGGTTCGTCCTCAAGCTTCGTGTCAGGTTCGTTATTGCGCAGACTATTGAGGTTGAAGCAGTTTTGACCATCGGTGACAATATAGTTTACAGAGAAACCGTCTGGTGCGATGAACGTCCCTTCCTGCATGGAAAACTGATCCAGGTTGTTGTTATATGCGTTTTCGGTCAGCTCTTTCCGAAGCCGGGGCAAGGCAATTTCTTCTGCGGCAAGGGTCAGCCAGCGCAACTGCTGCTGGTTGAGTAACCAGCTCTGACGTTGCTGGCTGACCTGAAATTGCAGCGTCATTTTCGCGGCTAATGCCGCCATGATCGCCAGGATCATTAACACGATCAGCAACGCCACACCTTGTTGCTTATTCATTGTTGAAGCGCCTCCCCGCTCATCGGAACCGGCGTTGCCGAAGTGGGATCTGTTTGCTCCGGCGCTTTGTCATCGGTATTCGCCTTTGTATCCTCAAGTGCGGCAGGCAGGAGGAACAAACGGCGTATTTCACCCATATCATCCAGCGTGACAACGAGTTCGATAGCGGCAGGAAACGTGGTGGTTTGATCCCATTTGTCAGCCCAGCCGGCAGAAAAGAAACGCCAGTGCAACGTGCGTACGCCGGTCAACATGGTCACGGGAGTGAGCGGTGCGGCATCCGGTAAAGGGGCGGAAGGCAGGGCGCTCGCGCTGCGCTTCAACGCATGATCGATTATGGCCCAATCAACCCGGGATAAATCGATGGCAGATAAGGGGGTTGCTGCCGGATAACTTCCCAGGGTGGTAAAACGCAGTGAGGTCTCCGTCGCGGATAAGTACGCCTCTTCTTCCTCCGTTTGCCTTGGCAATACCTGGATCAGGTCACGCTCCAGCAGTGAAAACGCCGTCTGGATTTCGTTGAGTCGCGCAGTATGTTCCTGTGCTATTTCGCTGTTTTTCACTGATGCCGAGAGGATCTGATAGGCCAGTAAGCTGAGCAGGGAAAATATCGCCATCGCAATCATGACTTCTATCAGCGTAAAGCCTTGCTGCCGGGCTGTGCGGTTTTTACTCATGGCTTGTCTGCCGATATCTGAGCCCAGCTGCTGACGGAAAGGAGCGGTGATCGGGCATCTTCAGATTGCTTAACCAGAACACGATTCTGGCGAATTTTATTATCCCGATCAGTGAGTTGCTGTTGCTCAACAAACCACTCCTGACCCGCCAGTGTGACGGGTTCTTTTGTTTTCTTTCCGGATTTGATCTGCGCTTCTGCCAGCGTATTTTCGGCGACCCAGCTGCCAAAAAGGCTGGTGCGGAAATGCTCTGCTGCACGCATCTGCGAACTCATACTGTTCAGCAATGCCAGCGCGGCAGTGGCGAAAATAGCGAGTGCGATGATCACCTCAAGCAGAGTCATTCCTTGCTGATTTTTAGCGTCGGGTTTTACCGGGATGCACATTATTTTTCAGGCCTTTTGACAGTGAAAATCAGAGGCAATCGGCCTTCTGAAATGATGCTGCAACAGGCCGGTTCAGACGCTGAAGGGGCGTAGCTAAGTTCAAATACTGAAAGCGTGCCGTCGGGCATAAAAACAATCTGTGGTGGACGGCTGACAGATTTGTTGAGCGGCATCGGAGTCAGGGAAAGGGTTTCTTCTTGCGTAAATTCACCCGTGAGCGGCATACGGGCAGAATCCATCTCTGCCCACTGCGGCTCGCTGGCGTCAGGAATTAACGGCAGCGCGTTACCCAAAATAACAAACCGGTAGGCGCTGCCCGTCAAAGAAAGCCCAAGGGGTTTTCCTTCTAACACGGCACGCTCAGAAGCATATTCCATCATCGCTTTCATTTTCTCAGCGCGCTGGAGTTGGGCGTTGTCAGAAGGTAAAACCATGACAACTACCCCCGCGGCAATGGCGAAGATCGCCAGTACCATCAGGATTTCCAGTAGCGTAAAGCCGGATTGTTTAGCAGCAGACAAGGTTATTGATCCTTCTCAACCCAGTTTTTAATGTCATCTGCCGTGTTCGGTTCACTGTCCGGTCCGGCGGAGAAGACATCGATAGCACCATGTTCACCCGGGCTGAGCAGCATATATTCGTTGCCCCACGGATCGGCAGGTAAGCGTTTGATGTAGCCGTCGTTGCGGTAATTCGCAGGCACCGGGCTAAGCTTAGGTAAGGTTACCAGCGCATCCAGTGTCTGTTCTGTTGTCGGATAGCGGTGGTTATCCAGCTTATACATGTCGAGCGCGTTCTCGAGAGCGACGATATCGCTGACGGCTTTCTGCGTATCGGCCCGCTCTTTATTCCCCATAACATTGGGAACAACCAGAGCGGCCAGAACGCCGAGAATGACGATGACCACCATCAGCTCCATTAAGGTGAAGCCTTGTTGTTTTTTATCCGTCACCGGAAGATTTTTTGAAATGTCTGACATGGGTTTATTCCTTTAACTGACCAGGTTATTGAGCTGGAGGATGGGTTGTAAAATCGACATGATGATGAACAAAACGATGCTCGCCATTGTGACGATCAAAAGGGGTTCAAACAGAGCTAAGGCCATGGAGAGCCGGTGTTGCATCAGCTTGTCCTGATTGTCTGCGGCGTGCGCCATGAGCTCCCCGAGGCGTCCGCTTTGTTCGCCGGAAGCAATCATGTACAGCATCATGGGCGGGAAGAGGCGTGTTTGTTCCAGCACGGCAAACAGCGAGCTGCCCTGACGGACATTTTCTGCCGCCTGTACAAGCAGAGAGTGGATACGCAGGTTGGTTATCCCTTCTGTCGAGATTTTCATCGCGTCCAGTAAAGGGACACCACTTGATTGCAGGATGCTGAGTGTACGGGCATAACGCGCACTGTTTATCGCCCTGATCAGCGGCCCGAAAACGGCAACACTGAGCAACGCTGTATGAAAACGCATAAGGTTGTTTTTACGGCGGAGAACCAGTTTCGCAGCAGCGATTGTCGCAAATATCCCAATGGCTAATAACCACCACGTCCGTTCGAGGAATCCGCTGATGCCGATTAAAATGCGGGTTGTGATGGGCAACGTATGCTTCATATGAACAAACTGTTCGATGATTTGCGGGACGACGGCCACCAGTAAAATAATAATTACCAGGATGGCGACGATCGTCAGCATCGCCGGATAGATCATAGCCTGCGACAGTTTGCTTTTGATCTGTTGCCGGATTTCATAATAATCCGCCATTTTTTCCAGCACGGACCCGAGTTGTCCGGTGCGTTCCCCGGCGGTGACCAGCGTTCTGAACATCGGGTCAAAGATGCGCGGGAAATCAGCCAGCGCATCGGCAAGCGTATGTCCTTCCACCACTTTGTGACGAATGGCGGTGAGTACCTGCGTGAGTCCGGCGTGCTCTGTTTGTCGGGCGATAACTGCCAGGGCTGCCTCAACGGGCAGGGCTGCGTTGGTTAATGTCGCAAGCTGACGTGAAAACAAGGAGACCGCATGAGAAGGGACGCGGGTTTTTAAACCTTTGCTTTTCATCTTGCTGGCTGTCAGCGAGTTGCCGACCTGCTTTATGTCGAGCAGCGTTAAACCCCGCTCCCGCACCATCTGGCGTGCCTGACGAAGATTGTCGGCTTCTATTACGCCACGTTGCGTCTTGCCCGCCACGGAGGTGGCATGGAAGGAGAAGCGGCTCATCAGACAGGGCTCCCTGTCGTCATCTCATGTTCCGCAGTGACCCTGATGACTTCTTCCAGCGTTGTTTCGCCGCTGATGGTTTTAAGCAGACCATTTTCCCGCAGGCTTCGGGCTGTTTTGCGATGAATATTCTCAATGGAAAATTCATCCTGATTTTCATGAATGGCCTGGCGGATGGCATTATCGACAACCATGCACTCGTGTATCGCTGCCCGGCCCTTGTAACCCGTAAAATGACACTGTGCGCATCCCACGGCTTTAAACACGGCGACCGGTGGTTCAGGTAAAAAGTGGAACAAAGGAATATGGGAGATATCCAGCGGCGCTGGCTGAGCACAATGTGGACACAGACGCCGAACAAGACGCTGAGCTACCACCCCCAGCAACGACGAGGCGAGGAGGAAAGGCTCCAGTCCCATATCACGCAGACGGGTAATGGCACCGACGGCACTGTTGGTGTGCAACGTTGACATGACCAGATGGCCGGTCAGTGACGCCTGTACGGCAATCTGAGCGGTTTCGTTGTCGCGGATCTCACCGACCATCACCACATCCGGATCCTGACGTAAAATTGCCCGCAGTCCGAGAGCAAAGGTCATTTCCACGCGCGGGTTAACCTGAGTCTGGCCCACACCTTCCAGTTCATACTCGATCGGGTCTTCTACGGTAAGAATGTTGCGCTCGTTATTGTTCAGTGCAGAGAGCACCGCATAGAGCGTCGTACTTTTACCGGAACCGGTCGGACCGGTGACCAGAATGATGCCATGAGGTTTATGGATTAATGCGGTGAGCTGTTGCTCATCCTGCGGAGAAAGGCCAAGTTGCGGGATATCAAGGCATAAATTATTTTTATCCAGCAGACGCATTACCACACGCTCACCGTATTGAGCCGGGATTGTCGACACGCGAATATCAATTGCACGGTGACCGATACGCAACGAAATGCGCCCGTCCTGAGGTAACCGCTTTTCGGCGATATCCAGTTTTGCCATGACCTTGATACGGGATACCAGAAACGGAGCCAGCTTGCGGGCCGGCTGCAGGATCTGACGCAAGACGCCATCGATCCGGAACCGGATGCTAAGCATGCGTTCGAAGGTTTCGATATGAATATCTGAAGCCCCTTCTTTTACCGCTTCGGAGAGCACCGCATTAATCAGACGGATAATCGGTGAGTTTTCGTCGCTGGCCAGCAAGTCTTCGTTATCCGGCAGATCTTCAGACAAGGACAGAAGGTCGACTTCATTATCAAGGTCATCAATAATTTGCTGAGAGGCTCCGCTGCTCCGCTGGTAGGTAGCCGATAACTTTTCATCGAAAAGGGGAGTCTCCACGATTTCAATTGCCGTGATTTCCCCCAGGACACGACGTGCTTCAAGCAGCGTTTCCACCGAGATGTCCTGGCGGCAAAAAAGCACGTTATCAACCAGCGTAATGCCCTTTTGTTTGGCATAGGCGTACGGCAGAACAGGGGTGATCTGTTCTGGTTCCGGGGTCTGTTGCAATTCGTTGTCCCTGTTCATGGCTTATCCGCTAAACGGGTTACGAGGTCTGCCGTCATCTGGCGCAGCCGAAATGGACGTTTTGGGCGCAGGATTTTCCGGATAATCCGGTAAAACAGAACGAGTATTTGGTGTGAGCAGATCCTGATGATCCTCATCCTGCCGTTTTTTCTGCAGCTTTTGGAAATGGGAGTATTTCTTATTGGAAATCGAAGAATACACCTCATCATCACGAATAATGGTCGGCCGGATAAACACCATCAGGTTACGTTTTGCTGATTCCGTGCTGGTATAGCGGAACAAATTACCGACCCATGGAATGTCACCCAGCAGCGGCACTTTGGATTTGGTTTCTTTGGTACTGTCATCCAGCAAGCCGCCAAGCACGACGGTTTCCCCGGTGCGAACCAGCACGGCGTTGGAAATGGTGCGGGTATTGAAGGTCGGACCCAGCGATGAATTGGTTGAGGTATCGACACTGGATACTTCCTGTTCGATTTCCATCAGAACCGAATCACCTTCGTTAATCTGCGGCGTGACTTTCAATTTGGTACCGACGGTTTTGTAAACCACACTGCTATAGATGTTGTCGCCGGCTGTGGTTTGCGAACCCGAGAGGGAAGGGACTTCCTGACCGACATTGAACGAGGCTTCTTTATTATCGAGTGTGACAATGCTTGGCGTGGCAAGAATGTCGTTTTTATTGCTGGTGGATAACGCGGTCATTAAGACATTCCAGTCGCCGCTGAAGAAACCTGCCGTCATGCCGTTGAAGGTTTGCAGGGTGCTGCTGAGCGGGTTATCACTGCTGATAACGCCGTCTTTTTTGTACTGACGTACGCCTGACGCAACCGTTGATATCGGCGCGCCGGTGCCGGTGAATTGTGTTCCGCCAAACTTGTCGTTGCTCCATTGGATCCCCAGATTGAGTCCGTTACCATCCTGTACTTCAACAATAATGGCTTCGACTAAGACCTGCGCACGGCGGATATCAAGTTTGGTGATGACCTGCTCGAGTGACTGCATGACATCCTGCTGAGCCGTAATCACAATGGAATTGGTTTGTTCATCTGCGGTGATGCTCATCGGCTTATTAGAGGCGCTCGAAGACTGAGTCGTTTTGCCTTCTTGCATTTCCTGAGTGATGCCGGTCAGCACGGGAACGATTTTCTCCGCTTTGGCATATTTCAGATAGAAAACACGCGTGTTGCCCTGAGATGACTGGTCTTTATCCAGCTGACTCACCAGTTTTGCTGCGCGGCTGCGCACGCTTTCTGGTCCGCTGATGATTAAGGTATTGGTTCTCTCATCCGCGACGATTTTGGCTTGTAATATGGACGACGATTGCCCTTTGGATTCCTCACGAACCAGGTTGTTCATCATCTCGGCCATTTCGGGCGCAGAGGCATATTTGAGTTTGATGGTCTGTCTCTGCTGATCGCCCATCGTGTCAACGCGTTCGACCAGATCAATAAGACGGTTGACCACAGACGCACGGCCGGTGAGCAGCAAAACATTCGAGGGTTCGTAGTGAACGACATTGCCCACACCGGTACTGTCATTCATCTGGCGAAGCAAAGGAGCCAATTCCCGGACCGGCACATTACGAAGTGTCACCACGCGGGTGACGATCTCATCTCCCTTTCCCGGTCGGTTTTTGTCCGCTACGGGGACGCCTGACATCTTGGCATTGGCGGAACGTACAACTTTAAGCAGTCCGTTATCCATAGGAACCACTGCAAAACCATAGACATCCAGAACACTCAGAAAGAACTGGTAGTACTGCTCTTCATTTAAAACATCATAGCTTTTGACAGAAACAGTCCCCTGCACGGACGGATCGATAAGGATAGTTTTATTGAGATTCCTGCTGACCGTATCAATAAACTCTTTAATATCCGTGCCCTTAAAGCTCGCAGTAAATTCTTCCGCATGGACAATCCCCGGAAGGGTAGCAAATAATATGCATGCCTTTACTAAGAGAGGGTTAATGAACTTCTTCATGACTTTCTGTATCCAACGATGTTTCGATAGTGGCTAAATTTATATAGATATTCTGAAGTTGATTCTCTCTCAGAACGGTAAGTTGTACATCTCTCAGACTTTCCAGTTGTTCAATGTATTTTTCTGCGGTTGTGATGTCGTCGAGAGCTTGTCCGTTTATTTTCGTGACAACCTCATCAGGAATAAGTCTCGTTCTAAGATAAATAGTACTGCCCGTTCTGGGATTAAACCTATAACCTGTAAGTTTCTCATCTTTGTATATGGGATTGGCAACTAAATAATGCATTAAGTATTTTGCATGTTCTATTTTTACCTTTTTATTCCTCGGTTCAGCAGGTTTACTATCTCTTAATTTATCATTAAGGTATAAAGCTGCTATTCCCTTGGGGGTGCGTATTAATACCTCATCAGGTTTGACTGACTGGAGGTAGGCATTTCCCAAATCAGCAATTTTCTCGCCTTCGCGATAAGTGTGCTGACCTGAAGGGCCTTGCAGTATAGCCAGAGAGCGCCTGCTGTCGCTGCTTGCCAGTACGCCTTTGAGGAACAACGGCAGTTTAACGTTCTCCACAGCAGGTCGCGCGGGCTGTTTTATCTCAGGTTTTTTTCGATTCTCGAAAAGCGTACCGGGTATATTTGTCATGGTTTGTCCACGTTGAGACGGCGGGTGCAACGCCTCATTCTTTGTGCTGTCATTCATCGCCAGCATGAATATGCTTGAGCAACAAATCATTGCACAGGTGAATATAATTGCGATAAATATTGCCATCTTCAATGATACCTTTGGCCAATACCCTTTAATCTTGATGGCATACATGCGTTGAATCATTCCTTTGCACTTTCATTATTCCTGTGGGTTACATATTAGGCTATATTATACGCAGAAAAACATTGATGCACATTAATACATGTTCAATATGAATGAGGTTGTGTTTCTTGATTTTCAGACTGACTCCTCTTTCGGGTTCTTGTATTTATCAACATTCATCGAATGTGTAAATGGTTATGGAAATTGGCATGTACTGTGATTACTTTAAATTTATTACCCACCCTTTTGGGGACGGTAATTATTTCAATAATATACGTTTGTTGGCCGCTCAGGATTTTATTCTGCAGAAGTTAAACCAGGGCGGTATTGCGATTATCAGTGGAAATAAAGGTGTTGGGAAAACGCGTCTGGCTCATGAAATTGCCAGACAGAGCCAACGCCAGATCCTGAGCTTAAGTGCCGCGTCGGTGAATGGCGCCGACAGTGAAAGCCTGGGGCAGTTGTTAGCATGCTGTTTTCATTTGAAAAAATGGAGAACGTTGCCAGCGTCGATTCTGCCTCTGCGCATTGCAGAATCTTTTGACCAAAATACGGATTCGGCTCAGCCCTGGCTGGTTGTTGTGGACAATGCTGAAAATCTGTCTGTAGAAAGCTATGAATTTTTGAAAACATTCAAAAGCTATCCGCAATCTTCCCGCGTCTCGTTCCTGCTAGTGGAAGAACGCAAGGGGAGTACCCGTGAGGGTAAGCGCCGACAGAAGCTGCTTCCGCATACGGATTATCATCTGCTTCCAATGAGCTTTGCCGAAACCACCGAATATCTGTCACAGCGGTTGCAAACAGCCGGAGAAGATCCGGTCCCGATCCACGGGCCGGTGGCCAGACTGCTGCAGAATGCTTCGGGGGGACGGATCCAACTGATTAATGAACTGGCGGCGGATTCGCTTAACAGTGCTTATGCAGAAAAAACACCGTCAGTCACCTACCGGCAGATGAAGCTCTGTATTGAGGCTCGTGGATTGAAGCCGGGCAGAAAAAAATGCCTCACGCTGCTGATCGCCTGCTACATGCTTTTTGGCGGCGTTCTGGGGTGGACTTATTTCAACTATGCAAAACCCTATCTCCCGATGCCATTAACCCTTTCTGAAAAACTGCATGAAATCCCGGCAGGGGCGAAAACACTTAATGATGTTGGCAGTAATGAGCGTCATGGCATGCGTCAGCTCTTCCAGGTATGGGGGTATGACGTTTCCCCAGATGATGCGTTTTGTGATCAGGCTGCACGGGCACAGCTTACCTGCAAGAAGGGCACGGCCATACTCGATACCTTAACGGAAGAAGGGATCCCCTGGCTGAGTCCGATTACTGTTGATGGGCAGACTGTTTACGCTACCGTGGTGAAAGTGACAGATGAGTCGTTAGATATTCTCATTAAAGGCGATACGTGGACGGTCCAGCGCAGCTGGTTCGATAGCGTGTGGGCCGGCGAATATATCCAGTTAATACCCCAGACACCGAGCGGGAAGAGCGTCATCAACAATACCAGCTCCGAAGCGGATACCGCCTGGCTGGATATGACCCTCAGCAAGATACTTAACCTGCCATTCAGTAAAACGGGGCGGTGGGATAACGATTTGATCGGAAAAATCAAAACATTCCAGCAACGGGAAGATCTGGTTGTTGATGGAAGGGTAGGTAAAGGCACCCTGATGCAAATCGCTAAACGTACCGGCAACATGCCTGGGCTGATTACAAAAGAAGATCTCTAGGTTAAAAATGCAAAACATCCACTTATCGGCTTACACAAGCCACTTGAACAAACAAAAGGTGAAGGTAGCTGTCCGTCGTTCGCTCAGGAAAAGTTTTTACTGCCTGGTGTTTAGTAGCATTTGTTTGGTTCTGGGCGGGCTGGCGGGTTCCTATCTCCACCTGACTTACCTCAACTGGAAAAGCCATCGGGTAGCCGTCAGCGAAGTCTCCCGCCTTCCGTATAAACAATCCCCTTTGCACTATATCTATAAGAACAGGACGCTGCCGGCAGTGAACCAAACCGCCTCTATAGATGACAATGCAACGCCTGAAGATGAAATGCCCGCTGAGGCTGAAGACCCGGCAGAAACGTCAACTATGGAAAATGAAGTTCCTGAAGACGCCGCGGCAGATGAAAGTGATGACAGTCAAAACATGGCGTTAGAAGAAAAGAGCCCGGACATGCCATTGCAGGACTGGTTGAATAAGGCAATGCAGGAACAGCAACAAGAAGAGAAGAGCGCAAAATAAAAGCATTTTCTTTGTGGTTCGGATTGCTTCTTGCTGGTGTTTAAGTATAATGCGCGGGCTTACCTAATCTTGGTAGGTCTGATTCATTGAGAATCAGCTGGCCGATAAGTTTACTTGCCGGTCAACAATACTCCCGATATGGGGGTTATGTGAAGAACGATTACACTCTCCCATCAATCGAAATGGGTTTGAGGAGTAATCATTTACGTTTAAAATAATTGGAGCTCTGGTCTCATGCAGAACCAAAGAATCCGTATCCGCCTGAAAGCGTTTGATCATCGTCTGATCGATCAATCAACTGCGGAAATCGTTGAGACTGCGAAGCGCACTGGTGCGCAAGTTCGTGGTCCAATCCCGCTGCCGACCCGCAAAGAGCGCTTTACCATTCTGATTTCTCCGCACGTCAATAAAGATGCGCGCGATCAGTATGAGATTCGCACTCACAAGCGTCTGGTTGACATCGTTGAGCCAACCGAGAAAACCGTTGATGCTCTGATGCGTCTGGATCTGGCTGCTGGTGTAGACGTGCAGATCAGCCTGGGTTAATCAGGGTCATTGAGCGATTGAGAGGTTGAAACAATGATTGGTTTAGTCGGTAAGAAAGTGGGTATGACTCGTATCTTCACTGAAGATGGCGTTTCTATCCCTGTAACCGTTATCGAAATTGAAGCAAACCGCGTTACTCAGGTCAAAGACCTGGACAACGACGGTTACCGCGCTGTGCAGGTTACTACTGGTAGCAAAAAAGCTAACCGTGTAACCAAACCAGAAGCGGGTCACTTCGCTAAAGCTGGCGTAGAAGCTGGCCGCGGTCTGTGGGAATTCCGCCTTGCAGAAGGTGAAGAGTTCACTGCAGGTCAGAACATTAGCGTTGAAATTTTCGCAGACGTTAAGAAAGTTGATGTTACCGGTACTTCTAAAGGTAAAGGTTTTGCTGGCACAGTTAAGCGCTGGAATTTCCGTACCCAAGACGCTACCCACGGTAACTCCTTGTCTCACCGTGTTCCGGGTTCTATCGGTCAGAACCAGACTCCGGGCAAAGTGTTCAAAGGCAAGAAAATGGCAGGCCAACTGGGTAACGAGCGTGTAACCGTTCAAAGCCTGGACGTAGTACGTGTTGACGCTGAGCGCAACCTGCTGCTGGTCAAGGGTGCTGTTCCGGGTGCTACCGGTGGCAACCTGATCGTTAAACCTGCTGTTAAGGCTTAACGTCGAGGAGATAGGAATGGAATTAGTAGTGAAAGACGCGCAGAGCGCGCTGACTGTTTCCGAAACTACCTTCGGGCGTGATTTCAATGAAGCGCTGGTACACCAGGTCGTTGTTGCTTATGCAGCAGGTGCCCGTCAAGGTACTCGCGCTCAGAAGACCCGTGCTGAAGTAACCGGTTCCGGTAAAAAACCTTGGCGTCAGAAAGGTACTGGCCGTGCGCGTTCAGGTTCTGTAAAGAGCCCGATCTGGCGTTCCGGTGGTGTAACCTTCGCTGCAAAGCCACAGGACCACAGTCAAAAAGTAAATAAAAAGATGTACCGCGGCGCGCTGAAAAGCATCCTGTCCGAACTGGTACGTCAAGATCGTTTGATCGTTGTCGAGACGTTCTCTGTAGAAGCGCCTAAAACTAAGCTGCTGGCACAGAAACTGAAAGACATGGCTCTGGAAGACGTGCTGATTGTAACTGGCGAAGTCGACGAGAATCTGTTCCTGGCCGCACGTAACCTGTACAAGGTTGACGTTCGTGATGTAGCAGGTATCGATCCAGTAAGCCTGATCGCCTTCGACAAAGTAGTTATGACTGCTGACGCTGTGAAGCAAGTTGAGGAGATGCTGGCATGATTCGTGAAGAACGTCTGCTGAAAGTGCTGCGCGCGCCGCACGTTTCTGAAAAAGCGTCTACTGCGATGGAAAAGAACAACACCATCGTTCTCAAAGTTGCCAAAGACGCGACTAAAGCGGAAATCAAAGCTGCGGTTTCGAAACTGTTTGAAGTCGAAGTCGAAGATGTGAACACCTTGCTGGTTAAAGGCAAAGTTAAACGTCACGGTCAGCGTGTTGGTCGTCGTAGCGACTGGAAAAAAGCTTACGTAACCCTGAAAGAAGGCCAGAATCTGGACTTCATCAGCGGCGCTGAGTAAGTCGGAGGAGTAAGAACAATGGCAATTGTTAAATGTAAACCTACATCTCCGGGTCGTCGCCACGTTGTTAAAGTGGTTAACCCTGAGCTGCACAAGGGTAAACCTTATGCTCCGCTGCTTGAAAAACTGAGCAAAAGCGGTGGCCGTAACAACAATGGCCGTATCACCACCCGTCATATCGGTGGTGGCCACAAACAGCATTATCGTCTGGTTGACTTCAAACGCAACAAAGATGGTATCGCTGCAGTGGTTGAGCGTCTGGAGTACGATCCGAACCGTTCCGCGAACATCGCGCTGGTTCTGTACAAAGACGGCGAACGCCGTTATATCCTGGCGCCGAAAGGCCTGAAAGTGGGTGACCAGATCCAATCTGGTGTTGATGCTGCAATCAAGACAGGTAACGCCCTGCCTATGCGCAACATCCCAGTAGGTTCAACGGTTCACAACGTAGAAATGAAACCAGGTAAAGGCGGCCAGATGGCTCGTTCAGCCGGTGCCTACGTTCAGATCGTTGCTCGTGACGGTTCCTACGTAACTCTGCGTCTGCGCTCTGGCGAAATGCGTAAAGTTCAGATCGATTGCCGCGCCACCTTAGGTGAAGTCGGTAACTCTGAACACATGCTTCGCGTTCTGGGTAAAGCAGGTGCTGCTCGTTGGCGTGGTATTCGTCCTACCGTTCGCGGTACTGCGATGAACCCAGTCGATCACCCACACGGTGGTGGTGAAGGTCGTAACTTTGGTAAGCACCCGGTAACTCCGTGGGGCGTTCAAACCAAAGGTAAGAAGACCCGTAGCAACAAGCGTACTGATAAATTCATTGTACGTCGCCGTAGCAAAAAATAATTAGAGGATAAGCCATGCCACGTTCTCTCAAGAAAGGTCCTTTTATTGACCTGCACTTGCTGAAGAAGGTAGAGAAAGCGGTGGAAAGCGGTGACAAGAAGCCTTTGCGCACTTGGTCCCGTCGTTCAACGATCTTTCCTAACATGATCGGTTTGACCATCGCTGTCCATAATGGTCGTCAGCACGTACCAGTATTTGTTTCCGACGAAATGGTCGGTCACAAACTGGGTGAATTCGCGCCGACTCGTACTTATCGCGGCCATGCGGCTGATAAAAAAGCTAAAAAGCGCTAAGGTAGGAGGAAGAGATGGAAACTATCGCTAAACATCGCCACGCTCGTTCTTCTGCTCAGAAGGTTCGCCTTGTTGCTGACCTGATTCGCGGTAAGAAAGTGTCGCAAGCTCTGGAAACTCTGGCCTACACCAACAAGAAAGCTGCTGGTCTGGTTAAGAAGGTACTGGAGTCTGCCATTGCTAACGCAGAACACAACGATGGCGCTGACATCGATGATCTGAAAGTCACGAAGATTTTCGTAGACGAAGGCCCAAGCATGAAGCGCATTATGCCGCGTGCTAAAGGTCGTGCAGATCGCATTCTGAAGCGCACCAGCCACATTACTGTGGTTGTGTCCGATCGCTGAGACTCTGGAGACTAGCAATGGGTCAGAAAGTACATCCTAATGGTATTCGACTGGGTATTGTCAAACCTTGGAACTCTACTTGGTATGCAAATACCAAAGATTTCGCTGACAACCTGGACGGCGACTTTAAAGTTCGTCAGTTCCTGACTAAGGAATTGGCGAAAGCTTCCGTTTCTCGCATCGTTATCGAGCGTCCAGCGAAGAGCATCCGTGTGACTATTCACACAGCTCGTCCTGGCATCGTTATCGGCAAGAAAGGCGAAGATGTCGAAAAACTGCGTAAGGTCGTAGCGGATATCGCTGGCGTTCCTGCGCAGATTAACATCGCCGAAGTCCGTAAACCGGAACTGGACGCAAAATTGGTTGCTGACAGCATCACTTCACAGCTGGAACGTCGTGTTATGTTCCGTCGTGCTATGAAGCGTGCAGTACAGAACGCAATGCGTCTTGGCGCTAAAGGTATCAAAGTTGAAGTAAGCGGCCGTCTTGGCGGTGCTGAAATCGCGCGTACTGAATGGTACCGTGAAGGTCGTGTTCCGTTGCACACTCTGCGTGCGGATATCGATTACAACACATCTGAAGCGCACACCACTTACGGTGTAATCGGCGTTAAGGTATGGATCTTCAAAGGTGAGATCCTGGGTGGTATGGCTGCAGTTGAACAACCGGAACCGGCTGCTCAACCTAAAAAGCAGCAGCGTAAAGGCCGCAAGTAAGGAGAGTCGCTGATGTTACAACCAAAGCGTACAAAATTCCGTAAGGTGCACAAGGGCCGCAACCGTGGTCTTGCGCAAGGTACGGATGTGAGCTTCGGCACTTACGGTCTGAAAGCTGTTGGCCGTGGTCGTCTGACTGCTCGTCAAATTGAAGCAGCACGTCGTGCGATGACCCGTGCAGTTAAGCGTCAAGGTAAGATCTGGATCCGAGTATTCCCGGACAAACCGATCACCGAGAAACCGCTCGAAGTTCGTATGGGTAAAGGTAAAGGCAACGTAGAGTATTGGGTTGCTTTGATCCAGCCTGGTAAAGTCCTGTACGAAATGGACGGTGTGCCTGAAGAGCTGGCTCGTGAAGCCTTCCAGCTGGCAGCAGCCAAACTGCCTATCAAAACCACCTTTGTAACTAAGACGGTGATGTAATGAAAGCACAAGAGCTGCGCGAAAAAAGCGTGGAAGAGCTGAACACTGAGTTGCTGAACCTTTTGCGTGAGCAGTTTAACCTGCGCATGCAAACGGCAAGCGGTCAGTTGCAGCAAACACACCTGTTGAAGCAAGTGCGTCGTGATGTTGCACGTGTGAAAACTTTACTGACTGAAAAGGCGGGTGCGTAATGACTGACAAGATCCGTACTCTGCAGGGTCGTGTAATCAGTGACAAAATGGAAAAATCCATTGTTGTTGCGATTGAACGTGTGGTGAAACACCCGATTTACGGTAAATTCATCAAACGTACGACCAAATTGCACGTACATGACGAGAACAATGAATGTGGTATCGGCGACGTTGTGGAAATCAGCGAATGCCGTCCACTGTCTAAGACTAAGTCTTGGACCTTGGTTCGCGTTGTAGAGAAAGCGATTCTGTAATACAGTAGCGCCTCTCAAAAATAGATAAACGGCTCATGAACGTGGGCCGTTTATTTTTTCTACCCATAATCGGGAACCGGTGTTATAATGCCGCGCCCTCATATTGTGGGGATTTCTTAACGACCTATCCTGGGTCCTAAAGTTGTAGTTGACATTAGCGGAGCACTAACATGATCCAAGAACAGACTATGCTGACCGTGGCCGACAACTCCGGTGCACGTCGCGTAATGTGTATCAAGGTTCTAGGTGGCTCGCACCGTCGCTACGCAGGCGTCGGCGACATCATCAAAATTACCATCAAGGAAGCAATTCCTCGCGGTAAGGTGAAGAAAGGCGATGTGCTGAAGGCGGTAGTGGTGCGCACCAAGAAGGGTGTTCGTCGCCCGGACGGTTCTGTCATTCGCTTCGATGGTAATGCATGCGTTATTTTAAACAATAACAGCGAGCAGCCAATCGGCACGCGTATTTTTGGGCCGGTAACTCGTGAACTGCGTAATGAGAAGTTCATGAAAATTATCTCTCTGGCACCAGAAGTACTCTAAGGAGCGAACCATGGCAGCGAAAATCCGTCGCGATGACGAAGTTATCCTGCTTACCGGTAAAGATAAAGGTAAGCGCGGTAAAGTAAAAAATGTCCTGTCTTCTGGCAAGGTCATTGTTGAAGGTATCAACCTGGTTAAGAAACATCAGAAGCCTGTACCGGCCCTGAACCAACCAGGTGGCATCGTTGAAAAAGAAGCTGCAATTCCGGTTTCTAACGTTGCTCTCTTCAACACGGCAACTGGCAAGGCGGACCGTGTAGGCTTTAGATTCGAAGACGGCAAAAAAGTCCGTTTCTTCAAATCTAACAGCGAAACTATCAAGTAATTTGGAGTAGTACGATGGCGAAACTGCATGATTACTACAAAGACGATGTCGTAAAAAAACTCATGGCTGAGTTTGGTTACAATTCTGTCATGCAAGTCCCTCGGGTCGAGAAGATCACCCTGAACATGGGTGTTGGTGAAGCGATCGCTGACAAGAAACTGCTGGATAACGCAGCAGCTGACCTGGCAGCAATCTCCGGTCAAAAACCGCTGATCACCAAAGCACGCAAATCAGTTGCAGGCTTCAAAATCCGTCAGGGCTATCCGATCGGCTGTAAAGTAACCCTCCGCGGCGAACGCATGTGGGAGTTCTTTGAGCGTCTGGTCTCCATTGCTGTTCCACGTATTCGTGACTTCCGCGGCTTGTCTGCTAAGTCTTTCGATGGTCGTGGTAACTACAGCATGGGCGTGCGTGAACAGATCATCTTCCCGGAAATCGATTATGATAAAGTCGATCGCGTTCGTGGTTTAGATATTACTATCACCACTACTGCGAAATCCGATGATGAAGGCCGTGCATTGCTGACAGCCTTTAACTTCCCGTTCCGCAAGTAAGGCAGGGTTACTAATGGCTAAGCAATCCATGAAAGCACGCGAAGTCGTTCGCGTAAAACTGGCTGATAAATACCGCGCTAAACGCGAGGAATTGAAAGCTATTATCTCTGGTGTGAACTCATCCGACGAAGATCGTTGGGATGCAGTTCTTAAGCTGCAGTCTCTGCCGCGTGATTCCAGCCCGTCTCGTCAGCGTAACCGCTGCCGTCAAACTGGTCGTCCGCATGCTTTCCTGCGGAAGTTCGGGTTGAGCCGTATTAAGGTCCGTGAAGCCGCTATGCGCGGAGAAATTCCGGGTCTTAAGAAGGCTAGCTGGTAATTGTCACCAATTGAATCACGGGAGTAAAGACAGATGAGCATGCAAGATCCGATCGCGGATATGCTGACCCGTATCCGTAACGGTCAAGCCGCGAACAAAGTTGCGGTCACCATGCCTTCCTCCAAGCTGAAAGTGGCTATTGCCAACGTGCTGAAGGAAGAAGGCTATATTGAAGAATTTAAAATCGAAGGCGACGCCAAACCTGAACTGGAATTAGTACTGAAGTACTTCCAGGGCAAGGCAGTGGTAGAAAGCATTCAACGTATCAGCCGTCCAGGTCTGCGCATCTACAAGAAAAAAGATGAGCTGCCAAAAGTTATGGCCGGTATGGGTATCGCTGTTATTTCTACCTCTAAAGGTGTTATGACCGATCGTGCAGCTCGCCAGGCTGGTCTTGGTGGCGAGATTATCTGCTACGTAGCTTAATTGGGAGGAAAGAATGTCTCGTGTTGCAAAAGCACCCGTCGTCATTCCTGCCGGCGTAGAGGTAAAACTCAACGGTCAGGTTATTTCGATTAAGGGTAAAAACGGCGAGCTGTCACGTACTATCCATGACGCTGTTGTAGTTAAACAGGAAGAAAATACACTGACTTTCGCTCCACGCGAAGGCGCTGTAGACGGTTGGGCCCAAGCGGGTACCACTCGTGCACTGTTGAACTCTATGGTTGTAGGTGTTACCGACGGCTTCACTAAAAAGCTTCAACTGGTAGGTGTTGGTTATCGTGCTGCTGTTAAAGGCAACGTGGTGAATTTAGCCTTAGGCTTCTCTCACCCGGTCGATCACCAACTGCCGGCAGGCATTACTGCAGAATGTCCGACCCAAACTGAAATCGTGCTGAAAGGCGCTGATAAGCAGGTAATCGGTCAGGTTGCTGCAGATTTACGTGCCTACCGTCGTCCTGAGCCTTATAAAGGTAAGGGTGTCCGTTACGCCGACGAAGTCGTGCGTACCAAAGAGGCTAAGAAGAAGTAAGGTAACACTATGGATAAGAAATCTGCTCGTATCCGTCGTGCGACCCGCGCACGCCGCAAGCTCAAAGAATTGGGTGCGACTCGTCTGGTGGTACATCGTACCCCGCGTCATATTTACGCACAGGTCATCGCACCAAACGGTTCTGAAGTAATAGTTGCTGCATCTACTGTAGAAAAAACTATCACTGAGCAACTGAAGTATACCGGCAACAAAGATGCTGCCACTGCTGTAGGTAAAGCTATCGCAGAACGCGCATTGGAAAAAGGGATCACGAAAGTATCCTTTGACCGTTCCGGTTTCCAATATCATGGTCGAGTCCAGGCACTGGCAGATGCTGCCCGTGAAGCTGGCCTTCAGTTCTAAGGAAGAGGTTTAAGATGGCTCACATCGAAAAACAAGCTGGCGAACTGCAGGAAAAGCTGATCGCGGTAAACCGCGTATCTAAAACCGTAAAAGGTGGCCGTATCTTCAGCTTTACCGCACTGACAGTAGTTGGTGATGGTAACGGTCGCGTTGGTTTTGGCTACGGCAAAGCACGCGAAGTTCCGGCAGCGATCCAGAAAGCGATGGAAAAAGCCCGTCGCAACATGATGAATGTCGCGCTGAATAGCGGCACCCTGCAGCATCCTGTTAAAGGTGCTCATACGGGTTCCCGTGTGTTCATGCAGCCGGCTTCCGAAGGTACCGGTATTATCGCCGGTGGTGCAATGCGCGCCGTCCTGGAAGTTGCAGGGGTTCATAACGTATTGGCTAAAGCTTATGGTTCCACCAACCCGATCAACGTGGTTCGTGCAACTATCGATGCTTTGGCAAATATGAAATCCCCACAAATGGTCGCTGCCAAGCGTGGTAAATCCGTTGAAGAAATTCTGGGGTAATTAACCATGGCAAAGACTATTAAAGTTACACAAACTCGCAGTTCCATTGGCCGTCTGCCGAAGCATAAAGCTACTCTGCTGGGCCTGGGTCTGCGTCGTATTGGTCACACCGTTGAGCGCGAGGATACTCCTGCTGTACGCGGTATGATCAACCTGGTTTCCTACATGGTTAAGGTTGAGGAGTAAGAGATGCGTTTAAATACTCTGTCTCCGGCTGATGGTGCCAAACAAGCGCCAAGGCGTGTAGGTCGTGGTATTGGTTCTGGCCTGGGTAAAACCGGCGGTCGTGGTCACAAAGGTCAGAACTCACGTTCTGGTGGTGGCGTACGTCGTGGTTTTGAAGGTGGTCAGATGCCTTTATATCGTCGTTTGCCGAAATTCGGCTTCACCTCCCGCAAAGCTATGATCACGGCAGAAGTTCGTCTGTCTGAACTGGCTCTGGTGGAAGGCGACGTGATCGACCTGAACGCGCTGAAAGCCGCTAACGTAGTTGGTATCCAGATCGAGTTCGCGAAAGTAATCCTTTCTGGCGAAGTTGGTCGTGCGGTAACTCTGCGTGGTTTGCGTGTCACCAAAGGCGCTCGTGTTGCTATCGAAGCTGCTGGCGGTAAAATTGAGGAATAAGTAGCAGATGGCTAAGCAACCGGGATTAGATTTTCAAAGTGCCAAGGGTGGACTAGGCGAACTGAAGCGCAGACTTTTGTTTGTTATCGGTGCGCTGATTGTTTTCCGTATCGGCTCTTTTATTCCGATCCCTGGTATTGATGCCGCTGTACTTGCCAAATTGCTCGAGCAGCAAAGAGGTACCATCATTGAAATGTTTAACATGTTCTCTGGTGGTGCCCTTAGCCGTGCTTCAATCTTTGCTCTGGGGATCATGCCGTACATTTCTGCATCGATCATTATCCAGCTGTTAACCGTGGTTCATCCAGCGTTAGCAGAAATAAAGAAAGAAGGGGAGGCTGGCCGTCGTAAGATTAGTCAGTACACCCGTTACGGTACGCTGGTATTGGCAGTGTTTCAGTCGATCGGTATTGCTACCGGTCTGCCGAACATGCCTGGTATGCAAGGTCTGGTGTTAAATCCAGGCTTTGCGTTCTACTTTACTGCAGTTGTGAGCTTAGTGACCGGGACAATGTTCCTGATGTGGCTGGGTGAGCAAATTACTGAACGAGGTATCGGTAACGGTATTTCAATCATTATCTTTGCAGGTATCGTAGCGGGTCTCCCGCCAGCAATCGCCCATACTATCGAACAAGCTCGGCAAGGCGACCTGCACTTCCTCCTGTTGCTGTTGGTTGCAGTTTTAGTGTTTGCAGTGACTTTCTTTGTGGTGTTTGTTGAACGTGGTCAACGTCGTATCGTCGTTAACTATGCTAAACGCCAACAAGGTCGTCGTGTCTATGCAGCACAGAGCACGCACTTACCGTTGAAAGTGAATATGGCCGGGGTTATCCCAGCAATCTTCGCTTCCAGCATTATTCTGTTCCCTGCCACGATTGCATCATGGTTTGGGGGCGGGACTGGTTGGAACTGGCTGACTACGATTTCGCTGTATTTGCAGCCTGGGCAACCGCTTTATGTGTTACTCTATGCGACTGCAATCATCTTCTTCTGTTTCTTTTATACTGCGTTGGTGTTCAACCCGCGTGAGACAGCAGATAACCTGAAGAAGTCCGGTGCATTTGTACCAGGAATTCGTCCGGGAGAGCAAACGGCGAAGTACATTGATAAAGTGATGACTCGTTTAACCTTAATTGGTGCGATGTATATTACTTTCATCTGCCTTATCCCGGAGTTCATGCGTGACGCGATGAAAGTTCCATTCTACTTTGGTGGTACTTCTCTACTGATCGTAGTCGTCGTTATCATGGACTTTATGGCTCAAGTGCAAACTCTGATGATGTCAAGTCAGTACGAGTCTGCATTGAAGAAAGCAAACCTGAAAGGCTATAACCGCTAATCTGGTGAGTTTGCGAAGTTACGGAGAGTAAAAATGAAAGTTCGTGCTTCCGTCAAGAAATTATGTCGTAACTGCAAAATTGTTAAGCGTAACGGTATCGTTCGCGTAATCTGCAGCGCAGAACCGAAGCATAAACAGCGTCAAGGCTGATTATCTCGCATATTTTTCTTGCAAAGTTGGGTTGAGCTGGCTAGATTAGCCAGCCAATCTTTTGTATGTAAGCAGCAATACTATTTGAGTATCCTGAAAACGGGCTTTTCAGAATGGTATTGCCGTATATAAATAGTAGGAGTGCATAGTGGCCCGTATAGCAGGCATTAACATTCCTGATCAGAAACATACCGTGATCGCATTAACTTCGATCTACGGCATCGGCAAAACCCGCTCACAGTCTATCTGTGCTGCATCAGGTATTGCTGAAAATGTTAAGATCAGTGAGCTGTCTGAAGAGCAAATCGAAAAACTGCGTGACGAAGTTGCCAAGTTCATTGTTGAAGGTGATCTGCGTCGTGAAGTCACCCTGAGCATCAAGCGTCTTATGGACCTTGGAACTTATCGTGGTTTGCGTCATCGTCGTGGTCTTCCAGTACGCGGTCAGCGTACCAAGACTAACGCACGTACCCGTAAGGGTCCGCGTAAACCGATCAAGAAATAATCGGGGTGATTGAATAAATGGCAAAGGCACCTGTTCGTACACGTAAACGTGTAAGAAAACAAGTCTCTGACGGCGTGGCTCATATCCATGCTTCTTTCAACAACACCATTGTTACCATTACCGATCGTCAGGGTAATGCTTTGGGTTGGGCAACAGCTGGTGGTTCCGGTTTCCGTGGTTCTCGTAAATCCACTCCGTTCGCAGCTCAGGTTGCAGCAGAGCGCTGCGCTGACGCAGTGAAAGAATACGGTATCAAGAATCTGGAAGTTATGGTTAAAGGACCTGGTCCTGGTCGTGAGTCTACTATCCGCGCATTAAACGCGGCTGGTTTCCGCATCACTAATATTACTGATGTGACTCCTATCCCTCATAACGGTTGTCGTCCGCCGAAAAAGCGTCGCGTATAACGCTGCTTTTAGGTTTGTTGGAGAGAGAAAATGGCAAGATATTTGGGTCCTAAGCTCAAGCTTAGCCGTCGTGAGGGCACAGATTTATTCCTTAAATCTGGCGTTCGCGCGATCGATACCAAGTGTAAAATTGAACAAGCTCCTGGTCAGCATGGTGCGCGTAAACCGCGTCTGTCTGACTATGGTGTACAGTTACGTGAAAAGCAAAAAGTTCGCCGTATCTACGGTGTTCTGGAGCGTCAGTTCCGTAACTATTACAAAGAAGCAGCACGCCTGAAAGGCAACACCGGTGCAAACCTGTTGCAACTGCTTGAAGGTCGTTTGGACAACGTAGTTTATCGTATGGGCTTCGGCGCTACTCGTGCGGAATCCCGCCAGTTAGTTAGCCACAAAGCTATCATGGTAAACGGTCGCGTTGTTAACATCGCTTCTTATCAGGTATCTCCGAATGACGTTGTCAGCATCCGTGAGAAAGCTAAAAAGCAATCTCGCGTGAAGGCCGCTTTGGAGTTGGCTGAACAGCGTGAAAAGCCGACTTGGCTTGAAGTTGATGCTGCTAAGATGGAAGGTGTGTTCAAGCGTATGCCTGAACGTACTGATCTGTCTTCCGACATTAACGAACACCTGATCGTCGAGCTTTACTCCAAGTAAAGCTTAGTACCAAAGAGAGGACACAATGCAGGGTTCTGTGACAGAGTTTCTAAAACCGCGCCTGGTAGATATCGAGCAAGTCAGTTCGACGCACGCCAAGGTGACCCTTGAGCCTTTAGAACGTGGCTTTGGCCATACTTTAGGCAACGCACTGCGCCGTATTCTGCTTTCATCCATGCCGGGTTGCGCGGTGACCGAGGTTGAGATTGATGGTGTACTGCATGAGTACAGCACCAAAGAAGGCGTACAGGAAGATATCCTGGAGATCCTGCTCAACCTGAAAGGGCTGGCGGTGAGAGTTCAAGGGAAAGATGAAGTTATTCTTACCCTGAATAAGTCTGGCATTGGCCCTGTGACTGCAGCCGACATTACCCATGATGGTGATGTCGAAATCGTCAAGCCGCAACATGTCATCTGCCACCTGACCGATGAGAACGCTGCTATCAGCATGCGTATCAAAGTTCAGCGCGGTCGTGGTTATGTGCCGGCGTCTGCCCGAATTCATTCGGAAGAAGATGAGCGCCCAATTGGTCGTCTGTTAGTAGATGCATGCTACAGCCCTGTAGAGCGTATTGCCTACAATGTTGAAGCAGCGCGTGTAGAACAGCGTACTGATTTGGACAAGCTGGTTATCGAAATGGAAACCAACGGTACGATCGATCCTGAAGAGGCGATCCGTCGTGCGGCGACCATTCTTGCTGAACAACTTGAAGCTTTCGTTGATTTACGTGATGTACGTCAACCGGAAGTCAAAGAAGAGAAGCCGGAATTCGATCCAATCCTGCTGCGCCCTGTTGACGATCTGGAATTGACTGTCCGCTCTGCTAACTGCCTTAAGGCAGAAGCAATCCACTACATCGGTGATCTGGTACAGCGTACCGAGGTTGAGTTACTTAAAACACCTAACCTGGGTAAAAAATCTCTTACTGAGATCAAAGACGTACTTGCGTCCCGTGGTTTGTCTCTGGGCATGCGCCTGGAAAACTGGCCACCAGCAAGTATTGCTGACGAGTAACCGGATCACAGGTTAAGGTTTTACTGAGAAGGATAAGGTCATGCGCCATCGTAAGAGTGGTCGTCAACTGAACCGTAACAGCAGCCACCGACAGGCTATGTTCCGTAACATGGCCGGCTCTTTGGTTCGTCATGAGATCATCAAGACGACCCTGCCGAAAGCGAAAGAGCTGCGTCGCGTTGTTGAGCCGCTGATTACTCTTGCCAAGACCGACAACGTTGCAAATCGTCGTCTGGCATTCGCCCGTACTCGTGATAACGAGATCGTGGCAAAACTGTTTAATGAACTGGGCCCGCGTTTCGCGAGCCGTGCCGGTGGTTACACTCGTATTCTTAAGTGTGGCTTCCGTGCAGGCGACAATGCGCCGATGGCATACATCGAGCTCGTTGATCGTGCAGAGTCAAAAGCAGAAGTAGCAACTGCTGAATAATCTGTAGATGCATGAAAAAACCGGGCTTTTGCCCGGTTTTTTTACATCTGAATTTTAGTGCCCCACTTCTTTTTCTTACCGCAATATTTGTCCTGTGTTTCTTCCTCTTTTAAGCCAGTCAGTCAGAGACTATGATTCACAATGATTCGTTCTGATGAGTAGAGGAAAATCATGTTTTTGATTGATCAATGGGTTGAAAAGCACATCAAAGATGCTCAGGAAAAGGGCGAGTTTGATAATCTGCCCGGAAGCGGACAACCCCTTGTTCTGGATGATGACAGCGCTGTTCCGGATGAGCTCAGAACCTCCTATCGTATCCTCAAAAATGCGGGTTACTTACCCCCGGAATTACAGGATCGAAAGGAAGCAATCGAACTGGATCATTTGCTGCAAACATTAGGCAGTGATGACCCGAACTTTGCGCCCACTGAAAAGCGACTGAAAGTCTTGCAGTTACGTTTACAGCAAGCCGGAATGAATACTGATTTCCTTCACGGGCATTACGAAAATGCACTGATAGATAAATTCAAAGGTAAATAGACATGTAT
Organism: Rahnella sp. BIGb0236; assembly: GCF_004364755.1. Classification (NCBI taxonomy): domain Bacteria; kingdom Pseudomonadati; phylum Pseudomonadota; class Gammaproteobacteria; order Enterobacterales; family Yersiniaceae; genus Rahnella; species Rahnella sp. BIGb0236. The sequence goes on from NZ_SOAO01000004.1 coordinate 416,768, forward strand.
AAAATTGGTGAGCTTGCCAGCCTGGCAAATGTATCCACAGATACCGTCCGCTACTACGAAAAGCAGGGGATGATGAGTGCGGGGACACGTAATCCCTCGGGTTACCGTCAATATGACGACAGTGATGTGCAGCGGTTACGATTTATTCGCTATGCCAAATCGACGGGTTTTACACTCGATGCGATTAAGGAGTTACTTTCGATTCGGATCGATCCTCTGCATCACACCTGTCAGGAATCAAAATCCATCGTAGATGAAAGACTTGCCGAGGTTGAGTTGAAATTAAAAGAGCTTAATCAGATGCGCGAATCGTTGCAGAGACTCAGTGCCGCCTGCTGCGGCTCCGCGCATACCAGTGTAAGTTGTTCTATTTTGGAAGCACTGGAAGATGGTGCTGGAAAAGTTGCATGAGCCTTCGCACCTGTTTATAAACCGCTTTCACAGTAATAATTATCGCAGTATGATGTGCGCGTATTTTGTTCAACATGTATGACAATAATCGAGGTTATATGTCCCACTATAAGCACCAGAAAGGCACTATTCAGGATAACGCATTGCAGGCACTTCTTCATGACCCGCTGTTTAAACAGAGAGTTGAGAAAAATCAGAAGGGGAAAGGGAGTTATCGGCGCAAAGAAAAAAATGGCAAGGGGAGTTATCTGGAGGGCAGTGTTGAGTGTTCGCTTGAGTATTCAACACTGCCCTTCTAAAAAGTCTTCGCAGAGAGGGCTTACAGTTTTGGTGTCTGCTGTTCTTTCAGTAAATCGCGAATTTCCGCTAACAGAGTTTCTTCCGCAGTAGGTTTTGGTGGTGCAGCGGGTTTGTCTTCCTGCTTACGACGCATTTTGTTCATCAAGGTAATTGCGCAGAATATAGCCAGTGCGACGATGACGAAATCAAAAATATTCTGAATAAATACCCCGTAATGCATGACTACGGCGGGTGTTGCTCCCTGAGCATCCCTGAGTACGAAAGCAAACTGCTTAAAATCGACCCCACCAATCAGTAAACCCAGTGGCGGCATAATAATATCTGCGACAAATGACGATACTATTTTGCCAAATGCGGCCCCGATGATAACACCGACAGCCAGGTCGACCACGTTGCCACGCATGGCAAACTCACGAAACTCTTTCATAAAACTCATAAATACTCCTTGGCAAATTCATCAAATATAACAAACCAAGTAAAGACCATTTGTGGTGTCTTCGCTACAAAAGTTCTTACCCAAAGCCTGATTAACGCTAAATCCGATTAACAGTGACACACGAATTATAAGAAGAATGGGCTTGGCTGGAACAGGCGCTCTACATCCCTGACAAATTTCTTGTCGGTGATGAACATCACCACGTGATCACCTTGTTGGATCCGGCTGGTACCGTTAGCAATGATTACGTCATTTCCGCGGACAATCGCCCCGATAGTCGTGCCGGGCGGCAGTTTGATTTGCTCTACAGTACGGCCAACAACTTTAGATGTTGTCTCGTCACCGTGTGCAATGGCTTCAATCGCTTCAGCGACACCACGCCGCAGGGATGAAACGCTGACTATGTCCGCTTTCCTGACGTGTCCCAGCAACGCAGAGATGGTTGCCTGCTGGGGTGAAATTGCTATATCGATAACGCTGCCCTGAACCAAATCGACATACGCGCTGCGCTGAATGAGTACCATGACTTTTTTGGCACCCATGCGCTTGGCAAGCATGGCCGACATGATATTGGCTTCGTCATCATTGGTAATTGCAATGAACACATCGACTTGTTCAATATGCTCTTCGGCCAACAGTTCCTGATCGGACGCATCGCCATAGAAAACAATGGTGTCCTGCAGGATTTCCGCAAGCTCAGCGGCACGTTGTTGATCACGTTCGATCAGTTTTACGCTGTAGTTTTTTTCCAGCCGTTGTGCCAGACCCGCGCCGACATTACCGCCACCTACAATCATGATTCGCTTATAAGGCTTTTCCAGCCTCTGAAGCTCACTCATGACTGCACGGATATGCTGAGAAGCGGCCACAAAGAAAACTTCGTCACCAGCCTCAACGATGGTAGAACCCTGCGGACGGATGGGACGATCCTGACGGAAAATCGCGGCTACACGGGTTTCAATATGCGGCATATGCTCACGCATTGAAGACAGCGCGTTGCCCACTAACGGCCCGCCGTAGTAGGCCTTTACTGCGGCAATGCTGACTTTCCCTTCAGCGAAATTCACCACCTGCAATGCACCCGGATACTCAATGAGTTTGTAGATGTAATCCGTCACCAGTTGTTCTGGCGAAATCAGGTGATCAATCGGCACGGCTTCCGGATGGAAGAGCTTTTCGGATTCACGGATGTATTCGGTTGAACGAATGCGGGCAATACGATTGGGGGTATTAAAAAGCGAGTAGGCGATCTGACACGCCACCATATTGGTTTCGTCCGAATTGGTCACAGCGACCAGCATATCGGCATCTTCCGCACCGGCCTCTCGCAGTACGCGCGGATGTGAACCGTGACCCTGGACGACCCGCAGGTCGAATTTATCCTGAAGCTGACGCAGCCGGACGGTATTCGTATCGACAACCGTGATGTCGTTGTTCTCACCCACCAGGTTTTCGGCGAGTGTTCCGCCAACCTGCCCGGCCCCGAGAATTATTATTTTCATATGACTCTCTGCTTTGCCTCGAAGGTATCAGCCTGCGTAAAAAGCACTAATACAAGATGATCAGCTTTTGATGAGTTTAGCGTAATAGAAGCCATCGCCATCTTCAGCATGGGGAAGATTTTGTCGGCCAGGTTTTTCCGCCGTTCCGGTTTCAACCAGCGTTGCCTCCGGATGAGATGCCAGAAACGCGGCGATTTGCTGGCAATTTTCATCTGGCAAAATTGAGCAGGTGGCGTAAACCATGACACCCTGGCTTTTTAATCGTGGCCAGACAGCTTCAAGAATTTCTCTCTGAAGCTTCGCCAGTTCGGCAATATCGCTGTCCCGGCGCAGCCATTTGATATCAGGGTGTCGGCGAATAACACCGGTCGCTGAGCAAGGGGCATCAAGCAAAATCCGATCGAAGAGGCGATCACCGGCCCACGCCTGCGGCTCACGGCCATCACCTTGTTTCACTTCTGCACTCAGTTTCAGGCGCTGCAGATTTTCATGAACGCGTTTCAAACGCTGCTCATCCACATCAATTGCGAGAACATGTGCTTTTGGTGCAGCTTCCAGAATGTGAGTTGTTTTACCGCCAGGCGCACAACATAAATCGAGGATCAATTCGCCATTCTGCGGATCCAACAGATCAACACTGCCCTGCGCCGAAGCATCCTGTACGGTGACCCAGCCTTCAGCAAAACCAGGAAGCAGGTTCACCTGGCAAGGTGTCATCAGCCTTAATGCATCGCTGTACTCATGATGCGGCATGGCTTCAATCTGGGCTTCATTCAGCAGATGCAGGTATTCTTCGCGGGTATGGTGCATTCTGTTGACGCGCAACCACATTGGTGGCCTTTGATTGTTTGCTTCAATAATCGCTTCCCAATCAGCTGGATAGGCTTTTTTCAGGCGGTTAAGCAGCCAGCTTGGGTGAAGATAACGGCTGTCATTGTTGGCCATGCGGGGCAGTAATTCTTCCTGCTGTCGCTGAAACTGACGTAAAACACCGTTGATAAGGCCTTTAAGCTGAGGACGTTTCAGTGCCACGGCACCGTTCACAGTTTCAGCAAGAACGGCATGCGCCGGAATACGGGTGTGGATTAACTGATACAGGCCAACCATCAGCAAGTAATGCAAAGTTCTTTGCTTACCAGTGAGAGGTTTTGCCATCAGTTGCTGCAAACACCATTCCAGCTGAGGAAGAACCCGAAGCGTACCAAAACACAGTTCCTGAAGGAGTCCGCGATCTTTTTCTGAGACATTTTTTTGCAGACCAGGAAGCACGGTAGACAAGGATAAACCTTTGTCCAGAACCTGACTGATGGCTTGGGCGGCAATGCTACGGAGATTATAGGCTGTTTTCATAGTCAAAAAAGCTGACCGGAGCCAGCATCATCAGAGAGATAAGGCCCGACGAAATATCGGGCGTAGTCGTTATGGTCAGGCTAAACAGGTGCCTTCGGTAAACCATTCGCGACGAGAGTTCAGCAAGTCTTGTGCAGACATCGCTTTTTTACCCGAAGGTTGTAGCTGGGTAATGTTCAGGATCCCGTCGGCCGTCGCAATCTGAATGCCTTTTTTGTTGGCAGACACAATGGTTCCGGGAGCCGCACTGCTTTTCTCTGACAAACATTCCGCCTGCCAGACTTTAACCGGTTGTTCTTCAATCATGAAAAAGCTGACAGGCCAGGGATTAAACGCGCGAATACAACGCTCGAGTTGTTCAGCGGATAAGTTCCAGTCTAAACGGGCCTCTTCCTTGCTCAGTTTTTCAGCGTAAGTGACGTGTTCTTCGCTTTGAACTTCCGGTCTGGCGGTACCGTTTGCCAACTGCTCAAGAGTTTCCAGCATGCCTTGCGGGCCAAGTTCGGCCAGCTTGTTATAAAGCGATGCGCTGGTGTCTTCGGGCAGGATGTCACACTCGACTTTATGCAACATGTCACCGGTATCAAGCCCGACATCCATCTGCATGATCGTGATGCCTGTTTTGGCGTCGCCAGCCCACAAAGAACGTTGGATCGGCGCGGCGCCACGCCAGCGCGGCAGCAAAGAGCCGTGCACATTGATGCAGCCCAGTTTCGGCATATCCAGCACTGCTTTAGGTAAAATCAAACCATAAGCAACAACAACCATGACATCAGCCTCTAACGAGGAAACCAGCGATTGGTTTTCTTCAGGGCGTAACGATTTAGGTTGGAAAACAGGAATGTCGTGGGTTTGAGCCAGAACTTTTACCGGGCTTGCGGTGAGTTTATTTCCGCGGCCAGCCGGGCGATCAGGCTGAGTGAAAACACCGACAACCTGATGTTCTGATGATAAAAGCGCGTCGAGATGACGCGCTGCAAAGTCGGGAGTACCGGCAAATATGATTCGCAAAGCAGTGTCCTGTGTTACACGAATATTAGTCAGCCCGTGCGTTCAGCTTGGCCATTTTTTCCATTTTCTGGCGAATACGCTGACGTTTCAGTGGAGACAAATAATCCACGAACAATTTGCCCACCAGATGATCCATTTCATGCTGGATACAAATTGCCAGCAAGTCATCAGCTTCCAGTTCGAAGGATTTGCCTTCACGGTCAAGTGCGCGAATTTTAACTTTTTCCGCACGTGGCACCAGCGCCCGTTGATCCGGGATCGACAGGCAGCCTTCTTCAATCCCCGTTTCGCCGCTCTTTTCCAGCAATTCCGGGTTGATGAGAACCAGACGCTCGTCGCGATTTTCAGAGACATCAATAACGATGATCCGTTGGTGAATGTCGACCTGAGTAGCAGCAAGACCAATGCCTTCCTCTGCATACATGGTTTCAAACATATCATCCACGATCTGCTGGATTTCGGCGTTAACTTCTTTGACCGGTTTTGCAGTTATGCGAAGCCGCTCGTCTGGGAAATGTAATATCTGTAATACGGACATATTTTTCTGGATCTTTATTCAATTGATTGAAGATATATAGACTCTATTCTAGACATTTCCTGCCCCGATTGACAGCATCCTCTGCCAATTGAATCAGTCGCCGAAAGGCATTGAGAAGGGAAAGGACAATGACATTACAGGAAGTATGGATACGTTTATCTGCGGTGAAACGCCTCGGTGCAAGACATGCCCTTGAGATCGTTCAGGCATTATTTTGTCGCGGAACGTATTCCCCGTCAGCGTTACCCGTCTGTGGTCTTTCAGCCGAACAGGTCGCAGACTTTCAGCATCTCAGTCAAAAGTGGGTGTCAGCATCTCTGCGATGGCTGGAAGGGGACAACCGCCACCTGGTGACGTTCGGCAGCGCGTTGTATCCGCCGCTGCTGGCACAAATATCCTCCCCACCTTTAATGTTGTTCGTCGAAGGCACCGCTGACCTGCTCCAGTCTGCGCAAATCGCAATGGTGGGTAGCCGAAATTTCACGCACTACGGCGAACAATATGCTCAGGTTTTTGCCGGTGGCCTTGTCAGCAGCGGTTTTACCGTCACCAGCGGACTGGCAATGGGGATTGATGGCATCAGCCACAGGGCAACATTAGAGGCTCAGGGGAAGACGATTGCGGTACTGGGCAGCGGACTGCTGAACCGTTATCCACTCCAGCATGCAAAGCTTGCGGACCATATCCTTGAGCAGGGAGGGGCTCTGGTCTCTGAGCATCTGGTAACGGCTCCGCCTTTAGCTGCTCATTTCCCCCGGCGGAACCGTGTGATTAGCGGGTTAAGTGCCGGTGTGCTTGTGATTGAGGCAACGTTGCGCAGCGGGTCACTGATTACCGCGCGTTATGCGCTGGAACAGGGAAGAGAAGTTTTCGCGTTACCCGGCCCGTTGGGAAGTGCCACCTCAGAAGGCACGCACTGGCTGATTCAGCAGGGGGCGTATCTGGTGACGGCACCCAATGATATCGCTGAACAGATAGGAAGCGGGCTGACGTGGTTTCCCAATATCCAGTCTTCAGAGTCTTATAAACGGACACCGGCGAAACGATTAACGGCGTCAGAGGCGATTATTTGTGCATCAGATAGCGAAGTTGAATTGCCATTTGCTGATGTGTTGGCTAACGTAGAATATGAGGTGACATCTGTTGACGTCGTCGCCGAACGTGCCGGCCAACCTGTGCCAGAAGTGGTAGGTAAACTACTCGAGCTGGAGTTAGCAGGATGGATCGCAGCTGTATCCGGCGGCTATGTCCGAATTAAGAGGGCAAGCCATGTTCGACGTACTAATGTACTTATTTGAAACTTACATTCACAACGAAGCGGAGATGAATGTTGACGAGGATAGGTTAACGGATGACTTGACCGAGGCTGGTTTTCACCGGGCCGATATTCACAATGCGCTGAATTGGCTTGAAAAACTTGCGGATATGCAAGAGGGTGGAACCCCATCTTATATGCTGGATTCTGATCCTTCAGCATTGCGTGTTTACACCGATGAGGAAACAAGTCGGATAGATTGCAGTTGTCGTGGTTTTCTGTTGTTCCTTGAACAGATCAAAGTATTGAATTTCGATACCAGGGAGATGGTTATCGATCGTGTTATGGCTCTGGACACTGAGGAATTTGATCTTGAGGATCTGAAATGGGTCGTGCTGATGGTTCTGTTTAATATTCCCGGATATGAAAGTGCGTATCAGCAAATGGAAGAGCTATTATTTGAAGTTAATGAAGGTTATCTCCATTAAGAGATAACAGGTAAAACGTAACCTATGACAAAAGCAGCACTTTTTGCTGAGAAGCAAAATGGATCCTGTCCAGAATGCGGGGCCGGTTTGGTGATCCGTAGTGGTCGCCACGGCCCTTTTCTCAGTTGTTCATCCTATCCACAATGCCAATATATTCGTCCCCTGAAATCACAGGCAGATGGTCATATTGTGAAAATTCTGGAGGGACAAGCATGCCCTAAATGTGAATCTACTTTAGTGCTGCGTCAGGGCCGCTATGGAATGTTTATTGGCTGCAGTCAGTATCCTGAATGTGACCATATTGAAGCCATCGATAAACCTGAAGAAACCAGCCTCGGATGCCCGCAATGTGGAAAAGGTCATTTACTACAACGAAAATCACGTTTTGGTAAAGCTTTCCACGCCTGTGACCGTTACCCGGATTGCCAGTTTGCTATCAACAATAAGCCGGTGGCGGGTGAGTGCGAACATTGCCACTACCCCTTATTGATGGAAAAGAAAACGGCTCGGGGAATAAAGTTATTCTGTGCCAGTAAATTGTGCGGTAACGCCGTCGAAATAAAAGATAACGAACAAGATGAATAAAGAAACAGAAAATACATTAAGCACAGTGCTTGAAGCGCTGCGCGGGCAACAAGTCATTGCGTATCCGACAGAAGCAGTATTCGGTCTGGGTTGTGATCCTGACAGTGAACAAGCAGTAGAGGCCCTTCTGGCACTTAAAAAGCGGCCTAAAGATAAAGGACTGATTCTGATTGCTGACAGCTACCAGCAACTCCTTCCCTATATCGATGACTCATCATTAACTGAGCAGCAACTTCAGCATATTTGGTCATTCTGGCCCGGCCCGGTCACCTGGGTGATGCCGGCGAAGCCATCGACACCAGACTGGTTAACTGGCCGTTTCAGCTCGCTGGCCGTCCGTGTCACCGATCATCCCCTGGTAAAAGAACTCTGCCAAAAGTTTGGCAAACCGCTGGTGTCCACCAGTGCCAATCTGAATGGCCAGCCGCCGTGCCGACTTTCCGACGAGGTCAGACGCCAGTTTGGCAATGTTTTCCCGGTGCTGAATGGCCATGTGGGAGGAAGAGACAATCCATCTGAAATCAGGGATGCCATTACCGGCAACCTTATTCGTCAGGGCTAAACAATGAAAGTCACGCCATCCTTTGCAGTATTTGGGAATCCTATCGGCCATAGTAAATCCCCGCGTATTCATGCGCTGTTTGCCAGCCAGACGGGAATTGATCACACCTATGGTACGGTTCTGGCTCCGCATGAAACGTTTGAAGAAACGCTGCGATCCTTTTTTGAAGGCGGCGCGCGTGGTGCCAATATTACTGTCCCTTTCAAAGAGCGTGCTTTTGCACAATCTGATGAGCTGACGGAACGTGCTGCGCTGTCCGGAGCGGTTAACACCCTCAAAATATGTGAGGATGGGCGACTGCTTGGGGATAACACGGATGGCATCGGTATGCTGAGTGATCTGGAGCGGCTGGCGCTTTTGCAGCACGGCAACCGGGTTTTACTGGTCGGTGCGGGTGGTGCCGCGCGTGGGGTGATCCTTCCTCTGTTGTCTTATGGCTGTTCAGTGATCGTCACAAACCGGACGTTTGAACGGGCGCAGCAACTGAGCCATATTTTCGAAGAAAAAGGAGACATCCGGGCGGTAGCATTAGTGGATCTGGCTGATGAATCTTTCGATCTGATTATTAACGCCACAGCATCGGGTATCAAAGGTGAGATCCCGGCGATCCCCGAAAAAGTACTGACAGCCCGGACTCGCGTCTACGATATGTATTATCAGGCAGGATTAACGCCTTTTATTGCGTGGGCTATAAATAATGGGGTAACCCGTTATGCCGACGGATTGGGCATGCTGGTGGGGCAGGCGGCTCATGCTTTCTATTTATGGCATGGCGTGATGCCGGAGATAGAACCTGTGCTGGAACAGCTAAAGGAAGATTTGCTGGGATAACCGGTAATGCCTGAACAGTCCGGATTCATTACTGTTCAGGCAACGCACTTCTTTATTGTTCTTGCGACAGATAGAGATCTTTCCATGTCACATAGTTATTAGAAGAGTACGTCAGTCCTGCGAGTTCTTCAGAGGTCAGCTCCCGTATCTGCTTAACGGGGCTGCCTAAATAGAGGTAGCCACTTTCAAGCGTCTTGCCCGGTGGAACCAGGCTACCGGCACCAATCATGACATCATCTTCTACAATCGCCCCGTCCAGCAAAATGGATCCCATCCCGACCAGAACCCGATTTCCGATTGTGCAGCCATGCAACATTGCTTTATGTCCGACAGTAACATCTTCCCCAATAATTAGAGGATAGCCCTCGGGATTGTGTCGTGACTGATGGGTCACATGTAGCACACTGCCATCCTGAACATTGGTTCTGCAGCCGATCACGACATTATTCACATCACCACGTATGACAACTAACGGCCAGATGCTGACATCATCCGCAAGATCCACATCGCCAATGACCACACTGGAGGGATCAACCATGACTCTTTCGCCCAATGTGGGTGTTAATCCCTGATAAATACGTAAAGCCTCAGACATCTGTAAGTACCCCATAAGTGAGTTATAACCTTGGCAATATAGTTCGGGTCAGAGGAAATACCAATTTGGACCCGCTGAGATCGGTGTCAAAACCAGCGGATCGGGTGAGATCTCCGCGAAAGGGTCGAAAAACACGCAGTCGATCCTTTTATTGGAAAAAAGGCTTGTGCAAAAAATTCGGATCCCTATAATGCCGCTCCATCGACAGGGAACAACGTGAACAACATCACGAAGTAACCGGGTCGGAAAGATTAAAAACAGTGATGACCGGATGAAATAAACGGTTGACACTGAATGAGGAAAGCGTAATATACGCCACCTCGAGTTAGCAAGCGAAAGCGCGTAACTCACTGCTCTTTAACAATTTATCAGACAATCTGTGTGGGCACTCACAAGACGATATCAGCCACTTCGGTGGCAAAAAAATATCAAGTCTTAGAGTGACCAAGCAGTAATTCATTTAGTTGAATTATTACGAAGTAATCTTTGAGCACCGCTTCACTTGTTGAAGCAAATCGAACTTTTAATTGAAGAGTTTGATCATGGCTCAGATTGAACGCTGGCGGCAGGCCTAACACATGCAAGTCGA